>JBIKJE010000013.1:0-53897 GCA_044361165.1 Crocinitomicaceae bacterium | reverse complement strand
GAGGTTGGGTAATTTGAGAAGAAATCGAAATAGCACAACCATTAAAGTCTGTTACAGTTACGGTATAATTGCCTGCTGTTAAGTTAGAAATCGAAGCATTTGTTTCACCATTACTCCAAAGAAAAGTATAAGGTAGAACACCATTTGCTGGAGTTACTTGCATCGTGCCTGTATTTGAGCCACTGCACAATACATTAGTTTGCGAAATGGTGGCAGAAACAAAGGTGTTTGGTTGAGTAATCAGAACCGATAAAAACTCGCCGCAACCATTCAAATCTACTACATTGACCCCATAATTCCCTGCAGCAAGATTGAAAATGTCTTCAGTAATTGCGCCATTCGTCCAATCGAAAACGTAAGGCGGCAAACCTCCTGTGATAGACAAATCGATTGCACCTGTCGTTCCTGAAAAACAAGCTACATCTGTGTGTGCCTCAGAAAGAACTGTTGTGTTGCTAGGATCCAAAATTTCAATATTAATGGATGATTGGCAATTGTTGTTATCTGTAACTTGCGCAGTATAAATTCCAGCCAATAAATTAGTTTGGTCTTCAATGGTAGAACCATTATTCCAAGAATATAAATATGGGTTTGTACCGCCAGAAACCTGCAAATTTATGGTTCCCTGCTGACCTCCAATACACAGCGCATCGGTGTGTGTTTCAACTAAAGTAAGCGCTTGCGCAGGTTGTTGAACATTTACATTAAATGCTTCTTGACAACCCAAATTATCTGTAACTGTAACTGTAAATAATCCGCTCCCGATAGAAATTAAATCTTCAGTCGATTGTCCTGACGACCAACTGTAAGTATAAGGTGACGTTCCACCACTAACTGAAATATCGATAGAACCTGTCGCATTTCCATAGCACAAGACATCCGAATGAGATTCACTGATTAAAATTGGAGTTCCTGGCTGCGAAATTGTTGTACTTGCAGAAGCTGGGCAATTATTGGCATCCAACATTGACAAGGTGTAAATTCCGATTGGAAGTCCTGAAAGATTTTGTGTTGTTGCTCCGTTTGTCCAAATAAATGAATACGGCGCAACGCCTCCTGTTGGAGAAGTAGTTACAGTACCGTTAGATTCTCCGAAGCACAAAACATCTGTTTCTGCAAGTTGAACTTCTAGTAAAGGTGGTTTTGTTAGCGTTGTTGATAAATTCAAAGAACAACCTAAATTATCAGTGACCAAAACAGAAAAAGTCCCACTTTGAAGTCCAGAAATCAGTGGAGTTGTCAACCCATTACTCCATAAATAAGTATATCCTGGCGAACCACCAGAGACAGAAACCAAAGTAGAGCCATCAGAAACATTTTCAAAACAACTGACATTGTAACCATTGTAATTGGATTGATTTTGAATTGAACCTGCTAATTGGGTATTTTGAGTAACACTGAAAGTCTGACTAACCGAGCAGGAAAGTGAATTTGTAACAACAACAGTGTAACTACCTGCCGCTAATCCAGTTGGGTTTGATGTTGTATTGCCATTTGACCAAGCGTAAGTAAATGGTCCATTTCCTGTTGCGGTAATTGAAATTGCCCCTGTATTGGCATTGTAACAATTGACATTGGTGATGGAGTTCAATTGTATCGCTGGCGGAATATTTATTGAAACGGTAGCAAAAGTATCTATAATACAATCTAATCCATCAAAGGTAATTTCAACATTATAAACTCCCTGATTGGCGAGTACAGCATTTGAAATCGTAGGATTGTGAATCGAAGAAGTAAATCCATTCGGACCTGTCCAAGCATAATTCGCGGTTGTGGAAACTGGAAATGAAAACTGAATAGGTTCACCAACACAAATCGGACTATTGTAAGTTATTGCAGGAATTGGACAACTCGCCACATTCACTGAAAGAAGACCAGAGGCTGTAACAGGACAACCTAAAGCATCATACAAATCTGATAAACCATTGTTGTTGTAGTTGTTACCTGAAATATTACCTGTTCCAAAGATATAAGCATTATTTTCAATTGTCTGGTCGCATTGAAACATCAAACAATCGTCTATAACGGTAACACGAAACTTTAAAACTGTACTATCTGCGCCTGTTGAAGAGCTAGCAACAGCACCTCCTGTTGTGCTATTTGCACCAGTTCCAATCCTTGCTTTAACAACCCGATTGACAGGATCGTATTCTGCTTGATCGTCTGAAAAAGCATCTGTTTTTGAACCAAGATTTTGACCGTAAGTAATACTTAATGAATTAGGTACATAAATCGTTCTTGGATCTAGTGTATCTGTAATAAATGTTCCCAAAGAAACGTCAGAGCCAATATTTTTCCCAACAATTGTATACTCCAATTGATCACCAGGATTTACTTGGCCCCCATTCAAATCTGAAACATATACAGTAGCACGCAAATCTGGTTCAAATACATCAATTACGGACGTTACAACTGACGTTAAAATCGTTTCTCCTCCTGTAGTAATTTGGATATTGGCGGAACTTGAGTTATTACCGATGTAATTTAACGCGGTATTGACGGGAACAAAAATACTTACATCGTGTCCTAAAGTATTGTTGAAACTTGGATTTCGAAATGGAGTTAAAACGCCATCATTGGCAATGGTGCTATTGAAAACATCGTTTGCAGTATGCAAAGCATCAGAAACATTTACATAAGTACCAGCACCATTGAATCTCAGTTGATCTCCCACTTCACCGCGGTCACCATCGTGTGAAACAACACCTAATTCGAAAGCTACTGGACCAACTTGTGGTGTTACAAAACCACTGATTGGAATGGTCACTGTATTTCCAGTACTTACATTTGCTAGACCATCAAAGACGGTCAAATTTCTCATGGACTGATAAACATCGCTGTAAACAACCACAATCGTCCATCCGCCATAAACCGCGGATATACCAGTTCTTGTGACTAAATCTGCTATTGTATATCTAGCTTTTACGCCATTGCTTTGAACAATTGAAGTGATATTTTTATAACAGTGGTAAGTTTGATGTCCTACTGAATTGTCTAATAATTCATCAGCTGTAAGTGATTGATAAGCACCATTATTGACTTTTAACTTTATCTGATTCCTGGTGGTATAATTAGTTGTTGCTCCAGGAGTTCCATTTGTGCTTAGCCTTGCTGTCCAATATAATCCAGCCCACAAAACTTCGCTACAATCTGAAAGATTTAAACTGTCACTAGACGACATGAAAGTACTAGAATTATTATCAATATCGACGTAATTCATCGTAAAGTCATTATTGGTTCCGCTACCTGTTGGTGGAACTACAGCCGTTGTTGAATTACAATTCGAGCAACTTACTGAAACATTTGCAAGCATGGTGATTCCGCCCTTCTGCTGATTTTGATAGCGAATACTAAATGGATCAATCACTTGCGTGAAAGCATCCATCAAAAAGAGCAACATAAAGAGAGAAAGAAGAATGCTTTTTTTCAAGTGAAACGTCTATTTTAATTTTCTAGTTAATTATAGACGTCGAATATACACATAAGTTGGTTAATCGGAAATAATCATCTCTTATTTGCCTAATCATTGATTAAAGTGTGCCTTTTACAAAATAAAAAGAAACCAAATCCATGACCGGTTTATCAATTAATTTTCTAGTGAGATATAGCTTCTCGATCAACATTAAAATCCAGTTTCTTTCAAAGCGCGCATCACAAATGAGCTTTGAACGGTCGCAATATGGGGAATCGAAGCCAATTTTCCTTTCAAAAATTCAGCATATTCATCCATGTCTTCAATTTCAATTATTAACAAGTAATCAAAATTTCCTGCAATGTGATAGCAACTTGTGACTTCTTGTAGTTCAATAACTTGCGATTCAAAAGATTCTAACAATTCCGCAGCATGTGATTTAAGCTGAACATTGCATAAAACCGTTAAATTTTTACCTAATTTCTTTTTGTCCAAGACCGCTTTGTAACTTTTGATAAATCCGCGTTTCTCAAGGCGTCGGATGCGCTCATAAGTGGGCGTTACAGTCAATCCAACTTGCGCAGCAATTTCTTTTGAGCCTAATTTGGCATTTTCTACCAACAAAGCCAAAATCTGTTCATCAATTTGATCCAATTGATACTCCGGCGAATAATTTTCTTTTTCCATCACTCAAAATTGAATTTCAAAGATAAATATTCTTTATAAATTTAAAAATAAAGCTCTATTTTCTTTCAATTAACTTTCTATAGATTTATTTTCTACATTGTTTCAAATTTAAAGATAATACAATGGATCCAAAAAACATGCGCCCCGAAAGTTTAATGATGAGTTATGGTTACAAACCTGCTTTGTCTGAAGGAGCTTTGAAATGTCCGATTTTTCAAACTTCGACATTTGTATTTCAAACTGCTCAAGAAGGAAAAAATTTCTTCGAAGTTGCTTATGGCTTGAGAGAACAAGGCAAAGACGAAGAAATGGGTTTGATCTACAGCCGCTTGAATAACCCAGATTTAGAAATATTAGAAAATCGGCTATGTTTATGGGACGGCGCGGAAGATTGTGCTGTTTTTGAAAGCGGAATGTCAGCCATTTCAACCGCGATGATGGAATTCATGTCTCCAGGAGATTTATTACTTTATTCTCGTCCAGTTTACGGTGGAACGGATCATTTCATCAATCACTTTTTAAAAAAGATGCAAATTCAATCCATCGGATTTTTGGCAACAGAATCGAAAGCAGAAATCATTGCTAAAATCGAAGCAAGTGGTTTGGGACATAAATTGGCCATGATTCATATCGAAACGCCTGCAAATCCTACCAATGCCTTGATTGATATTGAAATGTGTGCTGAAATCAAACAACACTTTGCTCAGCCAGATCGCGAAATCATTTTATCGGTTGACAACACTTACATGGGACCAATTTGGCAACATCCGTTGAAACATGGTGCTGATTTAGTTTTGTATTCTGCAACCAAATACATTGGCGGACATTCTGACGTCATCGCTGGTGCTTGCCTGGGTTCAAAGGCTTTGATGGGAAGAATCAAAGGATTACGAACTTTCCTTGGAAACATGGCAGGACCTTGGACAGGTTGGTTATTGATGCGCAGTTTAGAAACATTGAAAGTCCGCATGGATCAACAAGCAACTAACGCCGTAGAAGTTGCTAAGTATTTGAGAAATCATCCAAAAGTGGAGAAAGTTTACTTCTTAGGATTTATCGACGAAGTTGGAAATGATGTAGAAAAAGCAATTTACCACAAACAATATTTATCCGCAGGTGCCATGATTGCTTTTGATGTGAAAGGCGGCGAAAAAGAAGCTTTTACATTTTTAGACAACTTGAAATTGATCAAATTGGCAGTTAGTTTGGGTGGAACAGAAAGTTTGGCTGAACATCCTCAAACAATGACACACGCTGATGTTCCAATTGCTGACAAACAAGCGATGCACATCACCGAAAAATTGGTGCGTGTTTCCGTTGGAGTTGAATTTCATGGAGATATTATTGCAGATATTACGCAAGCGTTGGCGCAAATTTAATTACCTCATCATAAGTTAATTTACAACAAAAAGGCTGTCACTCATGCGACAGCCTTTACTATTTTTGAAAATTAGAACTTATTTTTTCTAATTAATTTTTTATTGAATTAAAACATTCCCAGTAAGTTGATTACCATTTTGGTCAGAAACAACAATGAGATAGAGTCCAGCTTGGAGTTGGTTGTTGGCAAAATTGATTATTTGAACTCCTGAACCGGCTTGAGTAGTTTGTGTTGAGATAACATTACCTACACTATTCAGAAAACTGATTTCAATGACATCTACAAATTGATCTGTGTCGATTGAAACTGAAAAATTTCCCGTCGTTGGATTAGGAAATATAACTAAACCTGCATCGGGATTCAAAAATGGAAGATCTACAGAAATACAACTGGAAGTATCCATACATCCACTTGAATTGGTAACAATTACTGCGTAATCTCCATTTACTTCCACTGCATAATTATTATCACTTGCTCCAAAAATTGGTAAATCATTGGCACAATTGATCCATTGATAGTTTTGACCAATAGGGAATGCCGTGATTGTGTCATTTGTCAGCATGGAAACATTCGCAGCTGGCAATGAATTAACAATTACAGGAATTAGCGATGAATTCGCAATACATCCGTTTATATCTGTAAAAGAAACAGCATAAATTCCTGATGAATTGACTGTAATTGATTGGGTTGTTTCACCAGTTGACCATAAATTCCCTATTGATTCTGAAGAAGTTAAAATAACATTTCCTCCTTCGCAAAATGTCAAAGAACCATTTGCGGAGATTGTTGGAATGGCAGGATTTGGATTGACAGTAACCGTAGTTGGCAATGAAGTAGCACTACATCCATTTACATCTGTATACTCAACACTATAATCACCTGATGAATATATAGTTAATGACTGGAAAGCACTTCCATTTGACCACAGAATTCCATTTGCTTGTGAAGAATTTAAAACAACATTTCCACCTTCGCAAAAAGTCAATGATCCATTTGCTGAAATTGTTGGAGCTGCTGGAAGTGGATAAACTGTAACAGTTATTGGAGCAGAAGTCGCGCTGCATCCATTGACATCTGTAAATGTTACTGAATAACTCCCAGCAAAATTAACCGATATTACTTGTGAGGAAGCACCATTAGACCATGAATTTCCAGTCGATTCCGAAGAAATTAAAACTACATTTTCTCCATCACAAAATGTCAAAGATCCATTTGGGGTGATAATTGGAATGGTAGGATTTGGATTGACATTAACCGTGGTTGGCAATGAATTGGCTGAACAACCATTTAGATTACTAACAGTGACAAAATAATCGCCTGAAGTATTGACTGTAATTGATTGGGTTGTTTCACCAGTTGACCATAAATTCCCTATTGATTCTGAAGAAGTTAAAATAACATTTCCTCCTTCGCAAAATGTCAAAGAACCACTTGCTGAAATTGTTGGAATAGCAGGATTTGGATTCACAACAACCGTCAATGTTCCCATATTTGCACATTGACCAGGATTAGGAATAAATGAGTAAGTTGTTGTTTGCGTGTTATCCAATGCAGGATTCCAAGTTCCAGAGATTCCGTTTAATGAAATACTTGGCAAACTAGACAAAGTTGCACCACTACAAATAGGTGAAACTGCCGCAAAAGTTGGAGTAATCATTGGATTCACTGTAACGGTCACAGGCAATGAAGTTGCTGAACAACCAAGCGCATCCGTACATGTTAACGAATAATTACCAGTTGAATTTACCGTTATTGATTGTGTGGAAGCTGCATTTGACCATGAATTCCCAGTCGATTCGGAAGAAGTCAAAATGACATTTTCACCATCGCAAAATGTCAAAGATCCATTTGAGGTGATAGTTGGAATTGCAGGAATTGGATTGAAAGTAACGGTTGTTGGCAATGAAGTAGCAGAACATCCATTTGCATCTGTATACTCAACAGTATAATCTCCTGAGGAATTTACTAAAATCGACTGCGTCGAACTTGCATTTGACCATGAATTTCCGCTTGGTTCTGAAGAAGTCAAAATAACATTTCCTCCATCACAAAATGTCAAAGAACCACTTGCACTGATTGTTGGAGTTGATGGAAGTGCATTAACAACTATTGTCATCGTTGTCGGATAGGCGCATTGTCCCGAGGTTGGCGTAAAAGTATAAATAGTTGTGGATGTATTGTTTATTGCCGGAAACCATGAACCAGTAATTCCATTATCTGAAGTGGTTGGCAATGGAGCAATTATTTGACCTGTGCAAATTGGCGGAACTTGCAAGAAAGTGGGAGTTACATTTGGAATGACTACAACTGTTACAATGCCATTGGTAGCACATTGGCCAGCACTAGGAGTAAAAATATAAGTAGTTGTAATAGTATTATTATATGCAGGTGACCAAGTGCCATTATATCCATCTACTGGACAGCCAAGAGTAAAAGTTTGTCCTTCACATATTGGAGAAATTGACGGCGGTGTCAAATTAGCAACTGGAATTACATCAATATTTCTAGTTTGTGCAGGACTTGTTCCACAATAATTAGAGGGTGTAACAGTCAACACACCTGCAGTTGTGACATTCATCAACTGGATAGCACTTCCTGCACCAATGGTCGTGGCATTTCCATTATCTGTAATGGTTGCATTTCCTGAATAAGACCAGGTATAAGTCACACCAACTTCAGGATTGTAAACCCAATAGTTATCACCACCGCCTGCACAAATTGAATTTGAATTTCCGAGAATGGGTCCTAGTATTGCTGGCGGTGCCGAGCAAATGGAATAGCGCAACTTTATTTGGGGTCTAGTAGTTGAAGAATTTCCGAACGTTGGTAGTGAAACATTGTTTGATTCAAAGCGTGATTTTATATCAGAACCAGCGACCGTGTTGCATGCCCATTCAGGACGATCGGTCGTGTTGTTAATTGGAACAATTCCGCTATTGTTTAAAACAAGAATTGATAAATGATCGTTTGCCCCGTTTGGATATTGAAAGATTGTTGAAAAGTTAACTTCTTTGAAACCAAAAGCCCCACCTGAAGGAAAATTTCCTGACCAAACTAACGTATAAGAACCCAAGTCATATGTGCTATTCGCCAGTGAAGTTGCACCAACAGTTTTCATATATATCGAAACATTCGTAGTATTGTATTGATATGAATTCGAAGTACTTCCACCTGTTTTATTGAAAGCCAATTTATCAATACTGACATTGCCTGCCGGAATATTCAATTCTGAATTGGTGTACAAGATTTCAGCACAGTTGTAGTTAGAAACCAATGTCGGAGTTGCGTTCCAACTTCGGTTTATAGCTGTTGAAGATGAAGACAAATCGTTACCTCCGATGGTTACATAAGTTTGCGCAATAGATGAATTAAATCCAGCAAGAAATGCCACAATCAATAGTGTAACATACTTTCCAAAGGTTATTAATTTGATCATTTTTGAGTAGTTCTTGTAGTTTAAGATACTCAAATGTATGTCAAATAAATGAATAAGTGAAAAATCTTAGCACTAATTATTTAATTTACATCTGCAAATTAACGAACTACAATTTTCCCTGAAAGTTGATTCCCAAATTGGTCGCTTACGTTCACAAAATAAATCCCAGCACGCAAAAGATTATTCTCAAAATAAATAGATTGCACTCCTGTCGTTGCTTCGCTTGTTTTGGTAGAAATCAATTTTCCATCTGCGGTGTTCAAAGTCACAGCGATTTCGCCTGACAATTTTTCGTTTTGAATCGATACCACAAAATCACCACTTGTTGGATTTGGATAAATCAAGAAAACAGATTCTGAATCGCCGCAATTTAAGCTGATTGGTTCGTAAATTCTTTGTTTTCCGTCGAAATCAACTTGTACCAAACGGTAATATCTCAAGCCTCTAGAAATGTTATCGGAAATCGTGTATTCTCTCTTACTGCTTGAATTTCCTGCCGCGTCAATTTGTGAAACATCAGACCATGAGACCAAATCCGTTGAAACTTCTACTTCAAAATAATCTGAATTTTTCTCTGAAGCGGTTGTCCAATTGATGTGACTCGTTTTATCGTCGCAGAACGCTGAAAAATCAATCAATTCAACTGGCAATGGATTTGCAGAATTTCCTCCGAAACCAAAGTTCGACCAACCGGCAACGCCTGAACGTGTAACCGTTGGAATTGATGTTGAACCAGATGCTGCTACATGTGTTCCTGGAGTTGTCCAATTGCCACCTCCTACTCTTTTCAACAAAGTGATTCCATCCAAACTATTAACCGTAGTAAAGCCCTCTCCAGTAATGGAAATTGTATATTCACCGTCAGTCAATCTTCCTGATTCATTGTCAATTTTCCAATAACCTTGGTTTTCTGTTGTTACTACGTCAAATCCAAATCCTCCTGTATTTGCTGACGGAATACTCAATCCTGCAACGCCCATTGGAGTGGAAATAAATTCAACTGTCAAAGGTCCTCCGGAAGCAGCAGCTGTTGTGTATTCTACTTTGGCAAAACGATTTTTTAAACCACTATCATCCAATCCCATTGGGAACAAACCTGATGCGTTACCTGAATTGGTACTGTTGAACCAACGTTTCATTTTACCCAAAACGTAGCCTGTGGTGTAATCCAACGTTCCTAACTGTGCCGTTGAAATCCCTAATTCCAAAGTGTTTGCAGCAGTGTTCACGTGACCTTGAATCATTTTCAAAGTATTGTTGATAATCAACGAATTGGTCAAAGTAGTAATTGCACTAGAATTTCCACGTTGAACATATAAATTAACTATAGCTTCTGGCAACCCATCACCTGAAGTTTGAGCCGTTGTTCCTACAAAACCATAACTTGCAGTTGACAAAAATGAACGTGTTGTTGTGCGCACATTTCCTGATGCGGCACTTGCAGTAATTCCATTTGCACTTCCATATTTCAAAGTAGAACCTGCGTTCACATTGAAAGCACCTGAACCACTCACTACATCGTTTGCATCCAATTGGAAAACGGCTGGTGAATTGACATTCAATGTTCCTGTAACTGCAAAACTTGCTTGTGCACCGATATTTTTATCATCTGTATTTGCGCCAGCTGCATTCAATTCAACGTTGAAATAAGAAACATTTGAACTTGCATAGGTTCCACGAATATTGTGGGTTTGAGCACTGCTCGTTCCATATAATTCAATGGTTCCTCCTGTTAACACATATGGATTATTCACTCCTGCCAATTGTGGTAATGTTTCATTCAATTTTGCCATTCTCAATCTTCCGCCAGTCATGGTCAGACCTGCATCACCAAGAAATGAATTGCTTTGAGCATCTACAACTGGAGTTCCAGAAATAGTCACATTATTGGTAACAGTTGTTGCACTGCTAAAACCTTTGTAATCCGTTCCCAATGTATTTGCGCCACTGAAAGCCAATTTGTAATAAGTCGGAGTCCCAGACAAGATTTGAATTGCACTGCTTCCGTTCAAATGAACAGTTCCACCAGTCAAAGAATAATTTCCGTAACCTGAAAGTTGTGGTAAATAATTACTCAAAGGTGTACCGGTAATTGTTGATATCCTGTATTCACCGTCTGACATTACCAATCTTCCGGTTCCAGAGAAATCACCAGAATTTGTGCCAATCACAATTCCTTTTTGGATTTCCAAACGACCACCCGTGGGCTCAATCGTAGTTGAATTGGCAATTCCGATATTGTTTGTTAAAGTAAGTGTTACCGTGTTGTCCAACAAATTCACATAAACAACCTTTCCATTAGAACCAGTAGTTAAACCGTCACCTGTGACTTGGTTGGTTTTTCCGACATACCAGAATCTAGCTGTTTGGTTGAAGGATTTGTTACTTGTTGGCAATTGCACATTTCCAGCCAAAGCTGTATTTGCTACTAAACCTGCAGTTGAAGTAATATATAATGTACTTCCTTGGTTTGAGGCAAAAGTATTCGTTCCCGTTGGCGAACCTGGTTGTTTGATCAAAAGCGGAACATCAGATGAATTCCAATTGAAATGATGACTTCCTCCATCTAGAACCGTGAAACTAGATGTATTATTTATCATCAAATCATTATTGCTCAGTTTTGTTTTGGCACCACTTTCTACAAACATGTTAAATGAATTGAAAGTTACTGCAGGAGCAATATCTATCAACTGGTCAATTGTATTGGTAAAGCGCAAAGAACAGCCAGGATCGGTAGATTTATAATTTCCTTGAGTACCTGTAAAGTTTCCTTTCAAATTTACAGTAACTGAAGCTGTACCAGAAATAGTTTGATTTAAATCTACTATCGCTGAAGAACCAGATATATTTAAATTTCCTAAAACAGTATGCGTCACGTTGGATGACGATAATGCTCCAAAAGAGAATTGGTTTTGTTGCACATCAATATTACCCCCGATTTCTACAGAGGCATTTACATTTGTCAATAAAACATTCTTTTCAGCTGAGCCGTTGATCACAGTTAAATCATTTGCACAAAGTTTATGAGTTCCTATAACTCCAACCAAAGTAAAAGGTTTGTCTACAGGTGGTGTACAATTTACAATCAAATTTCCAAAGTAATATCCAGCTGAATTTACTGAAATGTCGCTTCCAGAGTCAATCAAATCATCTTCTCCCGTTCCAGAATCGAAGTCGTAATTTTTAATTTCTAAAATCGAACCCGATTTGAAGTTTTCAGTTCCATCAAACAATCCATCCGCGTGATTTAAGGTAGCTGAATTGATGATAAATCTACCTCCTGATTCAACTGTCAAAGTTCCTGTAGAATGAATATCCACCGCTGGATTATTCGCGGAAAAAACACCACCACTTTCAACAGTTAATGAACCAAATGTACTATTGTGACCATCATTAAATGTTCCTCCACTCTCAACAATCATTGTTGTATAAGGCGAACTTGCAGCAAAAGAACCGTTTGAAGTAATCGTGTGTCTGATATACAAAGTATTGGTTGTCCCAGAAGTTGGAGCAGTTGAACTTGTCCATGCGCCACTCACATATTTGTCCCAAGTTGCAGTTCCCGACGTTGGCCAAGTTCCTGCAGAAGTCGTTCTATAAGCATTATCAGGAATAATCACTGCTGAAATATCAAACGTATTAGATGTTTTGGTATTCGAAAAACTCAATCCTGTTGTGGTGGCAATCAAGGTGATTCCTGTTTGGGCAGATGAAAACGAAACGCCTGTCAAACTTAAAATTCCTGTGTGCGTCGCAGTAATTGTATATGGCGAAGAAGATGTCATGTCGATTCCTGAAGTGGTCAACGTGACCGTGCGCGTATTGTCGAAATCTAAATTGTTGTTTGCATCCACAAAACTGATGGTTGGAGTTGGACTCAAAACTGTCGTGATACTCGTTGAAACTGGTTGTTGAGAGAAAATCATTCTATCTGCAGTCACTTCAATTCTATTTCTATCTGCTGTTGTGCTCGAAGTTGCTGCACCCGCATTGGCTGTCGCAAAAGATGACCCTGTGATATTAGATGTCGCACTGCTTACTGTAAATTGCAATTGTTGATTATCTGTCACAGCAGTCAAAAAGGTAACATACAAAGTCAAGGTTTTTGAACCATTGTCGTTTGCGGTCACATTCGCGCCACTCAAACCTGAGAATGAAATATTTCCTCCGCCAATCGATGGTGCATTGTCCACCAAAGTAGAACCTTGAAACAATGCTGCTGAACGAATATTCGCAATGTTTGCAACTGTAAAAGAAATTGCATTCAATTCAGTTCCCAAAGCATCTGCATCTGCACTTCCTCCTCCATCTCTAATGGTAATTCCCATAACCGCAATTCCGTTCGCAGTGGTTGAAATCGTTGCCGATTGGTAAGTGGCGTAATTGATATTGCTATTGTACGTAAAACCTGTTTCCACGGTAATATCCGAAGTATTGGAATTGACTCCCGTTCCTTGAATCGCGAAAGTGTATGTTCCTTCGTCTGAATCGTCATTTGCAATGGTCAATGTCGCATTGCGAACCCCTACTGCTGATGGATCAAATGTAACTTGAAAAGTAGTACTTGAACTTGCAGCAATCGTTGCTGATGGAATGGCTGTGATTGAAAAATCTGCCGCATTCGCACCTGAAATGGCTACATAAGGCGAACTTCCTGTCAAATTCAGACCTGCTGAACCTGTGTTTTGAATCGTGAATGTTCTTACCACTGTTCCGCCAGTTACTGCTGCATTTCCAAAATCCGTGTGGTCTGCTGTTGCTGCTGTTGCGTCGCCTGAAACGATATTTGTTGCATTTCCCTGCAAGTTGATTTCTGGTGATGGAGCTGCTGTGTAACAAGTCCAACTTATATCATCAATACAATATCTAGCTCCACTTGCAGAAGTAAAAGTAATAACAATACTTCCACCAACATTTATTCCTGAAAAAGTCTTAGTTATTGTTCCAATCATTTCAGTCTGAAGTAATGTTCCTATAACAGTTCCATTTACTTCAACTGTAAGATTTTTTCCACTACCTGACTCTGAAAATGGAAATTTGGTAGTAAAAGTAATACTAGCAATTCCATCTGTAAAAGTTGGAGATGTTACAACTCCTGTTCTTATAGTTATTGCTTTTCCAGTAATCGTTTGATCACTTCTTGAATCAGTTGCTGTCCAAGTTCCACCGGTTCCAGTCCACGTTTTTGTGCTATAACTACCAGAGGATGTAACTCCAGTAACATCTTCAGTATAACACGGACCAACCACCACCACTTGATTTTGCGGCACATCAGATGCTGCGGCATAATTCACTCCTCCACTTTGTGAAGCGGTAATCACAGTCGTTCCAGCACCAACAATCGTAACGGTTGAACCTGAAACAGTTGCAACTGCTAGATTTGAACTTGTGTAAGTGACAGTCAATCCTGAACTAGCTGTTGCGGTCAAACTGAAACTCGCTCCACCGACTAATCTATCTGACAATGTGCCAAAAGTGATTGTTTGAGATGCTTGCGTGATGTTTGCTGTAATTCCTGTTGGTTGCGTCAAAGTGTAATTCCCTGCGCCAGCACCACCCAACGTTGCGGTAGATGTAATGGCAATTCCTGTTCCAGCGCCAGAACTTGCAAATGTTCCAGAACCTGTGAAAGTAACTACATCTGGCGAAACTACGCCTGTCAAAGTTCCTGTGAAAGTAGCTGCTGTCGAACCATCATATACTTTATTGTTTCCTGCTGTACTTGTGATTGTCAAAGCTTTGGCAGTAATCGATGTGTTTAAACTTGGTTGTGTAACCGTATAATTTGAATTCGGGGCTAAAAAAGAGCCCGTTCTTGTTACTGTATGTGAGGCAACAATCGCTGAAGGAAATGCCCAAGTGACCGAACCTGAAGGCGTGAATGAATCTCCGTTTTGTAAACCTAAAAAAGCAGCCGTTCCTGACACTGAAACGGTTGTATTTCCATCATACGTTTTGTTTGAAGCTGAAAGTCCTGTGATGGTTAACGTTGCGGGATTCACTGTACTTGAAACCGTGGCAACATTCACATTGCTTGCGCCCGTGGACGACAAAACGATGTTTCCACTGTAAGTTCCAGCGTTGGTTGTTGCAGCCAAACTCACGTAAATCGCGGTGGAAGAAACAACGCCTGCAGTTTGTGTTAATATTAATGAAGTGCCAAAACCTGATCCTGCTGAAAGCGAAACTTGAAATCCTGCAGGTGGTGTAACGACAATGTCATTGGTCAATGCAGATCCTGAAACGGAAAAAGTTGCAGTACTACTCGCCGTTCCATAGGTAGTAGAAAGCGCTGATAAAGTTCCTGTTGCTGAAATCGTCGGAGCAGAAATCACCGTCCATTGCGCATACAAAGTAGCATTGGAAGTAAAAGGGAAACTAGCACTGTTTGCGTATGAAGTTCCACTACCATCTGAAGCAGTATTCCAACCTGAAAATGAATAACCAGAACGAGTGAACGCATTGGCTGTCAAATTGGTCGAAACGGCAGCAGTTTGGTTTGACATCAAACCTGTTCCGCCATTGGCGTTAAAAGTTACAGTGTATGTGATTAATGTCCATTGTGCATACAAAGTGGCATCTGACGTAAACGGATAACTTGCTGTATTTGCGTATGATGTTCCACTTCCATCTGCAGCGGTATTCCAACCAGAAAATGTATATCCAGAACGTGTGAAAGCATTCGATGTTAAGTTTGTTGCAGTTGAAGCGATCTGATTTGACATTGAACCGGTTCCTCCATTGGCATTAAATGTTACCGTTTTATTAGATGAAAGTGTAGTTCCGTTTGCTGTTGCCTCCCCTGCATAATTGTATGCTTTATCGTAGGTATAAACTTTGTAGTAATAAGTTGTACTTGAAGCAAGCCCTGAATTTGTGAATGAAGTTCCAGTACCACGATAAACTACTGTTCCTGTTACTGTTCCGGGAATTGTATTTCCAACAGCATAAATTCCATTTACATTCGGATCGTCTGCAGCTGCTGGATTTGACGCGTATCTAACAACTAAATATCCACCTCCGTCAACACCACCACTTGCAGCTGTCCATGACAAATCTAAGGAGGTGGAAGATGGATTTGAAGTTGCAAAAACTGTAGCTGAGTTTGGAGCGGTATTATCAACAGCTCCGGTGTAAACACACATATCATCAACAAACATATCTCCTCCAGTCCCTTTCTGTTTAATCAAAAACAAACCTGAAATAGTGGTAAATGTTGAAGATGCTTTATTGTAAGTGACTTTTGTCCAGGTGTTAGCCGCAGAACCTGTAGTGTAAGATCCTGATATTCCTTCTGCATTATTAATAATTCCAGGTTGCTGTTCTTGTGAATTAGTAGTATTTGCGACACGAATGTAAAATTGAACTGTAACTTGAGAAGTTGTTGATGAAACAGTTTGGTTTGGTGACCATACTCTTCTTCCTGTCGCACCATTACTTGCTTTTAAAGAATTTGTACCTGATCTAACCGTACCTGTTTCAAGAGCAATTGTCTGAGATGCATTTGCTTTAGACCATTTTGAAGCCACAGGACCAGTTGCAATTGTAGTATTATCAATAGTTGCACTACCTTCAAAACCTCCATCCAAACCGAGGTAAGAAACTTGCCCAAATACCACATTCACAAAAAACAAAGCACAAGCTGTGAAAAGAAAATTTCGGTAAAAATTAGTTGTTTTATTCGATAAACTGCGAATCATCATGAAGCATAAAATGTTTTTTCGATTAGACAGTTTGCCAAAAGAAATCAGCAAAAGGACGTTATCCAATCGATGCGACAAAATTACGACAATTGAGGTGGAAAAAACAAAACTTTTTGACAATTAATGATAACTTAATAAACGGCTTAAAACTTAATAATTAGTTTATTATGAATCAAAAAATAAGTAACAAACTTAGTTAAATGTGTTTACTCAAACATTCCATTTTGTAGCAGAATGAAAATGAGCCAAGTAAATTTGTTCACCTTGTCCGGGTGTAGGAAACAACTGTGCGTTTTTTTGCAAGATTTTCAAGTCCATCAAGGTAGAATAGCCTGAACGGGAAATGATTTTTTGAGCTCCCCGCAAAAATACATCTGCCTCTTTCCAATTTTGCGCTTCGATACATTGCAGATTTTCGGGCAAATTTTCGGGTACAATCAAACCTTTGGGATAAAGTAAGACATTGTTTCCTTTGTTTTGCTGCGCCAAAGCGATGCATTCATTCAAAAAATCTTGTGAATAAGGCAAAGGCCCGCTCACGAGGTACAATTGATTGCATAATTCCACTTTATCAGCAGGCAATTGAAACCTTGATTTCCAACC
Organism: Crocinitomicaceae bacterium; assembly: GCA_044361165.1. Classification (GTDB taxonomy): domain Bacteria; phylum Bacteroidota; class Bacteroidia; order Flavobacteriales_D; family Crocinitomicaceae; genus JAQVCM01. Next base: position 36,675 of record JBIKJE010000013.1, on the reverse strand, counting down.
AATGTAATGCAAATCTCGATGCTTAATTTCACGACTTAATTTTCCCGCCAAGGATTGTTTTTCATCGTCCAACACCCAAACTATGCTGAAATTTTGAATCATCTTTTGGTGCACGTATTGCATCGGTTTTTGAAACCATTTCAGTGGCAAATGCAATTGATGTGTTATAAAAACAGAAGGTTTAGCTTTCGAAAAAAAACCGTATCGGTGGTCTGAAATTACCAAATCAATCTCAAATTCTGCGATGTATTTTTCGACTTCTTTGCGTTCTTGAGCAAATCGTTCCATAAGTCTTTTGCGTTGCATAAATAAATCCCAACCCCAATTTCCTTTTCCAGAAAATTGAAACGGATACGGGCGATGTGCAATGAAATTCAAATTGGAAAAATATACTTCAAAAACCGCTTTTTGATCTTCATCACAAGCCACAAAAACCTGATTTTTTTGGTAGAGCAATTGTTGTATTACCGCAATCGATCGCGCAACATGTCCCATTCCCCAATTCAAAGGAGAAATCAACACATTTTGATTTGAAATCGATTCTGGTAACACAAATCAAAGGTACTTAAAAAACCAGAATGATAGACAGAATGTGAAACAGAATGAGAATGAAGAGAAGTAACAGAATGAGAATGAAGATTTCTCCCAACATTTAACTTTCTATAAGAATCCTTATCTTTGCGCCCAGATTTAGAATATGGCAAAGAATAAACTCCGCAGATTTACTGAAATGAAGGAATGGTCGAACGTTTTCGAACCAACTTTGGTTTCAGATCATTCAATCCCTTTTGATTTGAAAGGAAAATGGAATAAGGATTATTTCAAAAATGAAAATCCAATTGTTCTTGAATTGGGTTGCGGAAAAGGAGAATACACCATTGGTTTGGCAGACCATTTTCCAAATAAAAACTTCATCGGACTCGACATCAAAGGTGCACGTATTTGGGTTGGAGCGAAAGATGCTGTTGAACGCAATTTGCCAAATGTTGCTTTTTTGCGTACCAAAATTGACTTTATATTAGATTATTTCGCTGAAGGAGAAGTAGATGAAATTTGGTTGACTTTTTCAGATCCACAACCAAACAAACCTAAAAAACGTTTGACTTCAAAACTTTTCATCGACAAATACCGTCAAATCTTGAAAAAAGATGGCATAGTTCATTTGAAAACGGACAGCGATTTATTGTTTGAATCAACAGAAGAAGAAATCAAAGAACATGGCTACGATTGCCTAGAATTGACTTGGGATCTTTATGGTACTTTGCCAGCTGATTTAGATGAAAAAACGAAAGAAATTTTCCATATCAAAACACATTATGAGCAGTTATTTACAGCAAAAGGTTCTGTTATTAAGTATTGTAAGTTTAGAATTCACCAATAGTAAGAATTCCCAAATCTCTTTGGGAAAATCAATTATTGAATCAACAAAGCCAAGGTAACACCGACAAAAATGCTGGCCAATTTCGCTAAATTGAAACGGTGATTTTCGCTTGCTTCGAAGATGATGGTGGTAGAAATGTGCAAAAACATTCCTACTACAATCGCGAGTAAAATATCCATATTGATGAATCCCAACGAACCTTGCGTGAAATAACCAAAAACCAATCCCGCTGGTGTCATCAGGGCAAAAAGTGCAAGCACAAACCACGATTTCTTGAGACTGAAAGTTGAACTTCTCAGCAGTGTCATCAAAGCAATTGCAACAGGTGTTTGGTGAAAAATAATTCCCAATAAAAGCGACTGCCCAGACAGGTGTGAATGATGGTGACCAACTTCCGCGACCTCTGGAATTGCCAAAGGAATTCCTTCCACAAAAGAATGAATTGAAAGGGAAATAAACAACATCCAAGGCATTGCTTTTCCTTTGTGGATGTGTACGTGACCGTGTTCGATTCCGCCAGAAAAATATTCCAAAATCAATTGAATCAAAAATCCAAGAATGACATACAAACCAATGGAATGATTATGTGCTGCGTATAATTCAGGTAAAAAATGATTGAATGCAATGGCCAACAAAAATCCACCGCTGAAAGCCAACATGATTTTAATGAGGTTTTTTTGTTTGTAGGAATCCACCCAAATAACGAGCAGTCCACCCAAAAAAACCGCGGCAATCAATGCCAAAATACTCCAAAATCCGTTCATGCTTTTTTCTTGGCTACTAAAATGATTCTGTCAGAATTTTCCGAATCAAAAGAATTTAAATCAAAATCTCCATATATATCTACCAATTCAAAATCAGCTTGAATCAAGAGGCTTCTAAAATCTGTTTCCGACAATCCTTGCACTTTTTCAGTGTAGGAATGCTGTTTTCCTTCAGCTTCAAATTCGATGGTTTTGTAGATATGATGTCCATCAAAACGTTTCGAAATATGAAAATCAATACCTTCAATCGATTTCATTTCTTGCGCTTTCATTTCTTTGATAACCCTTTGCAAATTGAAAAAATCGATAATTAATTTTCCGCCTGGCACCAACATTTGATGAATGGCTTTCAATACTTTGAGATTGTCCTGATGGTGATCAAAATAGCCAAAACTAGTAAAAAGATTGACAATGAAATCAAACTTTGCATCTGGAATTGGTTCACGCATGTCCTGCACAAAAAACTTCAACTTTTCGTTTTCGTATTTTTTGGCTTTTGCAATACTATTTGATGACAAATCGACACCTGTTACATTCAATCCCAATTTATTTAAAATAATTGAATGACGCCCTTTTCCACAAGCCAAGTCAAGTACATTGTTGGATGCCTGAATTTTCAATTTTGAAACCAAGTTTTGGACAAACAATTCAGCTTCTTTCTCGTTACGATTTTGATAAAGAATGTGATAATAGATGGTATTAAACCATGACTCAAACCATTCCAAATCTTGTTTTTGATTTTCCATTGCTTCGACAAAAATAAGGAACTTATTGAAATTAAATTGCATTAAAGTTTGCAAAGTTAAAATTTGAAGCTTTTCAATTTTTATGATAAGCGCAAACGTCTTGCATTTGAAGTAATAAGGCATCATTTTTCAAATCCTTCATCAATTCAAGAAAGTTAGTCAAAAAGGATAGCGCTAAAAGTTCAGGTATTTATTTCTAACGCTTTGTGAAAAAAATGTATATCAAATGATTACAATTCATTTTTTTTAATATATTTGCTAAAAACTACTGATAATATAGTTCGAATGAACACTAGCAGCATGTATAATTTTAATCATTTAATGGAGGAAACCGAGGTTTTATGTTCCTACAAAGGAATTGTAAACACGGAGTTTATCAATGATATTTTATCGTTGATGGAATCTAAAATGGATGAATTAGAGCAAAACAATTTGGTTAAAAAGAAGGTTTATTATGTGATGGTTGAATGTTTACAAAATCTTTATCACCACATTGATCAGAGCGAACATGTTTCGACTGAATATTTCGAGGACATTCCACCAAAATCTGCATATTTTATGGTTGCAAAAGGTAATGATAGTTTCCATATTAAAACTGGAAATGTGATTGATACTGAAAGCGCAGAAACCATCATCAGTAAATTAGAGACAATCAATAAAATGGATTCGATTTCTTTAAAAAGGCATTACCAAGACACGCTTCATTCAGGACAGCTCTCTGAGAAAGGAACTGCCGGTTTGGGATTCATTGATATTGCAAGAAAAACAGGTAACAAATTAAATTATGAAATTATTCCGATCAATGAAAGAAACCATTTCTTCTCTTTAAACGTAAGGATTAATTAAATACTATTCAAATCAGCACAAAATATGGAAAATTTAAAACTCGACGGATCGGCTAAAACACCAGCTATTTCATTTCAATCTGTTGGCAAACTGGAACTTAAAGGAAGATCGATTCCAGAAAACTCTGTTGAATTTTACAAACCGTTAAATGAGTGGATTGATGGCTACAGCAAAAAGCCAGCTGCAGTAACAGATGTAGATGTGAAATTGGAATATTTCAATACGTCTTCTTCAAAATGTATTTTAGATTTCTTCAAAAAATTAGAATCAATAAATGGAAAAGGTACTGAGGTGAAAATCAATTGGTATTTTGAAACAGATGATGAAGACATGGAAGAGGCAGGTGAAGATTATCAAGCAATTATTTCTTTGCCTTTCAAAATGATTCAAGTTGACGAAATCTAAGATTCTCAAACAATCATAAAGAAACTGAAATCTTGGCGCATTCAATTGTGCCAAGATTTTTTTTTGTAATTTCGTTTACATGAAATCAATTGGAATCACGGGAGGAATTGGGTCAGGAAAATCGCTTGTTTGCAAAATATTAGAAAAAATTGGATATCCAGTTTTCTACGCAGATGCAGAAGCTAAAAAAGCGATGAATGAAGATCAGTACCTCAAAAATGAATTGATTTCTCTTTTAGGAGAAAACACTTATTTAAACAATGAACTCAATCGACCATTTGTTGCAGAACAAATTTTCAAGAACCATCAACTCAAAAACAAAGTCAACGATTTAGTTCACCCCGCTGTTTTCCGTGCATTTGAAAATTGGAAAAATATTCAAAGTTCATTGCTTGTTTTCAATGAATCTGCTCTACTTTTTGAAACAGGTTCTTACAAACGATTTGATGCAACAATTTTAGTAATCGCCGACCGTGAAACCCGCATTCAAAGAGTGATGGAAAGAGATCATACTAAAAGAGAAGCTGTCTTAGAGCGAATGTCACACCAATTAGACGATCATTCTAAACAAAAACTATGTGATTTTGAGATTGTAAACAACAATGAGACCTTGCTTGTACCTCAAATTTTGAAAATTTTACAATTGCTATAATTTTATACAATCATTTCTAAAAAACCGCCTTTCGTTTGCATTTTGGTCGGCGTATTTTCTACATACAAACCGCCAGTTCCCAATCCTTGAAAAAGCAAATTGTCGTAGGTTGAAGTGAATTGTGCAATGTGATTCAAGCCAACATTGGATTCCAAAGCAGAAGTAATCCACCACGGAATATTCATTTTTTCTGCGATTTCAATCCAAGATTTCGTTCCAGCAATTCCGCCGTGCAAACTTGGTTTCAAAATGATATACTGCGGTTGAATCGATTCCAATAATTTTCGTTTTGCACCCAAATCATGAATACCAATCAATTCTTCATCCAACGCAATCGGCAAAGGTGATTTTTGACACAGTTCCGCCATCGCGTCCCATTGATTGACTTGAATCGGTTGTTCAATAGAATGAATTTCCAAAGTAGCTAATTGTGTCAATCGATCTAGTGCTTCAGCAAGGGAAAAAGCACCGTTCGCATCCACACGCAACGTCAATTGATCCGACGGAAAACGCTCGCGCAAGGATTCCAAAATAGCGAATTCTTTATCAAATTCTATAGCGCCAATTTTCATTTTGATGCAGCGAAAACCTTCTTTCAGTTTATCCTCAATTTGCGCTTGCATAAACGCTTCATCGCCCATCCAAATCAATCCATTGATTGGAATTTTCGTTTCACCTCTGGTAAAAGACGTATCGAAAAAGAACGATTTTCCACCATTTTTTAAATCCAGCAAAGCCGTTTCAATGCCAAAAACAATAGAAGGAAATTCAATAATTTCGTCGCAAAATTGCGCAATTGATTCAAACGTTGCTTCACTTGAATTGATTTGATCACAACAAAACTTCACTTGATTTTCATATTGTTCAAAATCATCAAAATCAGGCGAAAGTCCGGGAATAATACTGCATTCTCCCAAACCAATTACAGCAGGATTTTCGGAATCTGAAAGTGAAATAAACCAAGCATGTTTTTCCGTCAATACTCCCCTACTCGTTCCACTTGGTCGCTTGAAGTGAAAAGTTTTTTTCTCGAATGTCGCGCGAATCATCGACCTAAAATGAAGCGTGTAAAACAATCGCCGCCGCAAATAAAACGCTGATCGCAAAAGCCGACAAAGCAACTTTTTTCAATTCAGGATCAAAATTGCGTTCATGGACAATACTCATGGCTTTTCTCAGATGCGCAATCAACAAAATCAGAGGTAACAATGAAAGCGCCATCCATTTATTTTCAGACTGAAATTGAAAAACGAAAATCGTGAAACAAGCAATTCCGCCTAAAATCAAAAAAGCGTGGTAAAACTTCGATCTTTCGCCGCCCAACTGAACAACCAATGTGCGTTTACCTACTTTCGCGTCATTGGTTCTGTCGCGCATGTTATTGAGATTCAAAACTGCCATACTCAACAAACCAATCGTAGCAGCTGGTAATAAATTTTCAAAACGAAAAGTGGAGAAATTAAATTCGGGCAAATACAAATGATAAACGCCCAAAACGCTCACCAATCCGAAGAAAATAAACACGAAAAAGTCGCCCAGTCCGTGGTAACCATAAGCGCGTTTTCCAACGGTATATGTGATGGCAGCAAGCACACAGAAAACAGCCAACACAGCATAAAAAACCCAAAATGAAAGCGTTTTATTCAAAGAAGCGAAATAAATCAATGTTCCTGCAGAGATAAATGACAAAACGCTCAATAAAATCACCGCATTGCGCATTTCTTTCATCGAAATCACACCGGATTGCACAGCTCTTTCGGGACCAACACGACCTTCATTGTCCGCGCCTTTTTGACTGTCGCCCAAATCATTCGCCAAATTGGACAAGACCTGAAACAAAACGGTTGTCAACAAAGCAAAAATGAAAATCGTTGTGTTCCAAAAACCATTTGATTTGGCAACAAAAGAGCCCAAAATAATTCCTGATAATGAAAGAGGAAGCGTTCGCAATCTGCATGCGTGAATCCAAGCTTTTGATTTTGTCATGCTGTAAAATTAATCAATCTGATACTACAACACAATAATCAGCTAGAGGATTTTTTTAATCTTTTGACACGGAAGTTTAATGAAAATTCAGAATGATCTTGAAATACAAATTGCCGATTCATTTCTGTTTTGTAATTTCGTAGTAATATGGAATCAAAACCATAAAATGAGTGAAACAGAAATAACAAAAGATAAATCAAATGTTTTCAATTTAATAGCAATTGGAGCATTTTCTTGGTATTTACTAAAATCTTTAAGCGCCCTGTTTTTTCATAGCTTCGAATCAATAGGAATAATTAGCGGAATTGATCCTGTACTTTTATTTTGGACAAATCAAATTCTATGTATAGCTTTGATTAGTGTATTATTGAGGATTTGGATAACTAAAATATGGAAGCAGATTGATTTAGATTTGATTCAAACGAAAAAGCTTCTGATTAAAATTGGAATTGCCATTTTTTTGGTGGCAGTACTTCAATTTCTACTCGGTTTTTATATTACTGATTATTTAATCTCTAACTTTAAAAACGCTTGGATTAAATATAAAAATACGATTGCCATAATTGATCGATTTAATTTGATTGATATCAGTTTTAATTCTGTTGGATCTTTAATCTTATTATTATTATTTATCAAATGGAAATAAAAAACTTTAGAGAATGCACCAGATATCATGAGCAAAAAGTTAGAGTAAAACACATTAATTTTAGTATTCGAACAAATTAGATTTTTGTTCAACAAAAGCACAACACATTCATGAAAAATCGCGTAACACAACTTTTCAATATTCAATATCCAATCATTCAAGCGGGAATGATTTGGTGTTCTGGTTGGGAATTGGCTTCTGCTGTTTCCAACGCTGGCGGATTGGGAATCATTGGTTCCGGATCAATGTATCCACATATTTTAGACGAACAAATTGCCAAATGCAAAGCCGCAACAAATAAACCTTTCGCAGTCAATTTGCCGATGCTTTATCCTGATATTGACAAGCATATTGAAACAATCATCAAACATCAAGTTCCAATTGTTTTCACTTCTGCAGGAAATCCAAAAACTTGGACAAAACATTTGCAATCACATGGAATTGTGGTTGTTCATGTTGTTTCAAGCGTAAAATTCGCATTGAAAGCGCAAGAAGCTGGCGTGGATGCTGTCGTTGCTGAAGGTTTTGAAGCTGGAGGTCACAACGGTCGAGACGAAACAACAACTTTTTGCTTGATTCCGATGGTTGCAGAAGCGATTTCGATTCCTTTGATTGCAGCAGGCGGAATTGGAACTGGAAAAGGAATGTTGGCCGCGATGACTTTAGGCGCTGACGCCGTTCAAATTGGAAGTCGATTCGTTGCAACTCCAGAAGCAAGTTGTCACATCAATTTCAAAAACGAAGTCATTTCATCAAAAGAAGGTGATACACTTTTGACTTTGAAAGAATTAACTCCTGTGCGATTATTGAGAAATCCATTTTTTGACCAAGTACAAGAAGCATACAAAAAAGGAACGAACGCCGAAGAACTCGAAAATCTTTTGGGTCGCGGACGCGCAAAAAGAGGCATGTTTGAGGGCGACCTCATCGAAGGCGAATTGGAAATTGGTCAAGTTGCTGGATTGATTCACCAAATTAAACCTGCAGCAGAAATTGTCGCTGAAATCATCGCCGAATACAAAGAAACCATCGCATTACAAACTTCAGATAAATTTACATTTTAATGATTCAATTCGAAAGATTTTCCCTTGAAAACGGACTCAAAGTAATATTCCACAAAGACACCACCACGCCTTTGGCAGTTGTAAACACGCTTTACGATGTAGGCGCGCGCGACGAAGATCCTGAAAAAACAGGTTTCGCGCATTTATTCGAACATTTGATGTTTGGCGGTTCAGTCAATATTCCTGATTTCGACGCGCCTTTGCAACATGCTGGCGGAGAAAGCAACGCATTTACTTCCAACGATATCACCAATTACTACGACGTTTTGCCAGCGCAAAATATCGAAACGGCTTTGTGGTTAGAATCCGATAGAATGTTGTCGCTTGGTTTCACCCCAAAAAGTTTGGAAACACAACGAAGTGTCGTAATTGAAGAATTCAAACAACGTTATTTAAATCAACCTTACGGAGATGTCTGGTTGAAATTAAGACCTTTGGCTTACCATACGCATCCATATCAATGGGCGACAATCGGAAAAGAAATCAGCCACATTGAAGAAGCAATAATGGAAGATGTGAAAGCGTTTTTCCATAAATTCTACAATCCAAGCAACGCGATTTTATGCATTGCTGGAAATTTTGAATTAGACGAAGTAAAACGATTGGTTGAAAAATGGTACGGCGACATTCCATCGAAAATGAAACCTGCCAGAATTTTGACGGCTGAATTGCCACAAACTGAATTCAGAGAGCAAATAATTGAACGCAATGTTCCTTCTGACGCATTTTACTATGCTTTCAAAATGTCGGAGCGAAAATCAGCGGAATATTACATCACCGACATGCTTTCAGACGCTTTGGGACGAGACAAATCATCTAGATTGTACACTTCGATTCAAAAAGAACAAAAATTGGTGACAGAAATTGGCGCTTATATTACTGGATCTTTAGACAATGGATTGATGGTAATCAGCGGAAAATTAAGTCCTGATGTGACTTTTGAAGAAGTAGACGCAGCCATTTGGAAAGTGTTGAACGAAATTCAAACTGAAAAAATCAGCACGAAAGAATTGGATCGATTGAAAAATAAAATCAAAACGGCAAAAGCTTTTCAAGAACAAGGTTTATTGAATCGCGCTATGAATTTGGCTTACTTCGAATTATTAGGCGATGCTGACGGCGTGAATCAAGAAGCCATTTTATACGAACAAATTCAACCAGAACACATTTTAGCAAACGCGCAAGACATTCTACAAAAAACAAATTGTTCTTTATTAAAAGTAAAAGCCATTCAATCATGAGTTTAAGAAATACAGCACCAGCCATACATCCTCTACAAAAAATCAATTTTGTAGAACCACATATTTTTGACATCACGCCTACTGTGAAATTGTATTGGATGCAACCTGTTCCAGACGACACAACGCGCATTGAATTTCACTTTGACGCAGGAACAATCCGCGGAAATCGCAAAATAGCGGGTTTTGTGAACAGTCTTCTACTTTCAGGAACTGCAGACAAAACAAGTACGCAAATCAACCAAGAATTGGACGGTTTGGGCGCGTATTTGGATCAAGAAATCGCACAAGAATTGGCAATCGTCAGTTTGTATTGTTTGAAAGAAAACGTCGAGAAAGCAGTCGCTATTTTAGTGAATGCCATTCAGGAAGTAGCATTTCACGAACACGAAATCAGCGATATGTTGCGCGAAAAGAAGCAACAATTTCTCGTTTCATCTGAAAAAGTTAGCGTTTTGGTGCGACGTGCATTTCAAAAACAATTGTTTAGCAATTCAGAAAACTACAATCGTCAGCTAGAATTGTCGGATTTGGAAGATGTTTCTGTACTCGATTTAAAAAGATTTCACAAAGAATTTTACCTGCAAGGTTTACGCAAGGTGATTGTTGTGGGAGATGTTGAACCAGCATACATTGATCGTTTGATCGATACCGTTGGCGCTTGGTCGAAACCAGGAACTTGCGAATTTGAAAAAGATTTCATCAACATTCCGGGAAGATTGCACATCGAGAAAAAAGATGCGGTTCAAACTGCGATTCGCATGGGAATTCCATTGTTTAACAAAACGCATGAAGATTTCCTAGATTTTCAAATTCTACAAACCATTTTTGGAGACTATTTCGGTAGTCGATTGATGTCAAATATCCGCGAAGACAAAGGTTACACTTATGGAATTGGTTGCGGGGTTGCAGAATCAAACAATGCTGGCTATTTCATTATTGCGACAGAAGTTGGAAAAGACGTTGCAGAAGCGACATTGACCGAAATCAAAAATGAAATGGATTTGCTGAAAGCAGAATTGGTTCCGCAAGAGGAATTGGATTTGGTGAAAAATTATCTCCTAGGTCAGATTCTGAAAAGTGCAGATGGACCAAATGCGATGATGGATTTATACATGGCAGCACATTTACACGGCAAAGATTTTGAATATTACAATGAAGCGATTCAACACATTCAAAACATTTCACAAGAGCGAATTTTAGCCTTGGCGAATAAATATTTGAATTGGGACAATTTTACGATTGTTACTGCGGGGACGAGAGACTAAATGCACAAACTTATACTTTAAAAAAAGCGACAGTATCATAAACTGTCGCTTTTTTTGTAGAAATTTTTTCCTAAAAAAAAGTCCATCATTTCAATAACGATGGACTTATAATATTTAATAATTCTGCTATTAAGCTACTTTCAAACGTGCTACTTTAGATTTCGAAAATTGTTCTCTCGTGTAGTCCGCAGAAACCCTGAATTCTTTGATTTTTTTGGATGGCAAATCAAACATGGCTTCGTTTAAAATGCCTTCGCAAATTGAACGCAATCCTCTTGCTCCTAATTTAAATTCTATCGCTTTTTCAACGATAAAATCCAACACATCTCCATCAAAAGCCAATTTGATTCCGTCGATTTCAAACAAACGAACATATTGTTTGATCAACGCATTTTTTGGTTCTGTCAAAATTCTTTTCAAACTTTTCGCATCCAACGGCTCCAAGTAAGTCAAAGAAGGAAAACGACCAATCAACTCTGGAATTAATCCGTAAGATTTGATGTCAGTTGGATTGATGTATTTCAAGAAATTATCTCCATCAATGCGCACATCATCGTTGCTACTGAAACCGATTGTTTGCGTATTTACACGTCTTGCAATTATTTTTTCAATTCCATCAAACGCACCACCACAAACAAATAAAATGTTTTTAGTATCGATTTGAATCATTTTTTGCTCTGGATGCTTTCTTCCTCCTTGTGGCGGAACATTGACAACCGAACCTTCTAACAGTTTCAATAAAGCTTGTTGTACACCTTCTCCTGAAACGTCACGCGTAATCGAAGGATTGTCGCTTTTGCGTGCGATTTTATCAATTTCATCGATGAAAACAATTCCTCTTTGCGCTGCGTCTACATTGTAATCCGCAGCTTGAAGTAAACGAGAAAGAATGCTTTCCACGTCTTCACCTACGTAACCTGCTTCAGTTAAAACAGTAGCATCAGCGATACAAAATGGAACATTCAACAAACGAGCGATGGTTTTCGCCAACAACGTTTTTCCCGTTCCAGTGCGACCAACCAAAATCACATTTGCTTTTTCGATTTCCACATCGTCTTTTGTTACTGGTTGATTCAATCTTTTGTAATGATTGTAAACTGCAACAGACAATACTTTTTTCGCATCTTCTTGTCCGATTACATATTCATCCAATTTAGATTTGATTTCAATAGGTTTCAAGATATTCAAAGGTGCTTCCTTGAAAGCATCTGTTTTGTTTGCTTTAAATTCCTCTTCAACAATTGAATAACCTTGCGTAATACAACTTTCACAAATATGGCCTGATAATCCAGCGATTAACATTCCTACTTGCGAGCGCGGTCTTCCGCAAAACGAACAAGATGTTTCTTTTTTTGACATATTCTAGTTTGACAAAAAAAGCCATCCGCCAACTGACGAATGACCTTTAAATAATTAATTATTAGTGATTTATTTTGGGTTTCTCACCAAAACTTCATCTACCATTCCGTAAGCTTTTGCTTCTTCTGATGTCATCCAATAATCACGGTCTGAATCAGCAAATACTTTATCGTAATCTTGTTTTGTATGGTATGCGATGATGTCATACAATTCCTTTTTCAATTTACCGATTTCACGTGCAGTAATTTCGATATCAGAAGCTTGTCCTTGCGCGCCACCTAATGGTTGGTGAATCATCACACGAGAATGTTTCAACGCTGAACGTTTTCCTTCAGCTCCTGCACACAATAAAACTGCGCCCATGGAAGCTGCCATTCCAGTACAAATTGTTGCCACATCTGGTTTGATATATTGCATCGTATCATAAATTCCCAAACCTGCATAAACAGATCCACCTGGTGAATTCATGTAAATTTGAATGTCTTTTTTAGGATCTACTGATTCCAAAAATAACAATTGCGCATTGATAATATTAGCAACTTGGTCGTTGATTCCAGTTCCAAGAAAGATAATTCTATCCATCATCAATCGAGAAAAAACATCCATTTGCGTCATATTCAAGTGTCTTTCTTCGATGATATAAGGAGTCAAAGAAGATTCAATATAACTGTTCAGGTGCATACTGCTGATCCCCTGATGTTTTGTCGCGTATTTTTTAAATTCGTCGTTTCCAAACATATTGTTCATTTTTTAAATTGCCATTGAGACGTAAATATACATTCTATTTATAGGATTGAATTCCTTTTGAAGAATAAAATCTTAAATATTTATCAACTTTTGAGAGTCAAGAATGATGCCACTGGAAAATTTCAATTATTACAAACAATCTTTCCATTTTTGACTGTCAGTTTTACAGTTTTTTAGACAGTTCGACAGTTCAAGGCTCAAATTCGACACTTTTGTGATAAAATCACTTCCATTTCCAATTTGAAAGAACGTAAAATGGAACTCCTTCGTTGGCTTCGAAAGATTCAAAAAACGGATTCAAAGCTTCCCAGTTTTCGATTTTATCTTTGGGTAAAATAAATGATTGATTGGTTTTCAATTTCAACAAAAACATTTCAGGAATCTCCGTAATCGATTCAATTTCGGAATAATTGATTTTCGTTTCCGAAACTTCATCTTTCGCTTTCACCAACGGAGCCTCAAAACTCAAAGTCGCTGGACGACCAAATTTGTTGTTCATATTCTCTTTGATAAACTTCTGATATTGTCGTTTGTACACATTTTTGTCGTGAAAAGGATACAAAAAATACCAAACGACTGCCAACACGCCAAAAGCGATAATCATGGTGATATTTCCCTGATAAAAAAACGTAACTGCCAACAACAAATACGCAATCGCAGGCACCAAACGAGAAATAAATCGACGCTTTTTAACCAACGTTGAATTCGACGCCGTGTATAATTGAAACGTTAAATAATCATTTTCATCAATGGAATAGGTGATTTTCATGAAATCAATTTAATATTTTTTCAAAGGTAGGGGCAATTTTTGGAAATGGGAAATTATATGATTTTTATTGGGGGATTTGGGTTGAATCAATATAACGCTCCTACGGAGCTATTGATATGGCGCTCCCGCGGAGCTTGTTATATTTCGCTCCGATGGAGCAATTATTGTGGCGCTCCGATGGAGCTTGTTGATGGACGAACTAGCTTTGTTTTTGGGTCGACATGCCCCGGAGGGGTATTGTCTCATAAAAAAATAACGCGCAATTCCGTCGAGCTCCAGAGGAGCGACATACTTGTCATTTTTTAGGCAAAAAGAATTTTGAGATATAGAAAATAATTCTTATCTTTAGTAAAACAACACCGTGATTTGCGCTTCGACGTAAATTTTTCCGACCTCAAATTAAAACGAAAATTAACCCCCTAACAACTTAAAACCAAAAAAAATGGCTAATACATTTTCACAAATTTACATTCAAATTGTTTTCTCTGTGAAGGGGCGACAAAACCTGATTGAAAAAGCATGGAGAGATGAATTGCACAAATATATTTGCGGGACAATTTCGGCTCAAGAACAAAAAGTTTACGCCATTGGCGGTGTTGCTGATCATATCCATATTCTGATAAGCATTAAACCGAATATTTCCATTTCAGACCTTGTGCGAGACATTAAGGCTAATTCCTCGAGGTGGATCAACGAAAAAAATCTTGTTCATGGAAAATTTCGATGGCAAGAAGGTTTTGGGGCTTTCTCCTATTCTTTTTCTGCATTAGAGAATGTCATCAACTACATCTTAAATCAAGAAAAACACCATGAAATCCAAACCTTTAAAAAAGAATATTTGGATTTACTAGACAAATTCAATATTGAGCATGACGAAAAATACTTATTTGATTGGGTATTGTAAATTCTCTCAGTTTGAGGATTTTTGTACTTTTTAATTCCAAAAGAAACCAATATCTTTACACCCAAATTCAAAAAAATGGCAGCAGATATTACCGTAACAATCATTGACAGAGAAGGCGTTTCACATGAATTGATTGCTCCAACAGACATGAGCATGAACATCATGGAATTGTGTAAATCTTACGATTTGCCAGTGAAAGGTGAATGTGGAGGAATGGCAATGTGTGCTACTTGTCAGTGCTATTTGGAATCTGACACTGAACTTGATCCTCAAGGAGATGCAGAATTAGACATGCTTGACCAAGCGTTTTATGTGAAACCAAATTCTCGTTTGGGTTGTCAAATCCACATCACAGAAGAAATCGACGGAATCGTTTTAAGATTGGCGCCTGAAGCTGAATAAGCTTAGATTTTATTTTTTAAGATTTGTTGGAATTTCACATACTGGAATCGCTTCCATTTTGTGTCTATTGACTGTATTGAATCTGCGGTAAATCACCAAAACCTCTTTCTCTCTTCCGGTCAATGCGTTTTCGTCGCCTTTGAAATCCATCGCCCACTCCAATTCTGGATACGTTGCGCCAATTTGATCTTCGTCGCTTCGACCATCTTCCCACAAACCATCTGTAGGTTTGGCAACTTGAATTGAATTTACAATCTCTAGATATTTCGCCAAACCAAAAACTTCAGTCTTTGTCAAGTCGGCTATCGGACTAATATCCACGCCGCCGTCGCCATATTTGGTGAAAAATCCAACCCCAAAATCTTCAATTTTATTTCCTGTTCCTGCAACCAACAAACCATTGCTTTGACCTAAAGCATACAAAGTCATCATGCGCAAGCGCGAACGACTATTGGCCATGGAAAGAAAATTTTGAGTTGTTTCTTGTGGTAAAATTGCTTCAAAAGCGCCAAAGGTTTCTGTCAAATTCAAATCAATCGATTCAACATTGGAAAACCTGGATTTCAAATTTTCGATGTGTTCCGTCGCACGTTGAAATTCAGCAACAGTTTGGCGAATCGGCATACTCAATGCAAGTACTTTTTTGCCCGTCTGTGCACAAAGCATGGATGTGACAGCAGAATCAACACCACCGGAAATTCCAATAATAAAACCATTCATTTTTGCATTTTCAGCATACTTTGAAAGCCAATTTACGATGTGTTCGTTTATTCCTTTAAAATCCAAAATCTGTTGCTTAAAATAAAACCGAAACTTTCAACATCAATTGAGATTGCGTTGCAGCATTGGAGAAAAATTTATTTCCATCAACCAATGAGCTGGTATACAAACTCATTTTGTCTTCTTTCGGTGAATAGTACAAAGGCGTAAAACCATAATAATAACCTAATTCAGCCATCAAACAAGTTGAACCTGTGAAATTCCACTCGGCGCCACCGCATAACCCAATTGAACCCTTGTAAAACAACATTTCATTTTTGCGTTTCATATTTTCGTTCTTGCTTTGAACCGCATCTCCAGGAGTGACAACATAACCAACATCATTTGATTTCGAATCTGCCAAAATACTGTGTCTCAACCCAAATTTCCCGAAATACCTGAAATATCCAATGAAATTGGTTCTAAACAAAAACATCGTAGGAATTGAAATATATTTCGCGCTTTGTGTTCTTTCGGTCAATTGAAAAACAGTATTATTTGCGCCCCACTCACCTTTTCTAATAATTTCTGTGTCGTTGAATTTGTAGAAAACAGGATTTGTAGCGCTTGCTTCAAACCTAACTGTTGAGATATCAAACTCCAATCCTGTATTGAAAGCAATATTTTCGTTGATGTTGAAATTTAAATTTGCACCAATGTTAAAATCTCCACCAATTCCGTTGGTATTGAGATTCTTGGTTCCCATTTTTTGAAAATTCATTCCTGTTCCGATAATCAAACCAGCTTGCAATTTTTTATTCGCTGCGTCTTGCGCGTTTGTTATCAAAGCGATACTCAAACCAACTACTGTAAATAGAATTTTTTTCATCTTATTTGATTTTCAAGGGTTATCAAAAATTTGTTTATCCATTCGCAAATTGAGCGAATATGATTACTTTTGACTACAATATTAAAGAATTTTAATGACCCGTAAAAGCATTTTATCTATTGGTTTTGGAATCTTGTTGCTTACTGCATGTACAAGTGACCCTTTGGATGTGGATTCAAGTGGAATCAATGTGAAACTGAATTTTGTGAATTTAGATTCCATTTTCTACCATTTGCCTTCCTCTGAAATACAAACCTCAATTCAATCTACTTCACTGAAAGTGAATGAAATATTGTCCTATGAATTGGGACAATGTATCGGCGTTGGACCATTGAGCGATTCAGGAACCACAGCGAGAATCAAGCTTTTTACCAACGATCAATTTATCAGTCAAATTGAAAAAGAAATTCAAGTTAAATTTAGCAATTTATCTCCGCAAAAAACGAAAATAACGAATGGTTTCAAGGCATTGAAATACCATTTTCCTGATGGAAAAATACCGCAAAACGTAGTTTTCATGAATTCACTTTTCGCTAGCAATGCTTTTGCCACTGAAAATGAAATTGGAGTAGGTTTAGAAAGATATTTGGGAGTAAAATCTCCTGTGATAAAAAAAGTTCCAGATCCTATTTTTCAATGGATCAAAGATGGAATGGAAGCAAGATTTTTAGAGCGCGACGTTTTGACCGCATGGATCATGACGCATTATGTTCCTGAAGTAAAAGGCAATACCGCTGAACAAATGATTCGTTGGGGGAAAATTTTGTACCTCACTGAAGCTGCGTTGCCAAACGAAGATGAAGCCATCATCATGCGCTATACAAAACCAGATTTCGAATATGCGCAAAAAAACGAGTACGCTTTTTGGCAATTTTTGGTAAAGGAAAAAATGTTGTTTTCTGAAAAAGAACGCGATCATTCCAATTTCTTAAACGAAGGACCTTTCACCATTGGTTTGCCGCAAGAAAGTCCGGATCGTATGGGTCAATTTATTGGTTGGAAAATGATTCATTCATACATGACTGAAAATCCAGAAACGACGTTGAAAGACTTGATAGATTTACCTTACACCGAAATTTTACAAGCCTACGAAATCGCAGAATAATAAATACAATTGACAGATTCAACAAACAAAAACAAAGTTAAAACACTGATTATCTGTTAAAAAAAATCAAATCATCATGGAAGAAGAAAAAAAAATAGTTAAAACCTCAGAAATTAAAATCAATGTTGGTGTAAACGAAAACCACGTGCCGATGCGCATGATGTGGAACGCTACCGACGGAAATATTGAAAATGCAGAAGCACGCGCTTTGTTGCTTTCTGTTTGGGATCCAAAAGCGAAAAACACATTGAAAATTGACTTGTGGACGGATGAAATGTCTATCGAAGAAATGAAACAATTTTTCCACCAAACGCTATTGACCATGGCTGATACATTTGAAAAAGCAACTGGAGAAACCAAAATTTGTGAGGATTTGAGAGATTATTGCTTCCATTTCGCAGATAAGATGGAAATAATGCCTGAATGATTTTTGGTGAAAGCCAAGGATGCAATTTAGTTGAAGCCACGAATGCACGGATTTGGAAGGAGGAATTTGATAATAAACTTTTCAAAAAATAATCCGTGAATCTGTGGCAAATAAATCTTTATACCCATTTCTGAAAATTCTGAGGTAAAATGGATCTTCAAAAGAAAATAGAATTCAAAAAAACACCTCTTTAAATAATCCGTGCATTCGTGGCAAAAAAAACACGATCCGTCCAATCCAAAAGTTAAATTTTAACAAATAAGTTAAAACCTGAAATTTTGAACTAATTTTTGATGTAACTTTGAATCAGTGAAAAAGACAATTGCCATATTATTCATTAGTCTTTACGTGTTTTCCGCCACGGAGTTGAATCAATTTTTCAAACTTCCGGTTCTTTTCGAGCATTTTTCAGAGCATAGAACGGAAAACAAAAACATTACTTTTCTTCAATTTTTAAAAATCCATTACCAAGGCAATCACGCGCCTGACAATGATGATTTAAAAGATAAAAGATTGCCTTTTAAATCACATGGAAATTCATTTTCTACGCAGATTTTTGCGGTTTTACCTGCTTTTTCTGAAATTGAAATCCCTGTATTTACTGACAATAATAAGAGTGTAACCATTCACAAAAACCAATTCATTCCAACACTTCAGTTAGAATCTATCTGGCAACCGCCCAAATCCTGTTAATTATTTCGTGTCAACACTTGTAAGTCAATACATCTAAATGTTTTGAACATATTTCTAAGTGTTTTTATTCACCAATAATTAATAGAATTTATGCTTAATAAAATCATTGAGTTTTCTATTAAAAACAAACTAATCGTTGGGATTTTTACGATAGCGTTGTTTTTATACGGAATTTTCGAGGTCACGAAGCTGCCAATTGATGCAGTTCCTGACATTACCAATAACCAAGTTCAAGTAATCACTGTTGCTCCTTCCTTTGGCGCGGTTGACATTGAACGACTTGTTACTTTTCCCATCGAACAAGCGAGCAACAACATTCCTGGATTGAAAGAAATTAGAAGTTTTTCTCGATTCGGATTATCCGTTGTAACCATTGTTTTTGACGACGAAACTGACATCTATTTCGCTCGTCAGCAAGTCGCGGAAAGATTGCAACAAGTGCAAAATGAAATCCCTAAAGGAATCGGAACACCGAAATTAGGACCTGTCTCAACTGGTTTGGGAGAAGTGTATCAATATGCTGTGCGCACAGAAAAAGGATATGAAGATAAATACAGTATCACCGATCTAAGAACGATTCAAGATTGGATTATCCGACGACAATTGTTAGGTGTAAAAGGTGTTGCAGAAGTCAGCAGTTTTGGAGGAAAACTCAAACAATATGAAATCGCCATCGACCCAAATAAATTACAAGCATTTGGAATTACAATCGACGATGTTTTCAAAGCTTTGGAACAAAACAACCAGAATACTGGAGGCGCTTACATTGAAAAAGGTGCAAGCGTGTTGTATATCCGAAGTGAAGGCTTGGTCAAAAATATCGAAGACATCCAAAACATTGCGGTCAAAAGTTTGGAAAATGGAACGCCGCTCTTTATCAGAAATGTTGCAGAAGTTAAATTTGGCTTTGCAACACGTTATGGAGCCATGACTTTCAATGGTGAGAAAGAAGTTTCTGGCGCAGTTGTCATGATGTTGAAAGGTGCGAATAGCAATGAAGTGATTCAAAATATCAAAACACGGGTAGAAGAAATTCAGAAAATTCTGCCTGAAGGCGTTGTGATTGATCCATTTCTAGATCGCACGAAAATGGTCAACAATGCGATTGGAACGGTTGAATCAAATTTGCTAGAAGGTGCACTAATCGTGATTTTTGTGTTGGTCCTTTTCCTTGGAAATTTCCGCGCGGGATTGTTGGTTGCATCGGTCATTCCATTGGCGATGTTGTTTGCCATCATCTTGATGAACATTTTCCATGTCAGCGGAAACTTAATGAGTTTAGGTGCGTTGGATTTTGGTTTGATTGTCGATGGTGCCGTAATTATCGTGGAAGCCGTGATGCATCAATTACACAAGAAAAACCAATTGGGATCAAATGATTTCAGTCAATTGGAAATGGACAACCAAGTAAAAGGAGCTGCTGGAAAAATGATGAACAGTGCCGTTTTTGGTCAAATCATTATTTTGATTGTGTATTTGCCGATTTTCACCTTGCAAGGAATTGAAGGAAAAATGTTTAAACCGATGGCTCAAACGGTTGGTTTTGCATTGCTCGGTGCGTTTATTCTTTCTTTGACCTACATTCCGATGATGAGCACCTTGGTTTTGAGCAAGAAAAAAGTGCACAAAGACAATATTTCTGACAGATTGATGAATCGTTTGGGCGAAAGTTACCGCTCGCGATTGTCGAAAATTATTCAATATCCAAAAACAGTGATTACATCTGTGATGGTACTTTTTGTAATTTCAATCTATATCATCAGCACTTTGGGTGGAGAATTTATCCCTTCAATTCCTGAAGGAGATTTTGCTATTGAAACACGTGTTTTGTCTGGAAGTAATTTGAATACTTCGATTGAAAATATCAATAAAGTAGCCAAAATCTTAAAAACACGTTTTCCTGAAGTGGATAAAGTGGTTACCAAAATCGGAAGCGGAGAAGTACCAACAGATCCAATGCCAATGGATTGTGGCGACATGATTATTTCATTGAAAGACAAACATGAGTGGACCTCAGCAAGCTCTTTCGATGAATTGGCTGAAAAAATGACGGTAGCTGCGCAGGAAGTCCCTGGAGTAACAACGAGTTTTCAATATCCAGTTCAAATGCGGTTCAACGAATTGATGACAGGAGCAAGACAAGATGTAGTTTGTAAAATCTACGGCGAAAACTTAGACACTTTGGCGCGATATGCGAAAAAACTGAGTGAATTGGTGAAAACCGTGAAAGGAACAGACGAAATTTATTTAGAAGCACTAATGGGATTGCCACAAATCATCATCGACTACAACCGTGATGCAATGGCGCAATACAACATCAATATTTCTGATGTCAATCGGGTAATTAACACCGCTTTTGCAGGTCAAAGCAGCGGATTGATTTTCGAAGATGAAAAACGTTTTGACTTGGTTGTAAGACTCGAGAGCAAAAAGCGAGAAAGTTTGGAAGATGTTCAAAATCTGTTGATTCCAACCCCAAGTGGGTCACAAGTTCCATTATATCAATTGGCAAAAGTTGAATTGAAAGACGGTCCAAATCAAATTCAACGTGAAGATGCAAAACGACGAGTAATTGTAGGATTCAATGTGAAAGATAGAGATGTAGAGAGTATTGTGACAGAATTACAACAAAAAACTAACGATAAATTGGATTTGCCAGACGGCTATTTCGTCCAATTTGGAGGTGCTTTTGAAAACTTAAATGCTGCGAAAGAACGCTTGACAATTGCAGTTCCTGTTTCTTTATTCTTGATCTTCTTGTTGTTGTATTTTGCTTTTAAATCAATCAAACAAGGACTATTGATTTATTCAGCCATTCCACTTTCTGCGATAGGTGGAATTTTGTTATTAGCTGCGCGTGGCATGCCATTCAGCATCAGTGCTGGTGTCGGTTTCATCGCGCTTTTCGGAATTGCTGTTTTGAATGGAATTGTGCTCATTGCAGAATTCAATCGCATCAAAGAAGCAGGAGAAACTTCTGTCATTCAAATCGTGCTAAACGGAACGCAAAATCGTTTGCGACCAGTGTTGATGACAGCATTTGTGGCTTCGCTTGGATTCTTGCCGATGGCATTGAGCAACGGTTCTGGTGCAGAAGTTCAACGTCCACTTGCGACGGTTGTTATTGGTGGATTGATGATTGCGACTTTCTTGACATTGTTCGTTTTGCCAATCCTCTATATTCTTTCAGAAAAAGGATTCAAGAAGCCAAAGCACATCGAAAAAATAGTTGCCAGTTTGATTTTCATTGGCGCAATCAATTTCTCACAAGCGCAAAACATCAGTTTAAATGCTGCAATTGACACTGCTGTGAAAAACAACTTGAATCTAAAAAGCGAGAAGTTGAAAGTAGCGTATCAAGAAGCGTTGTTGAAATCTGGTGTGAGTATTCAACCTACGAATTTTGTGGTCGAATATGGACAAATCAATAGCGTTTTTCAAGATTCAAGAATCAATATTGGACAAAGTATTCGCTTTCCTTCGGTTTATTCCAACCAAAAAGCCATTTTAAATGAAGCTTTGAAGGAAAGTCAATGGGGACAAGCGATTCAAACTGCTGAATTGGTAAAACAAGTCGCTTTGACTTATTATGATTTGCAAGTGATTTATTCTAAAGAAAAATTACTCACCAAAAACGACAGCATTTACGCAGAATTTTTGCGCGTGTCGGACTTGAGATTTAAAACCGGTGAAAGCAATTTATTGGAAAAAACGAGTGCTGAAACGCAACGGTCACAAATCGCGATGCAATTGAAATCTTTGCGACAAGAAAAGGAAATTTTACAGCTGAAATTTGAATGGTTATTGAACGCGAAAACGAGCTACGAACCAGAACAAAATCAGTTGAAATCCAATTTATACGGAGGAGAAAATCTTGAAAATGGTGCGCATCCGAGAATGAAATTGCTGGAACAACAAAACGGCATGGCGTTGAAAGTGACAAAACTTGAAAAATCGATGTTTCTGCCGGATCTTTCAGTTGGCTATAACAATATGAGTATGATCGGAACAGGCGCAAATAATGTAACCTACGACCGTTCAAAACGATTTCAATCAGTGCAAATTGGAGTTGGAATTCCAATATTTTACGGTGCACAAAAATCGAAAGTGCAAGCGGCAAAAATGAATGAATTGTTGTCAGAAAACAATTTTCAGGCAGGACTCAATCAATTTGAAAATGAATGGAAAACCAATCAGATGCAATATTTGAATGCAGCTGAAAATGTTCAAAATTTTGAACAAATTTTATTGCCAAATGCGGAAAAAATTTCCAAACTCGCCAGCGAACAATTTGTTAAAGGCGAAATCAATTATTTAGAATGGTCGATGTTGATCAATCAAGTGGTAGAAATTCAAAGTCAATATTTGAATGCAGTTCAATCCTTGAATATCAGAAGCATCGAACTCAATTACCTATTAACGAAATAAGACACAAACATGAAAAAAATAATCATCGCTTTGATACTTCCTCTCTTGGTTTTTGCCTGCGGAAGTAAAACAGAAAAAGTGGAAAATACAGAGCCAACTTTACAAAACAATTTGGTTCAATTAACTGACGCACAAGCAAAATCAGCAGGAATTACTTTCGGACAAACGTCCATGAAATCGATTTCGGAAGTTTTGAAACTGAACGGAAAAATTGATGTTCCACCACAAAATTTGGTTTCTGTCAGCGTTCCGTTGGGCGGATATTTGAAATCGACGGAGATGTTGCCAGGAATGAAAGTAACTAAAGGTCAATTGATTGCAACCATTGAAGATCAGCAATTTATCCAGATTCAAGAAGACTATTTGACAACCAAGGAACAACTTTCACTCGCTGAAAATGAATACAATCGTCAAAAAGAATTGAATCAAAACAAAGCGACAAGTGACAAAGTTTTCCAACAAAGTCAGTCTGATTTTAGAAGTAAAAGAATCGCTGTCAATGCCTTGGCGGAAAAGTTGAGATTAATTGGTATCAATCCACAAAATTTGCGCGAAAATAATATTTCACGAAATATCAGAATCACTTCGCCAATTACAGGATATGTCAGTAAAGTAAATGTAAACATTGGCAAATACTTGAATCCAGCGGATGTTTTATTCGAATTGATTGATCCACGCGATATACATTTGAATCTGAATGTATATGAAAAAGATTTGGAAAAACTTTCGATTGGTCAAAAGTTAACTGCTTTTACAAACAATCAAACAGACCAAAAATATCCTTGTCAAATCTTATTGATAAGCCGAAATTTAAGTGCCGAAAGAAGCGGAGAAGTCCACTGTCATTTTGATCGGTATGATGAAAAATTATTGCCTGGAATGTATATTAATGCTGAAATTGATGTACAAAATAATTTCACGCAAGCGTTGCCAGAAAGTGCAATTGTAACCTTTGGAGAAAAAAGTTATGTATTCATCGGAAAAGAAAAGAACCTCTTTGAAATGAGTGAAGTGGAAATCGGTGAAACTGAAAATGGTTTCACGCACATCATTACACCTTTAGAAAATCAAAAGATTGTCATGACAGGCGCATATTCGCTGTTGATGCAATTAAAAAACAAAGAATAAAGAAATTTCAAGAACCCAAGTTTTTGAATATCAGAAATCCTGCGGCGAGCTGTTTATCATGTTCATAGTTATCACTGAAAATAAATCGCTGCAGGTTTTTGAAAAATACGTAAATTGCATATAATTAATTAAAAAAAAGAAGGTATGAACGACGCTCATTTACACATGATTTTTAACCATTTGCCAATCATTATACCAATCATTGGTATTGTTATATTAATCGGCGGTTTTATCACCCGCTCAGAAGTTGTCAAAAGAACAGCTTTATTGGTTTTTATTTTAGGTGCTATTTTCACCATTCCTGCGTTTAGCACAGGTGAAGGTGCTGAAGAAATCATTGAAGAAATCGGAAGCAAAGTAGACCATCATTTTATCCACGAACATGAGGAAATGGCAGAAACTTTCGCTTTGTTGTCGTATGCTTTGGGATTCATTTCAATCGTTGCACTTTGGGCAAATTACACTAAAAAATCCTTTTCGAATTTAATTGCGATTATCGTTTTGGCTGGAAGTTTTGTAGTTGTATTTTTCGCACAAAAAACAGGAACTTCTGGAGGTGAAATCAGACATACTGAAATCAGAAATGAAAATGTTGCGACAGATTGACTTTATGTAAAATAATCCAAATGCGTAATTGCGCGCTACACTTTTTTAGTCGAAATTTGTGATCATGGAAGAAATTAAACTCGCGTTGGTCGATGACAAGGCATACAACATTCAGATATTAGAAGAGAAATTAGCGCCAAAATCGGAGGTAAAAATCTTATTTACTGCTTGCAACGGCGCTGATTTTTTAAATAAATTGAGTGAGGCTGTGGCATTACCAGATATCGTTTTCATGGATATCGACATGCCAGAAATGAACGGCATCGAAGCTGTTCAAATTGCAAAAGCGAATTTTCCAAATATTCAATTTGTGATGATCACCATTTTTGACGACGATGAAAAAGTCTTCAAAGCCATTCAAACTGGCGCAAGCGGTTATTTACTGAAAGACGAATCTGCCAATAATATTCACCGTGCCATAGATGACATTATGCTATACGGCGGCGCTCCAATGTCTCCACAAATCGCCAGAAAAGCGTTTCAATTTATCCAAGGTCAAGCACCTCAAAAACAAGACGAATTACCTTTAAGCGCACGTGAAATGGATATCCTGCGTGAACTTGCAAATGGGAAAAACTATATCGCCGTAGCAGAAAAACTGTTTATCAGTCCTCACACTGTTAGAAAACACATTACAAATATCTACGAAAAACTGTATGTACACTCAAAGGTGGAAGCTGTTACAATGGCTATGAATAAAGGCTGGATCAAATAAAACTACTACTCCAAAGCGCATTTTTTAATGCTCGATTGAATTTCAAAAAATACCTAAAAAATAGCTATATCATTTTAGCAATTTCTCAAATTCTTTTTCCCATTTTGCGTATTTTCTGTGAAAATTATTCCTCAATTTTACACATCGGAAATCGATGAATCGAATTGAATCAGTTAGCAATTTAACTTCTAGAAGTTATGGAATCAGGAATCAAAGAAGCCAAAGCAAAGTCTGCATATCGCTCAAAACACACCCAAAGCATTCAGGAAAAAGAAGAGTTTTGGAAAAAACAAAGTGATTTGCTTTCATGGTTTAAAAAACCTACCGAAATTTTGACCAAAACAGGGGATTTCACTTATGATTGGTTCAAAGATGGCGAATTAAATACTTGCTATTTGGCTTTAGATTTTCACATCGAACAAGGACGTGGCGAACAATTGGCTTTGATTTATGATTCTCCTGTAACCAATACAATCAAAAAATATACATACAACGAACTTAAACGACTAGTTGCCAAGTTTGCTGGTGGATTGATTTCAAAAGGAATTTCCAAAGGCGATACAGTAATTATTTACATGCCAATGATTCCTGAAGCGGCAATTGCGATGCTGGCTTGTGCGAGAATTGGAGCTATTCATTCAGTGGTTTTCGGCGGATTTGCACCTCATGAATTGGCCATCAGAATTGACGACGCACTTCCACGTGCAATCATCACGGCTTCATACGGAATTGAAGTGGACAAAAAAATCGCCTACAAACCGTTGGTTGATGAAGCCATTGAAGAAGCTACTTTCAAACCAAAATTTACCATTCTTTTCGACAGATTCAACGATCATCAAGAGATCTATGATGACCAAACATTGGATTTTCAAACCTTGTTACATCAATCCGCGGAAACAGGTTGCGCAACGATGAAATCAACTGATCCGCTTTATGTTCTATATACTTCAGGAACAACGGGGAAACCAAAAGGAATTGTGCGCGACCACGGAGGTCATGCAACCGCTTTGCGTTTTTCGATGGAAAATGTTTATGGATTGAAAGCAGGTGAAGTTTTTTGGGCAGCGAGCGACGTTGGCTGGGTAGTCGGACATTCATACATCGTTTATGGTCCACTAATCAACGGAAGCACAACCATTTTGTTTGAAGGAAAACCAGTCAAAACACCTGACGCAAGTGTGTTTTGGAGAATCATAGAAGAACACAAAGTAAATGTGATGTTCACCGCGCCAACAGCAATTAGAGCAATCAAAAAAGAAGACAATTTGGGTGAAATGATTACCAACTTTGATATTTCAAGCTTGAAAAAATTGTTTTTAGCGGGCGAAAGATGCGACACTTCTACGTTTGAATGGATTTCAGATCTAATCGAAAAACCTGTGGTTGACCATTGGTGGCAGACGGAAAGCGGTTGGCCAATGTTGGGAACAATGTCAGGAGAAATAGAATTAACTTCCAAATCTGGCTCCGCTGGATTACCAATTTTAGGTTTTGATGTTCAAATTCTATCTGAAGACGGAAAACATTTACCTGCCAATCATGAAGGATTAGTCGCATTGAAATTGCCATTGCCTCCAGGTTGCTTATCGACACTATGGAAAAACGACCAAGGCTATATCGACAGTTATTTGTCTCAACACGAGGGCTATTACATCGCTGGCGACAGTGGCTATTTTGACCAAGACGGTTATTTCTACATCATGGGGCGCGTGGATGATGTGATTAATGTAAGCGGACACAGATTAAGTACGGGCGAAATGGAAGAAATTGTGGCAAGTCATCCTGCGATTGCGGAATGTGCCGTTGTCGGAATTCATGATGAATTAAGAGGTCAAATCCCCGTTGGATTGGTCGTTTTAAAAGATCGATTTGAACTCGAAGAAGATAATTTAGAAAAAGATTTGATTGCATTGGTTAGACATCAAATCGGTGCTGTTGCGGTTTTCAAACATGTTGTTTTGGTTAAAAGGTTACCGAAAACAAGATCTGGAAAGATCTTAAGAAAAACGATCAGAAACATTGCAGACGGTGCAAATTTCCAAATTCCATCAACGATTGACGACCCATTGATTATTGATGAAATCAAAGATGCTTTTCAAAACAGAAAAATTGGTGATGCTTTTATGAAATAAAAATAAGAGTGGTTAAACTAAAATGAAAACAAAATCGAGGTTTTATCGTATTTTGACTCCCCTACTCGTTACCAATTGTTCTTTGGGTGTCTTGGCAGTATCCAAACTGAAAGCAAATGTACTTCCTAATCCCACAGTACTTCGAACAGTAATATTTTGTTTGTGAGATTCGATGATGTATTTCACAATTGCCAAACCAAGTCCTGAACCGCCTTCATTGCGCGTTCTACTTTTTTCAACTCTGTAAAAACGCTCAAAAATTCGTGGTAAATGATGTTCATCTATTCCTGGACCATTATCTGAAATTTCAATCAAAATCAAATCATTCATTTCATAAAAACGAACATTGGTTCTTCCACCATCATTCCCATAATTGATTGAATTATTGATTAAATTGGTCAAGACTTGGCTAATTTTTGCTCTATCTGCATTGACTATAAAATTGGTGTCTTTGGGAAAAGTAAGGTTGATGTTTTTCTCTTTGGCTTTGAGTTCTAGAGATTCAACAACTTCTTTCACAAGATCCCGAATGTTGAAATTCTGCAAATCAAGTTTAAATCGATTTGCCTCCATTTTGGTAATTTCATCTAAATCTTCCAATAAGTTTACCATTCGATCTACTGACAAAGAGGCGCGTTCCAAAAACATGCGATTCACGTTTGGATCTTCCAATCCTCCATCCAAAAGTGTCAAAATATAGCCTTGAATTGAAAAGACGGGTGTTTTTAACTCATGCGCCAAATTCCCCAAAAATTCGCGTCTATATTCTTCTTGCTCTTGTAGTTTAGAAATTTCAACGTGACGTTCTTCAGCCCAAATTTTAGTTGCTTTTTCTGCTTCAGCAAAAACCTCGTCTGTCATTTTGAATGAGTCGATTTTGTCTTTGGTAATTTTACCTTTTCTTATTGAACGATAAAGGACTTTTAAACGATCATTGATAAATCTTTCAACAAAAAAGTAAAAAATCCCGAAAGAAGCCAATCCCAATAAAAGCGGAAGGGAAATTTCAACCCACAAAGGGAAATTAATAACCTGATAGTCTAATACTAAAACGATAATAAGTGTAATTGCAAAAATGATTGCACTTCCACCGAAAATCATATTAACTGGTTTGCTATTTTTCACTGTCTACAAATGTATATCCAACACCTTTAATGGTACGAATATAATCATCTCCCAGCTTTTCTCGTAATTTTCTTACATGAACATCAATTGTACGTTCTCCAACGATGGCTTCATTTCCCCAAACCAAGTTTAAAATTTCATCTCTGGTAAAAACTTTTCCTGGCCTGCTCAATAACAATTCAAGTAATTCAAATTCTTTTTTAGGAAGTTGAATTTGCTCGTCTTTCTTTTCAACTATAAACTTTTCTCTATTGACTGAAATTCCTGAAACAGCTAGATTTTTCTCAGTTTGCACATCTCCTCTCAATCTTCTCAAAAGAGATTCCACTTTGCTTACCAATAATCTTGGTCGAATTGGTTTTGCAATATAATCATCAGCTCCAGCTTCAAATCCAGCAACTTGAGAATAATCTTCCGCTCGTGATGTCAAAAAAGCAATAATCGGTTGTTGAATACTAGAATCATTTCTAATTGTATAACAAGCTTCAATTCCATCCATAACAGGCATCATGACGTCAATCAATACCAAAGACGGACGAACTTTTTGTACCATTTCTACACCTTCTAATCCGTTTTTAGCAGTATACACTTTGTAACCTTCCTTTTCCAAATTGTATTGGAGAAAATCTAGAATATCCGGCTCGTCATCAATCAATAAAATTGTTTGAGCACTTTTCACTTTTGCTTGCATAGGCTGCATTGTTTCTGATATAATATTTGTTGCTATCATACAAGACAAAAGTAAAGTTTCGATTTTCATTGGGTTTTAAGGTAAGTTTACCCTTGTGTTAAGGATTTTCAATGGTATTATTAACATGTTAAGTAATCCATGAAGAATAAACAAAAAGAATAAAATCAGAATATGACGATTTTACGATTTTGATTTTCTAACTTTGGTAGACAAATGTCTTATTACATGAAAATGAAGTGGTTTATCAGTATCATTGTTTGTTTTTTTATTGAAGAAATAAAATCACAGAACCTTACAAGTCCAATTCGAGAAGACTTTCAAAGATATTACACGCAATTTGATGTTGATGGTTCATTCGCTTTGCTTGACGAAAAAAATAATAGGCTAACATTTTTTAATCCAATTAAATATAATGAAAGGATATCTCCTGCTTCAACTTTTAAAATTTGTAATGCTTTAATAGGACTAGAAACTCAATCTGTGCATGATAAAACAACATTTTTTGAGTGGGATAGCACAATATATCAAAATGAAAATTGGAACAAAAGCCAAGATTTACAGACTGCTTTCAAAAATTCAACAGTTTGGTATTATCAAAAAATGGCGAGATTAATAGGCGGACAAGAAATGAAATGTTGGCTTGACAAATTAAGCTATGGCAATATGGATACGTCGGGAGGTATTGATCAATTTTGGCTGACTGGGGGTTTAAAAATAAGTCCAAAGGAAGAAATCGAATTCTTGCAAAAACTAAATAATTTGCAACTCCCCTTTCAGCAAAAAAACATGTTGGACGTCAAACAAATGATGTTAATCGAGCAAACTGAAAAATATGCAATATATGGCAAAACTGGCTGGGGCATGAATTCAAATAAAGACCTTGGGTGGTTTGTGGGCTTTATAGAAACAAACAACAATGTTTACTATTTTTCAAACTGTATAGAATCAAACAAAGATTCTTCTCCAAATTTTGCAATTGTTAGAAAAGAAATTACCTATAGGATACTTAAAGAGTTAAACATTTTTTGAAAGATTTAATTTAGAGGCCGTCAATGCATAAACCAACGGAATTCTATTACCTAAATGTTTAATAATATAGTGATCTTCATCTATTTTTTCTGTGCCTTGAAAACAATTGTAAGGTGAATAATCAAATTCCTGAAATTGCTTCAACTCCAAACCTTGAGAAATCAAAGCTGTCAAAACTTCGCCTAAATCATGATTCCACATCATGTACGTTTGTTGAATTTCAGCAGAACGATCTGCATATGTTCCTGATTCATCTTCAATAATCGCTTCCGCGTTAAAATAATTGTAAGCAACTTTTTCGAATGCATCATCAAACATCCAAACAACAGGGTGAAATTCAACGAAAACAAATTTACCTCCTGGTTTCAAAAAATGAGAAACAATGTCAGCCCAACGATTCATATCTGGTAACCATCCTATGGTTCCATAACTTGTAAAAACAATATCAAATTGTTCATCTAGGTGATTTTTCAAATCATAAATGTCAGATTGTATAAACTTAGCATTTACATTCATTGTAGTAGCTATTTCTGTAGCTTTATCAATCGCTTTGTCAGACAAATCTACGCCAACTACCTCTGCGCCCATTCGAGCCATAGAAATCGAATCTTGTCCAAAATGACATTGTAAATGCAAAATCTTTTTTCCCTCGATATTTCCCAACAAATCCAATTCAATTGATTTTAAGGAAGACTTGCCTTGCAAGAAACTTTTCATATCATAAAAATCAGAGGAAACATGTGTCTCTACCCTATTATTCCATGACTTTTTGTTTATTTCAATGTATTCATCCATCCTGCAATTTCTTTGTTAGAGAATAAAGATATTCAAACCTACAAACAATTGAAATATTCCCAACAAAAAAAGTCCTGAAATAACTTCCAGGACTTCAATTTAATAAGTTAAATCTTATTTGAAAAGTAAGATGAAATAGTAAATTCCAGCAGCTAACAATGCACTTACAGGAATAGTTAGAATCCATGCCCACAATAAATTAATGGTAACACCCCATCTAACTGCACTCAATCTTCTAGTTGCACCGACACCTATAATAGAACCTGTAATTGTATGTGTTGTTGAAACAGGAATACCCAATTGAGAGACCGTAAACAAAGTTAATGCACCAGCTGTTTCAGCACAAACACCTTCCAAGGGAGTCACTTTAGTAATTTTGGTACCCATGGTTTTCACAATTTTCCAACCTCCCATCAAAGTACCTAATCCAATCATCAAATAACAACCAAAAGAAATCCAAAATGGCATTGTTTCTGATTTCACCTTGGTTTTAATACTGTGACCTTTTAATAATTCTGGTTCTTCTTTTTTGATGTGTTCGTCAAACAGAGAAGCATATTTGTACTTTTTATTCAGCTTATCCTTAACAAAGATTAATTCTTTTGATGTAGCATCAAAAATTGAATCACCTTTCGTATAAATATGCAAGTGATCTCCTTCTTCATGCAAGCTATCTGTTACAATATATTCAGGTTTGAATTTTTGTTTGTGTCCATCCTCACTGTGAAACTCAATTTGCATCATTTCTGAAATTTGCAAATACTTTGGAATGTCCGCATCAACTTTTCCATCACGCGCCATATTTCCATAAACCATCAAGGCAGCACAAATAATCCCCATCACCTTTTGAGAATCGGCTCCACCATGTCCTAAAGAAAAAGCAGCAGATGAAAGTAACTGGAGCTTTTTGTACATATTTGATTCCTTTAGTGCAGATTGCTTTTTCCCATGAAATAATTGATACCAAGTATAAGTTAATACAAAAATTAACAACATTCCAATAACGATATACATCATAACTGGTTTCATATCCATGTAATCAATCATATACATCATCATGTAAATGGTGATGCCGGAAAGCAATAAAATCCAAAAAATCTTTTTCGCGTAGGATCTACTAATAGTCACCAAGGCTATCAAAAAGGCAATAAAACCTCCTATAAATGGTGCAAGGAAAATAAACAGAACAACTTTTAAAATTTCTCCAGTTGCAATTACATCAAATCCTGCATGTGCAACAGCTGCTCCAGCAAAACCGCCAATTAAAGTATGTGAAGAACTTGAGGGCAATCCCAATCTCCAAGTTAATAAATTCCAAAAGGTTGCTGCAATCAAACCAGCTAAAATAACCCAAAGGTCAATCGCACTGTTATCTACTGTCTTTGCAACTGTATTTCCCACACTCATATCAAAAACCCAAAAAGCAATAATATTAAACCCTGCGGCCCAAATTACTGCTTGAAATGGTGAAAGTACTTTGGTAGAAACAACCGTTGCAATTGAGTTTGCAGCATCATGAAAACCATTTACCAAATCAAACAATAAGGCAATGATAATCACAATGATTAATAATGTAAACATAGTTTCTTGTTTGAAAGTTAACGTAAATACTAAGCGTATTTTACAACAATAGATTCAATCACATTTCCTGCATCTTCGCATTTGTCAGTTGCAACCTCCATGATTTGATAAATTTCTCTTTTCTTGATCAATTGTTTTGCATCTGGTTCTGTATCAAACAAACGCTCAATGCTCATGTCAAAAATATCATCCGCTTGATTTTCCGCAGAGTTTATTTTGATCACACATTCAACAATTTTTTGAGTATTTTTCAAGTTTCTCAATTCACTTACGGCACTATTTACAGCTAAAACAGCATCATAAATGACATCTGCCATTTTCTGAATACCCTGATCGAATGGATCAACCTTATAAAAATTGATTTTTTTAGCTGAAGAGTAAATATAGTCACAAATATCATCCAAAGCAGTTGCCAAACTATGTATGTCTTCTCTATCAAATGGTGTAATGAAATTTTTACCCAATTCAACAAAAATCTGGTGAGTTAATTCATCATTTTGATGCTCTAAATCTTCCATTTCCAAAATAATCGCTGCTCTTTTGTTGAAATCAGCTTCATTTACTACTAATACAAGCTTTCCTGCAATCGATTCTAAATTAGAACTCGCAGTTTCAAAAAGTGTATAAAACACTCTGTCTTTAGGAAGAAAAAACTTTAAAATATTTGCCATTTTTGTGTTAATTTTTACGCAAAAGTATATGGATTTTTGAGAGTAAATAATTTTCAACCTATTTGTTAACGTAAAGATAATTTTAACAAAGTCGACACCAATGAATTCCGCGTAAACAAATACAAAACAGACCTTTAATGTAAAGCCGTTTTTTCAATATTACTAAAATGTTAACAATTATTAAAATAATATTACCAAATATTACCTATTTCTAAACTTTTTGAGTCAGTAAATTCCTTTAGCACAGGAAAACAGCTAAAAACAGCACTAATATTAACTAAATATTAAGAAAGTTAATTAAAAGTTACCTTTTATTAATTCAATATTAATACAATGTTAAAAGCAATAGTTTTGGCGAAAAATTAGGAAATATGGAACTAAAAGCATTCTTAAAATCATTAACAGCAAAACTTTTTATAAAGAGTAATTTTTACAAAAAAACCTTGGTTATCATTGTGTTATTACTTTTAACTATAGGAACCACCTTTGAATCAACGGCTCAAAATGACAGTTTAAAATCAGAAATTCCAGTTGATAAAACTCAAAAAAAATGGTTTGAAAATTTTTCAATAAGAGGATATGCACAAATTCGTTATAATCGATTGTTAGAAACCAATGAAAATTTAGGATGTGAACAATGTGACAGATCATGGGGAAAAGATGGTGGATTTTTTATCAGAAGAACAAGAATAATCTTTTCTGGACAAGTAAATAAAAAAGTCTACTTTTATATTCAACCTGATTTTGCAAGCAGCCCTTCATCTGATAAATTACATTTTGCACAACTACGAGATGCTTATTTCGATATAGGGATAGATAATGAAAATGAATTTAGATTTCGCATTGGGCAAAGCAAGGTTCCATATGGTTTTGAAAACATGCAATCAAGTCAAAATAGAATATCTTTAGATAGAAATGATGCGCTCAATAGCGCTGTTTCAAATGAAAGAGATTTAGGAGTATTCTTCTATTGGGCACCTAAAAACAAGAGAAAACTTTTCTCTTCATTAGTTAATGACGGACTGAAAGGAAGTGGTGACTACGGCCTGTTTGCACTTGGAGCATACAATGGTCAAACGGCAAATAATTTAGAACTAAATAATGAACCACATGTAGTTGGTCGATTTACTTATCCTTTTGAATTTAAAAAACAAACCTTTGAACTAGGGGTTCAAGGCTACACTGGAAAATGGGTGATGCCAAAAACTAATCTAAGTACTGGAGTAAAAACAAATTCAAATTTAAATTATCTAGATCAAAGAATTGCCGCTACAGCGGTTATTTATCCTAAACCTTTTGGCATTCAAGCTGAATATACCATTGGTAAAGGACCTGAATTCAATAAAAATACTGATTCAATAGAAGTAACACCATTGAAAGGTGGATATGTAACATTAAGCTACTTTATTAATGTCAAAAAACATACACTAATACCTTTTGTAAAATATCAATATTATGATGGCGGAAAAAAACACGAAAAAGATGCCAGAAGTTATGAGGTAAAAGAATTGGAAATAGGTGCTGAATGGCAATTAAACAAAAATTTTGAACTTGTTCTCAACTATACAATTTCAAGAAGAAGATATGAAGATTTCAGTAAACAAGATAATTTACAAACAGGTAACCTATTAAGGATCCAAGCACAAATGAATTTCTAAAAATCACCTTTCAAATGTCTTTTTAAAGTATTGAAAAACGGAAAATACATATTAAACATAAAAGAACAAAACATTAATTAGTTGATTCAAACTTATAACCTATCCCTTTTACAGTTTTAATAAAATTGTCGCCTATCTTTTCTCTTAACTTCCTTACATGTACATCAATTGTCCTATCACCTACAACGATATCAGAACCCCAAACTTTTTCTAAAATTTGATCTCTTTCGAAAACAATATCAGGACGTGAAGCCAAAAGTGCTAGCAATTCAAACTCTTTTTTAGGTAAATGAATTGGTTCTCCATTTTTATAAACTAAATACTTTTCTCTATTAATTACCAATTCTTCCACTGCCTCATCCTCTAAAAGAATAGGAACTGACTTACGCCTCAAAATTGCATTGATCCTACTTACCAAAACGCGAGGTTTAACAGGCTTAGAAATATAATCGTCAGCACCTGCATCTAAACCTGCTATTTGACTGTAATCTTCACCTCTAGCGGTCAAAAAGCATATTAGAGTAGACTCAAAACCAGGCAATTTTCTAAGCGCCTCGCAAACTTCAATCCCATCCATTTGAGGCATCATAACATCTAGGATAATCAAATCCGGATGAAACTTCTTAGCAATTTCTATTCCATCCAAACCATTGGAAGCTACTTCTACTGCAAATCCTTCCTTAACTAAGTTGTATTTTAGTATTTCCAAAATATCAACTTCATCATCTATGATTAATATTGAACTCATGCAATTAATGTAAAAATAATTATAGCTTAAAATATCTTACGAATTTAATGCTTTTAATTGGATTCTTAAAAGATAATAAAACACTCATTATTGCAAACACAAAATCCGAAAATATAGCAATTAGCCTAGATTCAAGGTAAATTATCATTCCCACAAAGAAGTAATACAGTATTCTTAAAAAAATAAACGATAGAAAATGTAAAAAATTAACATCAAAACTACTATTGCGTTACAAAATATAACTATATTTGCACTAGTAGTAGTAGGTTAGGTTGATTAGTGTAGCAAGAGCTTTGGACGCCCGTCTAAAGCTCTTGTTCGTTTCAGCTAAATAAATATTCAATATCTTACAGATATAAGTCAAGAAATACAACTAGC
>JBIKJE010000077.1:0-14976 GCA_044361165.1 Crocinitomicaceae bacterium | reverse complement strand
CACGGTGCAAGACCCACAGGATTTGCAACCAGGAATCTACAAAGTGCGTGTATCAGATGAATACGGTCAAGAAGCGTTTGCAGAAGTGAAGATTGATGCACCTGTGTTTGCCAATGAAGATGAGATGGCAGCAAGCAAGGAAAAAGATTTGAATAAAGATTTGGATAAAAATAACATCATCTATTTTGATGACAACTCTTCTTACTTAAATCCAGAGAATAAGAAAGTGTTAGATTATGTCATTCCGATTTTGAAATCAAAACCAGAATTGAAAATTTTTGTCTTGGCTTATGCAGATAAGCGTGGAACCAATCACTACAATTACTGGCTATCAGAAAGACGCATGAAGCGAGCTATTCAATATTTGGTTGAGCATGGCATTGATAAAAGCAGAATCACAGGAAGTTATAAAGGCGAATCAGAGCCTTTGGTAAACTGCTCAAATTGTGATGAAGAGCAATTAAAGTTAAATCGACGAACAACGATCAAATTTAAAACGAAATAAGTCCTTTTATAATGATTCAACATTTGAGTCCCTCATGGCAAAAAATAGTAGTTGATGAATTTCAAAAATCTTATTTCCAGAATTTAACGGAATTTATTAAAATTCAGAGAGACAAATTTCCTAATCAAATTTTTCCTGCAGAAAGTCAGACATTTCAAGCGTTGAATTTGTGCGACATAGATAATGTCAAAGTCGTTATTTTAGGACAAGATCCATATCCCACCAAAGGACATGCGAATGGTTTAAGCTTTTCTGTTCAAGCGGATATTTTGCCTTTGCCGAAAAGTTTACAAAATATCTTCAAAGAGCTAAAATCCAATTATCCTGAGAAGGAAATTCTGAATGGAGATTTGACCAATTGGGCCAAACAAGGCGTTTTATTATTAAACACAACCTTGACCGTTCAAGAGGGAATTCCAAATAGTCATTCAAAGCAAGGATGGGAAATTCTTACAGACGAGATTATTCAAAAAATTGCTCAAACACAAGATCATGTGGTTTTTTTGCTTTTTGGTAAAAATGCGCATTTGAAAGAAAATCTAATCGATAGCAATAAGCACTTAATTATTAAAACATCGCATCCTTCACCTTTGGGCGTTTTTAAAAGCGGAAAAGATTTTATTGCTTTTCAAGGAAGCAATGTTTTCAAGTTGACAAACGACTATTTAAGATCGAATCACAAAGCAGAAATTGCCTGGTAAAAGCATCGCTTTATTTCCAACTTTTATCCAAAGAATTGAAAAGTGGTTTTATTTTTGTTACTTTGAATTCACTTCACTTTAAAAAAGCTTTTTCATGAAGATTTTGTTGGTTTTCGTTTTGATTTCATTTGGCTCAGCTGCACAAATTGCTCCGTTCATCGACTTCAATGGTTATTTCAGAACATTTTACATGAATAACTTTCGTCAAATCGAATTTCAGCGAATTCAGTCTTTTCAAGCAGGCGATAATTTAATCGCATACATTGATAACAGAGGGGATTTCAAGGTTTTTGACGGTGAAAATAAAATCTCACTGACTAACATGAATGTTGAATATAAAATGTCAGATTATCAATTGGCATGGAATATTGGACCTGGATTATTTTGTTTGGAAAATGGCGAAAAAAGACTTTTAACCACTTTTGGGGGAAGATATGAAGTTTCTGATAGTCTTGTTGTTTATGAAGACACAAGATTTAACACTGTGAGCGTTGTATACAATAAAACGATCTATCCTTTATATCAATCGACAGGTGAAATCAGTATGCCAGCGATTATTGGCGAAAACATTATCGCTTTCAAAGACAATGGTGATTTTTACAAAGTTTTTTGGCGCGGAAACATCTACGATTTAGGAGTATGGATGCAAGGGATTACTTTCAATGCAGGAACGGATATGTTAACTTTTAATGATCCCACTAATCGCACCTTCGCTGTTTTTGAAAAAGGCCATTTTGTGGACTTGGAATCATTTTATGTCAAGAGTTACAAATCGGGTAGGGGATTTGCAGTTTATGAAGATCTAAATGGTAATTTATGGTACTATAAAGATGATGTAAAGATTGCGCTAACTAATTTTTCAGCTTCTTTTTGGGAAGTAAAAGATGATTTGGTCGTTTGGGGAGAAAATAATATGATTTATACGTTTGTAGACGGAGAAAAAGTCAAAATTTGCTCCTACATGCCAAAGGATTATAAACTAAAAAATGGTGTTTTTGCATTTAGAAATTTAATGGGTGGGGTAAGCGCTTTTATGAATGGAAAGGTTTCAGAAATTACCACCCAGCAAGACGCAATCTATACAATATATAGTAACATGGTTTTAGTTGAATTATTTAATAAATCATTCATTGTGTTTAAGAATGGACAGAAGTTCGAAGCTTAACTACCTATTTTTTTGTCCAACTACAACTAACTCCTTCGTAAAAATAAGTGTCTTTGCATTTCTCATACTCAGCAGCACGTTTTCGATACAATTTCAAATTCTCGTCTCCCCTAGCCGTTAATGCCAACATATATTTTAGAAAAGCAATCTCCTCTTTGTTTTGATTCTTTTTCAAAGCTTTGAAATAATATTGACTTGCTTTCGACATACAAATGTGGTTCGTTTTTCGCAAGAAAGCACCTCTGTCAGCATTCCAAAAATAGGTCATCACATGCCAATTTTTTCCTTCAGATGAAAAATTGTACCAAGCATTTCCTAGCGAAATCATAGAAGAACGATTTCCAGATTTTGCTGATTTTTCCAATTCAACCATTTTAGACATGATTTCCTTGCGATTCATCGGAGTTAAAACCTCGTATTCGTGAATTTCCTTGACAATTTTAAATGGCGATGTTTCCAAGGTTTCAGCATTACTGTATTCCATATCCCAATAAACAGAAGGAATAGTATCTAGTATATCTCTCGCTTTCGAGGTTTTGCCTGTTCTCAAATACATTCTAGAAAGCAAAATCCTAAATTCATAATCATTTTGAAACGGCAAATAACAGAATTCTTCCAAGGCTGTTTTGTGTTTTTTCTGAAAAATATGCACCAATTTTTCGACACTTCGAATATCTGTTTTGTTGTCATAATAATCAAAAGGACTATAAAAAGAGATATTTTCGTTGAACTTTGTTTTGGCATAATAACTAAAAATCCCTGCATAATGATTCAAATTTTGACTTTCAAAAGCTTTAGATAAATAGCTACACAACGAATACATTGCTCTGTCAGATTCAAAAACACCGTTTCGCTTTTTAATTAGATATTTCATTTCTTTCGCAACGTCATTTTGGATTTGTTGAGAATTTAAATCTTCACTTGTGGCAATCATGCAGGTTTTTAAAATGTGTTTTTGAAACAAAACTTCATTGTTTGAACTTTTCACTAAATTCAGGTGCATTTTGGCATCTTCAATTCGATGCAAAAACAAATTTAATTGCGTCAACATCAAGTGGTATTGCGCTGGATTCTTTTGTTTCCATGTATTTAATGATTCTACTAAATTTTTGAATCTTTCTAACTGAGGGTGAATGTATTCGAAGTTGACCTTGGAAAGTTTTTCGACATAGTAATCCGCAGCATAGTAAGGATTAAATTCATTGGCATAAACGTCAAATGCATGATCGCCCTGTTCTTCTTCAAACTTGTTGAATTCTCTCATTAAAATCAATTTCAAATGTGGATGATTAGGCGAATATTTGACAATTGAATCGATAGAATTGAGATCGATAAAATAATTATTGACTTGTTTTATCACATATAAATCAGCTATTTCTTCAGCGTTTTTCGCATATTTTAGTTGTGATTTGAAATAAATAGGCCGATACAACTTTTTAGAAATTGTTTGTTTGTTACTAGAATGACGAAAAACCAACGCGTGTAAATAATTTGCGTAAGGATTTGTATTTGCCTTGCGTGCTTCATCCCACGCGCGATACTCATCGTCATGGTAAAACTTCATCGGTTTGAAATCTGCTTGGCGTTCTGAATAATAATGTGTTGCCCACCAATCCAAAACTGTTTTTTCTTTTCCTACGCCAAAATACTGGTGATAAATTCGTTGAAATTGCGACTTGCTTTCATTATAAAAAGCCAATCTCAGTAACTGAAAAGCGTATTTCTTTTTCCAAAAATGGTTGTGTTTTTCTTGGATGATTTTTTCTCCTTCAACCATCAACTTTGGCAATGCTTTTTGACGTTCGATGTAGCTTTTTTCATCCCAAGGATCCAAAGCAGTGATGTTAAATTCGCAAGACTTTGCAAAGATCACAAAACGCTTCAATTCAGTATTTTGTTGAATTTCTTTCCAAAAAGCCAAACTTTTGATTTCCGATTCAGCATGTCCACCGAAAAAGTAATCTTGAATTTCGGCAATGCTACTTTTGAGTTTCAATTTATTTTTCCATTCTTTGGAAAGTGCAATTTCATCAGCGTTGTTCGGCTCACCAGCATAACTTTGTAGATTTATGCTGTAATACATTGGTCGAAGTGATTTCTGTTGAAATAAATCTGCGTTAAATAGCGAAAAGCGCATGTTTTCTGCAGGATAATACCAACCGCAAGCATTTACTTGAACGACAAATAAAAATGAAATAGAAGCTTTAAAAAGTGTCGAAAATAGATTTGATTTCTTTTGCATTGCTTTCAAGTTTTGATTGATCTAATTGATATAAAATGACGCGTGGATGAGGATTGGTATTTTTTTTACCCAATATTTCAGCTAGTTTTTCAACTGATTTTAAATCGACGGTTTCTTTTCGAACTTGGTCGCCCTCTTTCAACGTTAAATTAGTAAAAGAGTAATTGCTCAGAACAGTATATTTCACCACGCTTTCATCCGTATCTTGTTGCTTGTTCTTTTCAAAGTTGAAAGCGTAATCTTCCAAAATAGACGCATCAAAAAGTGCATTTAGCTGCCCATTTCGATAAGATGCACCCCAAGAAAAAATCGGCAATGCATAATCTAACGGCAAAGGATAAGTGAATTTCGCGGGAAGGTATTTTTGAATTTCTTTCAGGTCGAAAATCGAATTGATGCCATCATTGTGTTGAATGTTTCCGACGTTATAACACATCAACATGCCTTTATCGACTGGTGGAACGCCCATTTCTTTGCGGTATTTGAAAGGATAAAGTCTAATAGTCGCTGAAATTGTTTTATCGTTGAATCGCTTTTTACAAGCGCGCAGAAAAGTGAAATATTTATCCTTAGTAGAAGGCGTCCAGTCGCAATCAAATTGAATTTCGTTGAAACAACTCATGTAGTTGTCAACCAATGAATCCAAGTTTTTCAACTTTTTAACTGCTAACTCAGGATGAAGAATTTGGTAGGGATCTTCACCGTCTTTGTAAACGTAATCCTCGTATTGATCTTGTTCATTCATTTGATAAAACAAGATTCTCAATTTTTGGTAAATCTGTTGAGGCAATTGTTTTGCCGCAGAATCAGAAAGGTGTTTGAAAGTCTCGTTTGTTATATAAATTACAGGAACAAAATTTTGAATACCATTAAAATCATCCATTGTATTTTCAAAATTCAACGGTGATACTGGCACAACACAATCGAGTTCATCAGACCATTCGACATCAAACATCCGCACGTACAAGTGATTCGTTTTGAATTGTGTAAAATTTGAATCCTCTGCAGGATTTTGCCAATTCGTTTTCCAAGCGTAAAAACCATGTTCAGCCCGAAATTTGGGAATTAACTTTTTGTTTTTGGATGATTGATTTTCACAAGAAAAACAGCAAGAAACAATTACGAGAAAAATGAGAAAACGTCGCATGACTTAAAATTTACTTGAACAAATGTATGATGTCAAATGCATGATTTGCCTTATTTTCAAACAAAAGAAAAGTTGATTTATTATTCGCTGACTATTTGAAATTATTCGCATCGACATTGATTTTTACGACGAAAATCAGCACTACTTTATGTTTTTTTAATGTACAATTAACTTCAAAAGTGATTTATTTATAGCGTATTATGTAATCCATGCCGAAAAACATTATTTTTTTTCATTCAAAAAACTTGCACAAAGGAAATATATGTGTACCTTTGCAACGCTTTAAGCGAAAAGCATACACAATTTTGAAAGTACAATCTGACTGTTGTCAGGACGTTTTTTAGAAAATGTTTTCAAATATTGGTTTGGTAGTTCAGTTGGTTAGAATACATGCCTGTCACGCATGGGGTCGCGGGTTCGAGTCCCGTCCAGACCGCTTTTAGTTTTTTTATAAGCCTGTAAGTCATTGACTTACAGGCTTTTTTGTTACCTTGGATTTTGACCGTGGACGGCACCGTGGACGGATTTTTCGAAAAAACGACCTTTTTTTAAAGTGCTCATTTTCATTATTTTCGCGAAATCTGAGTCCTGTCCGGACCGCAAATAAAAATTGGAGAAAAATGTAAAGATTTGTTTTTTAAGGTGATAAGATTTTTGTGCTTCAATTATTTTCTGGTTTTTTTAAAAAAAATTGTGATGAATCTTCTGTTAATTAGTTCAAATTAATAAAGGTAATTTAAGTAGCAATTAGCCCTGCACTATTAAAAAACTGATAATTTAACTCCTTTATGCTCTTGTAAAATGTAAATTGAAATCTTGTTTCACATCTTTCTTCAATGCAAGAATATATTCAGTATCGGTCTTCGATTTGGCTATATTTAGCTTGAATATGAACGAATAATAGCTGCAACATTTAAATATTTTCCAATGTAGGTTCTGATTCCATATTTAGATAAAATGAAGGATTGTAGGCTAGATAATTGT
This sequence comes from Crocinitomicaceae bacterium, assembly GCA_044361165.1. GTDB lineage: Bacteria > Bacteroidota > Bacteroidia > Flavobacteriales_D > Crocinitomicaceae > JAQVCM01. The sequence goes on along the minus strand of JBIKJE010000077.1, from coordinate 8,232 downwards.
CACTTTATTATCGTTGATTAGCTATTTTATTCTGTCTTTTTCTAAATCTAACGTTGTTTTGACTTGATTTAACGCTAATTTATTGCTTGTTGGCAGTTCTTAAACAGTTTTTGAGCATAACATGTCTCCTGAATGCTGTTAAGACTTCGCTTTTTAACCCTTAATTACAATTCCATTCTTTATCACAACAGTCCAAAAACAACCAAATTTATACTTCCCGTCTGGTGCGGTTTGTCCATTCATAAAGGCATTCTGTCCCTTTAATTGAAGACAAGGCTCAATTTCTACTATTCCTTTGTCTGTCTGATACTGAACATGTTTTTTTTGAGTTTTATTAACTGTGGGATTTTTTGCTTTTCCAATTTTATTTTCAATAGTTGATTTAATTGAAGGGTCTAAATATTTAATCCTAATAAAATCAAATACCTTTTCTATGGTATTAAGCTCACCATCATATTTATTTTCATTAACAAAAACTGCATACTCATCACTACTGTCTACTTTTAGTGCTAAAATATTTTCGTCAAAGAAACCGTGTTTGAATAAATAGCTGTCTGACTTTTTGTCAATTAATAATGATTTATTACCTAAATATTCCCATTTTGCTTTTTCTACTTTGCCATTCGTTGAGACCAATAACTCGTTATTTGTTCTAAAAATGTAAACAGTTTTACTTGATTGCATATCATCAATTGAAACCCAATGTTGATTTGTTAACAATGTCAAGTTATCGAGTTTATCACTATATCTTTGAATTTTTGGAAATATGTCTGACAGAAATGTTTTCATTAGATTCCTTTTGATTGTTTTTTAAATTGAATCGTAATAGTTTGGAACTACTATTAGGACATGACTTTTACCCTAAAACTTTAGTTGTAAAACTAATATTTGAGTAGCCACCGAACTATCTTTGTTTCACAAAATAGTACTTTTTGATAAGCGGTGTGAAAAATTATTTTGTCTCATCATCTTCTGTTTCATTGCTTTTTAACAGATCTGCAATTATTATAGCTGGAGCTTCTCCTTCAATGACGAGTCTTTGAAATGCCAAGTAAATATCTTTTGAAGTGTTATAGTGTGCAATCAATTGACCATGTATTTCACTATTATATAAAAGTGGTATTAACAAATCTCTTTTTTGATGATATTCTACATATTGATTATTTACATTCACTATAACAACTCCGTTCTTCAATAAATTATTGAAATGAGTTGCAAGAATAAATAAATCAGTCGTCATTTCTGCGGGATAATTCTCGAGTATTTTAACTCTACAATGAAAACTATCATCATAAATCATGTAATAAAAAACACCTACTTTTTCATTAGCGATTTCAAAAAAACATTCAATATATTTCTCTTTTTCATAGACACCAGATTTCCATTCAGCATCAGCGTGTAATTTTTTAAGTTTTGTCCACACTATTTCTTCTTGTTTTTTGAAGCTTAGTGCTAAACGATAAATTCGTATCAGATAAAATTTAAATTGTTTCATGGTTTCTACTATTTGTCATCAAGTTCCGTTATGGGTAATTAATTATATGATCGCTATTTCTACACATTGTAAATCAATGAATTTAAACAACAAAACTCTTTTTACAGAAATGAATTTGGTTTTCAAACATTTCGTTTTTTTTCAAAATTTAAAAAAACGAGAATCAAAAATAACTATTTATTTCATTATTTCATTTGAAATTGATCACATAAAAATTGTATTAAAAAAACCAGTTTTTTAATTTGAAAATCTGCTGTCCTGAATAAAAATTAACATAATCTCAGTATTATTTTCTAAAGAATTTGGACTTCTGCAACACTCAAAAAACAACACATAATGGTGTTTTTATCCTTAATGAAAACTGTAATTTATCCCCCTATTTGTATTTTTTTTTTGCACAATAAGCCTTAAAACCACATTCATAAGGAGAATCACAATGATCTCCCATATCGACGCTTGGTTCTGGATTTTTGATAACATCCTTAAACAATTGAATTGATGCATCCACATCACTTTTTGAATTAGCTAGTTCTTCCAGTAAATCCTTTATAACCCATTTATTTCCTTCTTCATCAGCTCTCAATACTAAGTTAAACGAACGCAAACTATCTCCAAATCGTTTTCTGCAAATATCATATTGGATTGATAAATCTTCAAGTATTACTTTGTTTATCTCCTTGTAAAGCTTGCATTCATAAACATCAATTCTTCCGTTTTCATCTTTTACCAGAACGTCACACATTATCAAGACATCATCTTCTATAATTGTTGCTTCAAAAATGACTTGCTTGCCTGGTAGATTTAATAAATAATTGGTGTATGAATCGAAAAATCCCCAATTTCCAACTTTGTCTTTTATATTTATTCCGCCGGGAAATTCACTATTTCGAAATTTATCCTCAAAAATATGACCGCGATTGTAAAGGGCTGTTTGTTCTTCACTATCAGGTGTTTTTTCCTTTTTCTTTTCTTTGTCGTTTTCTAAATAAAGGAATTTAAAGCATTGTTTACCAATAACGAATTTCGATTTCGTTAGCAACCACTTCTTGTAATATAAGATAGATTTTCCTTCATTTTTTATTTTCTCCAGCGTATTAATTCTTTCATTTAATTCATCAGCAGAAAGTAACAATTCACTGGGCCTTGTTTCTAACTTAAATAAATTATCAAGGGCGTAAATGTAATTTTTCAATGCACATCTGTAATCGCCAATTTCATTGGCTAAGTCGGCAAGTTTAATTGAACTGATATAATTTTTTTCGAAGTAATTGCTCATAAATTGAAATTATATAAAATTTCGTTTCTTTTTCTTCTTTTACTTGCCCATTTATTAACATTGAAAGCAGCCAATAATCTATCTCGATGAGTTTTTGATTTTGTTTAAAATTATTACCTACTACTTATTTTTTTGTATTGTTCAATTCCTCCTAATTTTATAGGTTCAGGTTGATTCAACCAAATTAATTCAGGCTCATCTATCTCAGTATTATACCAGGCGAATAATAAATTTTTTTTAAGCTTTGACGAAGATTCTTGACGAAATTCGTTTTGTTGTCTTTGTAACATTTTTTGCAAATACACTAAATTATCAGGTTCAATTTTAGAAAATAGGTTTATTACTACTCCATATTTGAAACGGAAACCATCCTTATTGTTAACATAGATTCGCGTTTTTAATATGTCCGACTCTATTCAAGAGCCGTATTTTTTAATTCGCATAAATAAATCTTTATCCTGACTTTTTGATTTTGGCGCTATTTTTCCATCCTCTTTTAATTCAATAACAAGTGGGTTAACGCTATAATTTTTTCTCCTGTCACTCTTCAAACTCACTATGTCTGGTATTAATTTCACTTTTTTATCTTTTGCGCTTGTGCGCTGATGGTGGTATTGCTTTTGAAAACAAAGATGAAAATCTGCCTGTTCATCATTTGGATAAGTACCAAAGTGGTTTATGGAAGATATTGCTAACATTACAGTATATCTTAGATTCTCTTCTGTGTAAAGTTCTTTTAAAACTTGTTTTTCTTTGAAGGCTATCCCCAATGCATATGCGATAGCGTTTTCAAGGGCTTTAGTTTCGTCGCTTGGAACTTTAAATTTAAGGTTTATTATTTTTTCTCGCATTTAAATTAAAATTGAACATTTTATTTGATATTGATTTGATATCTGTGTATTTGTATGAGCTGTAACATTTACTGCAGCAAAAATCGTCTTATGAAAATAAGATTTGTTAATTGAATATTCAAAGAATAAAATTTTATACTTTATGTACAGTTACTCAAAACTACCTTACGCGATTTGAATAAAGCTTAACTGAAAAAACTCATTATTTTAGCTCAAAAATTAATATTAATACCAAAATAATAGCCTAATTTAAATTTTTTCACAGAAATATCTTTATCGTAAACAGAATCAATTGTGTATAGGCTATTTTCACTAAAATTTTTATCAAGTGATGGTGTTTGGACAAATGATAGTCCACCTGTAATTGAAACAAATTGGAATTTTTTAAATTTGAGACCTCCACCCACTAAAAAGTTCAAATTTTTATCTCCCACAACTGCAACAGATGCACCAATCAAAGCACTTGGAATTATCCTTTTATTACCAACAAAATCGAATGCTACTTGTGTTCCGATAAATATTGGAACTGTATTGTCTTTTTTTGAACGAATTGTTATTGAATCACCTAGAATATTTGTTTCGTAAAAATATGTTTTTCTCTGCGAAAAAGAATTTACAAAATAAACACCAGAGGACCAACTTGGTTTTACGGCTCCTTTTACCGGGATTTCTATTATTTTAATAAAATCAGGAATTTCTGGTTTAGTTGTACTTTCAATTTCGTTGATTGCATCTTTACTTGTAGTTGTGGAAAATGTGTTTCTTAATTCAGGAGCAAAATCTATGTGATCTATCTCACCGTTTTCTTTATAAAAATACCATGTTCCAATAGCATCACTAATTAGATTATTTGGCATTATTCTACCATCTAAAGCAACAACATAAAGCCCCTCAATGTAACGAGGAACAGATGCATTACTAAGTAGATGACCTTCTGCTTTGATCAAAGGTTTACATTCGGAACAAGGAGAATCAACAATTTTACCATCAGCATTTGTATATTTTTCAGCATAGAAATACCGAACAAGTTTACCTCGCTCTATGGAATCGTTAAATATATTTTTATGCGTTTCAGATTGTGCTTTTAAATCAAAAAACAAAATCTCATAATTCAATCCAGTTAAACCAATTTTTCCCTCGTCAAGAGAAAGGGATTTTGTACCCTCAATCAAAAGTTCGTCAAATTGAAATTTTTCCTCATAAGAAAAACTTGCAGCTTTTATTTCATTTATCAACGAATTTATGCCTTCTTTAGTAAGTAAAATTCCCGTTGAAGAATTCACCGCCTCTTTCATTGAATTATTTATGGAATAGTAATCATCCAAAAGTTGATTAATTTCCGAGCTTGAAAAATTAGATTTTAACATTAATTCCTGAATCTCTTTTAAATGTTTTTCGATATTAGAATTCGGAGTATTAATCTTCGAGTTAACTTCTTCTAATCTTTTAATCAATTTCACCTTTTCTTCACCAATTGGTAGATTTTCACTATATAAAATATTCAAAGCTTGATTAATATCAGAAATTGAGCTATTGACATTTTCGATTTCAAATTGTACTTTTTCAAGGCTTTTTTTAACTTCACTTAAAACAATAGTTTGCTCTTTTGAAAGTGAATTTTCTCCTCTGGTAGAGAATACTGAACTTATATCATCAAAACTTGATAAAACATTTCCTATTGGGGATAGTCCTCCTAATATAGTTCCAAGAAATCCAGGTAATTTACTTGCTGCTGTTCCTTCAGAATAAGTACCTTTCTGTATAATATCAGCTCGATAAAGAAATGTATTTAAGTTGTTGATTTTCAATGTAACTATATCTCCCTTGGCAATTTTTGGGACTTTTGGAAAAATCACTTCCAAACGCTTTCCATTTTGGACTTTAACCTCTTTGAAAATTACTAAATCAGTATATTTATCATATTCTATTTTAATATTTCTTTGCGAATATACATTCATCACATTTAGAAGTAAAAAACACGCTAATAAAACTTTTTTCATATTTCATTTAATTTTAATTCTACAAAATTATTTCTGTTTTAAGATATCAAAAGTCATTGTTTTAATAGTGGCACTAGATTTTGATGATACAGAACCACCCCTAGTACCGTTAACTGCATCAGAAATATAGTCTACCAATGGATTTTCATTCCCACTCCTTGAATTGGAGCTCAAACTTGATCCGATTCTTTCTAAAGGAGAAAAATCAACTGGTTTAGAAGTTGCAATTAATTTGAACTGCTCGATACCATAAGGTGGAAAAACGTTGAAAATTATTTCATCACTTTCTCCTTTTAAAATTTGCTTATTTCTCCACTCACCTTCAACTCCGGCCCATGTAAATTTATTAGAAGGTTCAATGTCAATAATATTAAAATAAAAGGACTTGCTTCCAGTATTGGAAATAACCAATTTAAAACCAGTATTTTCAAAAAAGCTCAAACTACCTGAAATATTATTTGCTGAATTACAATCGTTATTTTCAAGGCATATTATCTTGTATTCAAATTTTACTAAAGGATCATTCAATTCTATTTTTCTAAAAAGGTCTGCTTTCATTGCTTCCTTTAACAAAAGTGTCAAACTGTCATCACTTTTTGCACTTTCAATATAAATTGGAGACATATTCCTTAAAGGCAATATAGTTTTACCAACTAGAATTAATAAACAACTCCTACCGTTGTAAACTGAATCAACAATCTGATAAGAATAGCTAAAATCATTAACCAATTTAATATTCTCAATCTTTGATAGTTTTTCTTCAATCGATTTTTGAAGCTTTCTATTTTTTATTTTACAGTTAACATTTAACTGAATTCCATCTGTCATTGAATACAATGAAAAAACTCGAAATTGCAATAATGAAGTCTCAGTTTTCCCATAAGACACAGTTAATCTTACATTTGCATTATATGCTGATACATCGGTAACAACTCCCTTAAATTTCGGCTGACCATCATTCTTAGATGCTGCTGAATTTCCATAGACGCCAATTGTATCTCCTATGCATATTCCATTTAATGAACCCGCATCAAGAATTAATTCATCAAAATTCAATTTTTTAACATTAAAAAAAGGTTCTTGTAGCACCAATTGTCCTTTGAAAATTAATTGATTAAACTCATCTGATTCTATTTCTGGATTTTGTTGTCCTTGAAATTTAAGAACCATTTTTTCATTTATTTTGGAAAATAAATTAAGATAGCTAGACTTAGAATCACCCAATTCATTCATTCCTTTAATAAAGAAATAAGTTAATGAACCATATTGTTTTTTTGTTTGAGGATCAATATATTCTCGATTTACTTGTTCAGCCTTACAACCGAAAAAAGCTGTTAACTTGCCTAAAGGCAATGTATTTTGAATTCCTAAATCCAAATCGAAGGCTTCACTTTTATCCTTTTCACTTTTTTTTGAATCGTAATTTACTGGTGCACATTTAGTGCCTGTACCTCGGATTACAATATCTTCATCGCCCCCTCTTGTTCCTGATCCTGAATGGCATGCATCTAATACAACTATTACTTGACCATTTGAGCCAATCTTTTTTCTAATTCTTGTTAGTTGGTAATTCAATTGATCATCAACATAATGATCTTGATATTCATAACTATTTTCAAAAATCAAAGGTGCATTATAAGTCACCAAAGCCTCGTCCCAACCATCCGCTTCATCCTCAATTAAATGATTTGAATTTTTAAATTGTTTACCATTAACATCGGCTATTTGCTGTCCGTGGCCTGAGAAATGAAAATAGACAATATCTCCTTCTACAACTGTATTAAAAATTTGCGTAAATACTTCGTCTATATTTTCAACAGTTGCTTTCTCGTCAATTAAAGACTTGATGTTTTTTGTCTCAAACTTTTGTTTTTTAAGCATCTCCAAAACGATATCATAATCATTCTTAGAACTTAAATCATTCCAATTTTGCGCTCTAGCTGCAATTTGGGGATAATCTCCAATGGCTATTACAATTGCATATTTTGATTGGCTAAATAGACAATTAATCTGAGCTAAAAAGTAAAGTAAAAACAAAAAAGAAAACCGTAACAATTGACTCATAGTAGATTAACGATTGAATAATAAAATTTCTTTAATCAAAAATAATAAATTTAAAGTAAAAGTTCAATTATTATTTTTTTGAGAACTTCAAATTTTACTTCTATTTAGATTCAATCCATTGAAATTTAATAGTTTATTTTGGTCTAGCTTTGAAATGCAACCATAATTTTAAGTCAATCTTTATGTAAAGAATTTGAACCTAGAAAAATTTTATCTTTTTTATCGTAAATTCCAATCCACTTCCATGGTTTCTTGTCTAGAAGTAGGCTTTTGTTTTCCATTAGTAAGCTCCTCCACCCTTTTTTCAGCAGAATTTTTAAGTTTATTAACTGTCAAAGCTTCTAAGTTTGTTCTATTTATATTTAAGTATTCTAAAATACTGTAAGTAAAGGCTCCATTTTCTATGTTTTTACCATCTAATTCAATAGCCTCAAGAGCACTTTCTTGCCCACCTGCTGCTGAGATAATCACCGAGCCTGTGTTGTTGCGCACATTGACAAACAACTCGTTCATTTTTTTGAAGTTACTTTTGTTTTCATTTTCCAG
>JBIKJE010000157.1:0-4003 GCA_044361165.1 Crocinitomicaceae bacterium | reverse complement strand
TCTATCAATTCCCAGCTTTACCAAGTTTAGGATTGAGTTATAAATTTTAATCGAATAAATCGAAATTAAAGTCTTCCAAATTGGGAGACTTTTTTTTTGAAGAAAAAATGCACGGTATTTGGAAAGCTACAAATTATGAAAAACTATCTATTCATTTTTATAATCGGATTTTTAGCTTCTTGTAAGCAACCAATCGACCCAAATTCAAATGCATCAAATGCTGAAAATGACACCCTGCGCGCTCAATTGAAAGGACTTTCAAAAGAATTAAAAGAGATTAAAACGCTCTTGGAAAAAGAGGAAATAAAGCCTGCTCCAGTACATGAGATTCAAGAGGTCAAACAAACAATAATTCATACAAAGGTGGATCAAATCGATAAGAAGACACCTACGGAAAAACCAAAAGAAGAAATTGTAAAAGTCAAACCTCAAGTTTTTGTGGATGAGCGAAGAAAGGAGAAAACCTATTTTTACAACAAATCAAAATTGGTTTCTCTGCATATTTCTGCTTGGAAAGATGACCGTCAAGAATTTAAGTTGTATGATTTAAAAGGCGATTTGACTTATGAGTTTGAATCTATCTTCAAAAGTTATTCTATATCAGTTGAAATCAAATCTTTTCACCCAAATGGCGCCGTGCATCAAGTTTCAGTGCATACGAACCCAGGAGCGAGCATGTATATGTATCGAACTGAATATACTTTCTCCGACAAAAACGAACCTTTGTCCAAGGAAGATTTTACAACTCCTACGCGATTAGAAGACTTTATGGATAATGTTTCAACTTGGAACAAAGAGAAAAAACAATGGGAGAAGAAATAGGTTAAAATCTATTTCATCCAAAAATCAAATGCTCTTTTCTGCTGACTTGTTGGGTTTTTAACTTTCGAAACACTATAATCTAAATAGAAATTGCGATTCACTTCTGGTAAGGAAAGTTCAATCAATTGGCCTTTTCGACTCACTGTGATGATTTTTCCATCCGTGTCAAAATAATTCAACCATTTGTCTAATTCGCCGCCGCAATTGTAGCTGTTTATCGCAATAATCTCATCTTCCAACATCATTCCAGCCACTTCAGCTGGACTTCCAGGATAAATTGCTTTCACAATAAAATTGAATCCTTGAGGAATAGACTTGAATCCTAATTTCGCAAAACTATATTTTGGCGAAGGTTTGTGGTTCATTTCCAAACCTAAATAGTCAAAAGTTTCTGTCAACATCGATTCAAATGGTGCCGTTCCATAAATAAAATTGGTGTAAATTTCATCCATTTTGGCTCCAGCAAATCTTTCGATAGTTTCCTTGTAATCGCTTTCAGAAACACCTTTTCCTTGCAAGAAAAAGTCAAAATACAAAGAGCGCATGACGTCATCTAGTTTGTATTTTTCTTTGGAGTTTTTGGCAATAAACGCATCAGTTGCCAGCGCAATCAAACAACCTTCAGTATAAATCGAAACTTTGCGATTTGGTGCTCCAGGAACGTAACCGTCTAACCAAGTATCAAAGGACGATTGTGCCACAGAATATTGAAATCTTCCAAAATTATCAAAGTGTTTTTGCAATTGGTTGTTCAATTCCAAGGCATATTGATCAAAGTTGAAAACACCACTTTTGTACAAAAATAAATCGCCCATATAAGTGGTTACTCCTTCGCATAAATATCCTAATTGAGAATAATTTTCTTTCGAAAAATCATAAGGAAACATTTCTATCGGACGAATCGCTTTGACATTCCAAGTGTGATACAATTCATGTGAACTTACGCCCAATAATTCCTTGTAAATTGCATCAAAAACGTCATAACTTGGACCAAGTAAAATCACAGTAGAGCGTTCATGTTCAACACCGTGATAAGCTTTGTAGGGTACAATTTGAAACAAGAAATGGTATTCTTCCACCGGAAATTCGGCGAATTTTTCGATTTGTTTGTTTGTAAAAGCGATAAAATCCTTGGTGATTCTTTCCCAGTCAACTTTTATTTCACCTTGAAACCAAATATTGAATTTGACATCATTGATGAAATATTCGCCGTGTTGTAAATTTGCTGAAGCAATCCAAGGAGAATCAGCCAATTGGTCGTAATTTGCTGCGAAAAGTTTGTGTCCTTCTTGTTTCAAAGAAGTTGCAATGCTGTATTGCGCAGGAATTTTTAATTCAATTTCACAAGGTTGTGTTTCTTTTCCATGAACCCAAAGGCAGCAATTTACTGGGTTTACATACAATTGATCTTTGGATAAATAAGTTGAACCAGCATTTAAATCTGGTGCGTAAAATTGGTATTCGACGGTGATTCTTTTCGCATTTTCGGTTTCAATTTTCCAGCTGTCTTTGTTGATTTTATTTGCAACAAGAACTTCTCCATCTTCATTGAAAACTTTCAATCCTTTGACGTTTTTTGTAAAATTCCCCAATTCATACCTTCCTGGTCTCCAACTTGCCAATTGAATGATTTCAGTAGCTTGATTGGAATCAAATTGTGTGATAATCGCAATGTATTGTTGCGCTGGATTTTGAACTGAAAATGTATATTGAATCATGTGATTTGATTTAAAAAAAGAAACCGAAAAACAAGAGCTGAATTTTCGGTTTCAAAATGTACGAATATCGATTTCTAGTGGTGATGACCGCCTGGACCGTGCACATGTCCGTGCGCTAATTCATCTGCTGTTGCTTGGCGAATGTCTAAAATTTCACCAATAAAATGCAAATCTGTTCCAGCCAAAGGATGATTGAAATCCATTTTTACGAATTCAGCTGTGATTTCTTTCACTTGACCACGCATGTGATTTCCTTCGTTATCAGACATTGGAACCAAAGCACCCACTCTGATTTCGTTTTCATTGATTTTACCAGTTTCGTCTTGGAATACAGAAATTGGAATAGCAACGATATTGTCTTCACTGTGATTGCCGTAAGCATTTTCAGAAACGATTGAAAATTCAAAAGAATCTCCTGCTTTTTTACCAAAAAGGTTTTCTTCAAATTCCGGAATCAAGGATCCAACTCCGTAGAGAAAAACCATTGGGTTGTCGGAGCTTGTTTCTTCAATTTTCTCCCCAGTTTTGTGGTTAGAAAGTTTGTAATTCAAAGAAACTACGCTGTTTACTTCTATTGTCATTTTCAATAATTTAAAATAATGGAACAAAGTTACTTTTTTAATCTCAAATCTGTTTCTAACTGGCGTTTCAAAATATCAACCAAATAAGGGGTTTATCAACTAAAAACGGTCATGGACCAAGTCTTTTGGTTCAGATTTGTGAATATATCCTAAAATACAACTTTTAAAAGTAACAAATTCAAAAAAGTTCATTCATACTCAGTGAATAGTACACTTAAATTATTGAATATTCATTTTAACATACATTGTACATCGAATTTCAAACTATTCCTTACATTTAAACGTATAATAGAATGAACAATTGTGTTTTCACTCTTTAAAATTAGAAATTATGAGACAATTGAAAATTACCAAGCAAGTAACCAACCGCGAAACTGCGTCGTTGGATAAATATCTTCAGGAAATTGGAAAGGAGGATTTAATTTCTGCTGAAGAAGAAGTTATTTTAGCGCAAAAAATCCGAAATGGAGATAGAAAAGCATTGGAAAGATTAACCAAAGCCAATCTCCGTTTTGTGGTTTCTGTATCAAAACAATACCAAAACCAAGGTTTAACGTTACCAGATTTAATCAATGAGGGAAACTTGGGATTGATTAAAGCTGCCGAAAGATTTGACGAAACCCGTGGATTTAAATTCATTTCCTACGCTGTTTGGTGGATTCGCCAATCGATTTTACAAGCCTTGGCTGAACAAGCGAGAATTGTGCGTTTGCCTTTGAATAAAATTGGAACAATCAATAAAATCAACAAAGCATATTCTGAATTAGAACAAAAGTTTGAACGTCCGCCATCAGCTGAAGAGTTGGGCGAATTTTTAGAAGTTTCAGCTGACGAAGTGCGTCAATCCTTATCCAATTCTGGTCGCCACCTTTCCATGGATGC
>JBIKJE010000012.1:0-55189 GCA_044361165.1 Crocinitomicaceae bacterium | reverse complement strand
CTTGATAAACTATGGATTTGGACGAGATGCTTTTGACCATTTGGAAAAGGTTTTTGATCACGCAATCGAAGAAAAAAACGTATCTGTAGTCTATGATATTTTGAATCTCTATCCAGACGTGGTGGGAATATCCATGATGGAAGTCGACGAGAAACACACGATACTTTCAAAATTTGAATTGTTAGCAACCAAAACGGAAGCGCCGATTTCAAATTTGATTCATGCTTTTTTAGCGCAACAGTTAAACGAAGGCTATCAATGGGAATTGAATAATTGGGAAAATGATTTTGTGATTGAATGTTGGATGAACGGAAAGCAAGTTTATTTCACCACCGAAAACACCGAATTGAACAATGAGATAATTGCATATCACCACCAAAAATCATTTGAAAATCCTGAAGTTTTGCAGCAATTTCAAATGGGTTTGTTCTTTAAAGACGCTGATAATGACTATTTATTTGCTAAAATCAACGGAACTTTATTTGATATTTTGGGCAATCAATTAATTAATCATATTCAGACATTTGAGACTTTTATAGACAATTACAATTTTAATGAGCTCGATTCAAATTGGTTTGACAAGACTGAATCATACTTGAAGTTAAAATCTACTTCGGTTTTGAAGATGTATCAACAATTGGAATTGGTGCATTTAAAAAACAAGAATTATGAAGCTTTCACTTATTGGTATTTACAACGATTGGAGTTTGTTTACAATCAATTCTATTTCGATGAAAAGCGAAATGATAAAATGCTGAAAGGATTGGCTCGTTTGCAATTGCAAATTCAAAAACATCCTTCGTCATTGGGTGTGACTTTAAGAGAGGCAAGATTGATTCAAAATCAATCGGTCTACAATTGGAGTTCAAATCCTAAAGCCAAAGATCAGCTTTATTTATTGCATCAAGTGTTGGTAAATGCTGCAAAAACTTTTCCAACTTCAATTTACGTGAAGTCAGCCCAACTGCTCATTGCTGACATCGAATCAAAAGAAATGAACGTGCATTTCAAATCCAAAAATTTAGTCGGAAAAGCGAATTTGTTGAATGTCAATTATAAAAATATTACCGAAGGTTATTTGCACATTTACCACATTGATAAAAATCCTGAAAATCTATTCACCAATAATCCGATGAAAGGTCACAAGATGACAATTTTTTATGAAAAAGCATTGAAATTCGATCAAAACGGTTTGTACAATATGCATTCAAAGGATTTCTTGATTCCAACTTGGAAAAAGTCTGGCGAATATTTATTAATCATCTCGTCAACGAAAGACAGTGCCAATGTCATTCTAAATTTGGATTCAATACAAGCGAACATCAACTTTGCTTACAGCATTTTTAATGTTGCTGGGATGGAAGTGATTTCAAATAACAGAAATGGTTCGTTTCAAATTTTCGCTTTGAATCCTTTGTCAGGAAAGCCAATCAATGGCGCCGAGATTTATCAAACGAATCGTTCGAATTCTGAAAAAACGTTGATTGGAAAAACCAATTCAGATGGAAAATTTCAAAGGCAAGTTGTAACCGAGAGCTTGGATTGGCAAATCAAATATAAAAACGATAGCATTTCAAATTATGCCTATAATGGCAGATATAATAATCATAATGAGAATGTGAAGTACAAAGTTTTTACCGATAGAAATATTTACCGACCTGGACAAACTGTCTACTACAAGATCATTGCCTACAGAGGTAAATCTCCAGATTTTAAGGTCGTTGACAATTTTAGTTTGGATTTAAAACTACAAGATGAAAATAGCACTGATTTAGCAGAAGCTGCAGGTATTACGAATGACTTTGGGTCTTTTTCTGGGTCCTTGATATTACCTAAATCAGGATTTTTGTTCGGTTCAATTTACTTAACAATCAATGGATTTAGTCATCATTATCTGCAAGTGGAGGAGTACAAACGTCCCTCGTTTGAAGTAGAGGCTGATTTTGAAAAGACAGAATACAAAATGGGTGAACATGTTAAAGTGAAAGGTCGTGTAGTTGCATATGCAGGTTACGGTATGACAAGTACAAGTTTACATGTTAAAGTAAATGTCTATGATCCCTACTTTTTTGATTACAATTATAATTCTGAAGATTTTAATTTAATTTTAGATACTGTTTTTCAAACTGATATGAAAGGAAATTTTGAGTTTAATTTTCTAGCTAAAAACGATAAAAGTTTGATTTTCGGTTCTAATTTTTCATATACAATTGATGCTACTGCACTTGCTGGAGAAACACAACAAGCTTCTAATTCAATTTTCATCGGACAAGAAAAAAACGAGATTACCGTTGATTTTCCATCGCAAGTTGTGAATGGAGAAAAATTGTTTGGAGTCATTTACTTGAGTGAGAAAAGCGATGCTAAAATTCAAGTAAATTTATTCCGAGAAAAAGATGATGCTTATTGGAAAGAGGAAATTTTAGATCAAAGTGAATTCAAAGATTTTGACTCTAAAAAGTTTAAAACATTATTTCCAAATGCACATTACGGTATTTTGCCAGAAGATTCTTTGAATTATTCACTTGTCAAATCATTTCAGGTTTCTTCTTGGGATAGTCTAGAAATCAGTAATTTAGTTAGTGGGTTGGCGGGTAATTTTAAAGTTGAAGCTAAATTTTTAGATGTAGACAAAAACTGGACTTCTTCCATTAGTTTCTTTAATTTCATTCGATTAGATTCTCCAAAGGGTCAGCACAAACAACCACTTTGGATTGCTGCATATAAAAAAACTGCACAACCAGGTGATTTGGTGAATATTCTCGTTGGTTCAAGATTTAAAAAATCTCAAGTGCTGTTTGAAATTTACAGAGGCGATTCTTTATTGAAACAAGAGTGGATTAGTTTGAAATCAAGAAAAATCAGCCCATACCAAATAGTAAATGCAGACCTCGGTGGATTAAGTTTTCATGTTTTGACTTTCGTCAACGGACAGTATTACAGCGCTTCTACCAGTTTAAATATTCCATTTAATTCCAAGAAATTAAATGTAAAACTTGAAACCATGCGTGAAGTCTTAGAACCTGGAATAAAAGACAAGTGGAAAATGTCCGTTCTTTTACCAAATGGAAATCCTGCGTTTGCGGAATTACTTGTAGGAATGACTGATGTTTCCTTGGACCAATTTGTTTCAAGTGATTGGAATTACACTTTGTACGAAAATAATTACACCTACAATACTTGGCAAAATCCGAATAATGGCACTGCTTATTTTGCGGTTCATGGTTCATGGAATTTTTACAAAGATTACTACTCATATAAAAATAGTTCGGAAGTAAGGTTGATGGAAGGTCAAACGTTAGGCGCATCAACTGGTTACGCTGAAACTGGTTCCTTGAATACCTACATGTTCACGACAGCAGTAAATGGAAATTCAATCAGTGTCGCAACTGACGCAATTGAAAACAAAAGTGGAGAAGACATTCCCACGGAAGCACCTAAAGATATAAGCGGCGCAAAGCAAGATAAAACAAGGACCAATTTTTCTGAAACAGCATTTTTCTATCCATCGATATCCACCATTAATGACAAAGAGTATAAACTGGAATTTACACTTCCAGATGCATTAACAGCATGGAAATTTCAAGCTTTTGCCCACAGTAAAGAAATGAAAACTGGGTATTTTACCAAGAATTTTATCGCAAAAAAAGACTTGATGATTGATCCAAATGAACCAAGATTTTTGAGAGCTGGTGATGAATTTGTTTTTGTAGCAAATGTGGTTAATCTTACGGATAATGTTCAAAATGTAACTGCAACATTGGAATGGTTTAATCCTATGACAAATGAAGTTTTAAAAGATGTAATGGGAATATTGCAACCTCAAACTCTGGCCGTGGATCCAAAAGGAATGACCACTGTATCGTGGAATTTAAATGTTCCTAGCGATGGAATCGATTTAATAGCATATAGGATTAAAGCAAATTCCACAACTTTTTCCGATGGTGAAGAAAAGGTAATTCCAATTCTAAGTAATAGACTGCAAGTAATTGAATCTTTGCCACTTTCATTGGATAAAGTTGGGAATTATAATTTCGAATTGACCAAATTGACACAATCAAATTCCCCAACATTTAAAGCAAGTAAATTAGTTTTGGAATACAATTCTAATCCAATTTGGTCAGTGGTGATGTCAATTCCTTATTTGAGTGATTATCCTTATGACTGCGCAGAACAAACTTTTAGTAAATTCTTGGCCAACGTTTTGTCTCATGAAATCATCAAACGCAATCCTCAAATTCGAACGTATTTAAAAAATCAAAATATTGATACACCTGATGTATTTCTGTCTCAATTAGAGAAAAATGAAGACTTGAAATCGATTATTTTGGCAGAGACTCCTTGGGTTCTGGACGCGAAAAATGAAACTGAACAAAGACAAAGAATTATTCAATTGTTAGATGAAAATGTAATCTTTCAACAGAATGAAACTTTGATGAATAAATTGATGTCTATGCAAAATCCAGATGGCGGTTGGGCTTGGTTTGAAGGCGGAAAATCAAATCAATACATTACTCAGCATATTGCAGCGGGAATCGGTAAAATTCAATCCGCAAATCTTGAAGGTGCTGAATACATCGATATGACGAAAACAATTAATTTCTTGCATAAATTGACAGAAGCTAAGTTTAATTCTTTAACAAAAGTTCAAAAAGCAAATTTTGAAGGTTTGAGTAGTTTAGAAGTTCAATGGTTGAATTTACAAACGTACTATGGTATAAAGGAATCGCAAGTCTGTACTTATTTTACGGAATGCTTGAAAAGACAATGGACAAAATTTCCGCTGCAAATTCAAGCAATTGCTGGTAATTATTTCTTGCTTATTAACGATGATAAACTTTCCTCAAATATTTTGATGTCAATTCAAAATCGTGCAACTACAAAGCCAAATTTAGGGACCTATTGGAACGAAAATAGAAATGTCTACTCATGGGAAAAGAATGCCATTGAAACACAAGTAGCGCTTATCGATTTTTTCCAGAATATGGGAATGGATGAATCTGTTGTTGGTCCAATGAAATTATGGTTGTTGAATCAAAAACAAGGACAATATTGGGAATCAACTAAAACGACTGCAATGGCATGTTTTGCATTGTTGGTAAATTCAGAACCAACTTTTCTAGGTGTAATACCTACGAATATCAAAGTTGGAAATCAATCAATTTCTATTGATGAGTTAAATTCACCTATAGGATATTTTAAGGAGACTTGGAATAAAAGCGAAATAACTCCTGGTTTGGGAAAAATTACAATTTCCAATACTTCAGATAAACCGGCATTTGGTTCCTTAACTTTGGTTTATACAGATGAAATGGACAAAATAGCCAAAAATGAATCAGGCTTGCAGTTAACAAAAGAGTTATATGTAATTCAATCCAATCAAGAAATTAAAATTACGCCGAGTACGATTTTGAAAGTTGGAGATCAAATCAGAGTTCGACTTCAAATAGTTTGCGATCGGGATATAGAATTTGTTCATCTCAAAGATTTGCGTGCAGCTGGAACAGAAAATATTGACAGAATTTCAAGCAATAAGACCATTGGCAATTTAAGTTTCTACCAAGTGAATCAAGATGCAAGCACAGGATTTTTCTTGGACTACATGCCGAAAGGAAAGCACAATTTAAGTTACGATTTATTTGTGACTTCAGCAGGTGTTCAGTCGGTTGGATTTGCTCAGGTTGAATGTTTGTATGCCCCTTCTTTCAGAGCGATTAGTAGTTCAACGAAAATTACTGTTAAATAGAAACCATTTCTATTTTATTGGTCAATTCGAGGAAGATTTATTTTCTCTTTGATAATATTACTCGTTGGAAATTGATCATCAATGTTTGATTTGATTTTTTCTGCTTCCATTTGCGTTCTAAAGTCGCCCACTTTTAAAAAGAAATTGGGTGCTGTAAAAGTAACATAGGTGTCAATTTTTGGATATAAACTGATAAATTTTGACCTTGCTTCGTTAACTGCATCTTTGCTAATATCAAAAAATAATTGAATTCTGTAGCCCGTTATTTGAGGCGATGTAGCAGGAGGAATAATTGTACCTTCTTGTTTGATTAAATTGTCAATTCTGGGGTCCTTTTTTATTTCCACATTTCCTGCTTGTCCAAAACAATTTTCAATACAAAAAATGAATGCTAAAACAAATATATTTTTCATAGATATTTTTATTAGGACAAATGTACATTTTTTTGATTTAAACAAGACTTCTAGGTTAAAATTTAGAATTCAATTAACCACCCTAAACTCCCTAAAATGCAAGATTTGAAGATGGTTAAATAAAAAATTGTGCGAGCTCTTATTTAGAATGAATTTAAATTAAAAAAATCACCTTTATTTTTGTCATAAAACTGTCATTAAATATAGCTATTATTCTAAATTTGCCATCGTTAAGAGGTGTTAATCAAGCGCCCGACAAACAATTTTTTAAATGAAGATATTTATAAATCAGATGTTTAGAAGCTTTAACAAATGGTGTTTTGGAGCAATAGCTTTCTTGCTATTCGCCGGAACGTTCGACGCGCAAGCGCAAGGTGAGGGCCTTTTCAAGTCAAAATGCGCCACATGTCACCAACCACACAAAGATGGTACAGGTCCTAAATTATTCGAAGTTCGAAAAAAGTGGGCAGACGGAGGTGCTAAAGAAGGTTCAATCATCAAATGGGTGAACAATTGGCAGTCTGCTGCAGCTTCTGATCCTTATGCGGAAGGAGTTTCTAAAGTGAAGGCCACAGCGATGAATGTTTTTCCAGATTTAACGGAAGAGCAAATTGTCTCTATCTTTGATTATGTAGATGCTCAACCAGATCCTGCTACAGCTGCTCCAACATCTACAGTTGGTGGAGAAGGGATGGATCCAAATGCTGATGCAACTGAGCAGTCAGGTTCATCGATGATTTGGATTTTATTGGCAGTCGTATTCGTAACAATTATTTTAGCAGTTGGTGGCGTTCGTCGTCAATTGAAAACTGCTATCAATGAAAGAGACGGAATTGATAGTAAAGAAGATGCGAGTTACGCAGACGAGTTCAGAACTTGGGCTTGGAAAAACAAAACTTATGTAGGTATCATGTCGTTGATATTGGTGATCCTTTTATTGGTTACTGGAATTCAAGGATTGGGAACTATTGGTGTTGTTGAAGCATATCAACCATCTCAACCAATCAATTTTCCTCACACAGTGCACGCTGGTGTGAATGGAATTGATTGTAAGTATTGTCATAATTCTGTTACTAAATCAAAATCTGCAGGACTTCCAACAGTAAATGTTTGTATGAATTGTCACAA
Source organism: Crocinitomicaceae bacterium (assembly GCA_044361165.1). Lineage (GTDB taxonomy): Bacteria > Bacteroidota > Bacteroidia > Flavobacteriales_D > Crocinitomicaceae > JAQVCM01. Next base: position 47,902 of record JBIKJE010000012.1, on the reverse strand, counting down.
ACAAATTAATGGTAGAGACGCTGCTCAACAAGAAAAAATCAAAGCTGTTTATGCTGCTGCTGGTTGGGACGGAAATGAGTATACAGGAAAAACAAATCCTATTGTTTGGAACAAGGTTCACGTTTTACCTGACCACGTTTATTTTAATCATTCTCAACACGTAGTTGTTGGAGGTGTTGATTGTAAACAATGTCACGGTGATATGACAAAACAAGCTGAAACAGCGAGAGTTGTTCCGGTTGATGAGTTGAATAAAATTGAAGGAAATATTGCATTGACAAAACCAACATTAACAATGGGTTGGTGTATCGAATGTCACCAAGAAAAAGGTATTGCAGAAGGTCCTTTGGATGGTAAGAAAGATGGTTACTACGATGAAATCCATAGAAGATTATTAAATAATGATAAAACATTATACAATAATTACTTGGAGGACGGAAAAGTAACTGTTAAGGAACTTGGTGGTTGGGAATGTGCTAAATGCCACTATTAATTTACAAATAGAAGTAGTCGAATAATCATATGGGAACGACAAGAAAATATTGGAAAGGAATCGAGGAATTGAATGAAACACCAGAGTTTCTTCAAAGCAGAGATCAAGAATTTCCTCAGTCAATGTCAGTGGATGAATTTTTGGCAGATGAAAATTTAAAAGAGACTTCTACCGCTCGTAGAGATTTCTTGAAATTTTTAGGCTTCAGTGTTGCGGCAGCTACTGTTGCAGCTTGTGAAGCGCCTGTTACTAAAGCCATTCCTTACGTTATCAAACCTGAAAACGTAACTCCAGGTATGCCAACTTGGTACGCATCAACTTATTATGATGGTGTGTCTTACGCTAGTATCTTAGTTAAAACAAGAGAAGGTCGTCCTATCTTCATAAAAGGAAATAGAGACTATGGTTTTACAAAAGGAAGTGTAAACCCTCAAATAGTTGGTTCAGTATTGCCACTTTACGATTCAGCTCGTTTACAAAACCCTACAGTTTCAGGTGTTGAAAAATCTGATTGGAAAGAAAGTATTGATAAACCTATTAAAAATCAGTTAGCTCAAATCATTGCCAAAAAAGGTAAAGTTGTTTTGCTTTCTAACACAATTATTTCTCCAGTAACTCAAACTGCAATTGATGCATTAAAAACTAGAGTAAATGGTGGAGTGGCAGAAGCAACAAACTTTGAGCACATTCAATACGATGCAGTTTCCTATGCTGGGATTAGAAAAGCGAACGAATTATCTTTCGGTCTTCCAATAATTCCTGATTACGATTTCTCAAAAGCGAAAACAATTGTTTCTATTGGAGCCGATTTCTTAGGTTCTTGGTTAATTTCAAATGAATATCAAGTACAGTATAGTGCTAGAAGAAATCCTGATAATGATTGGATGTCTAAGCATTTTCAATTTGAGTCTAATCTTTCTGTTACAGGTTCAAATGCCGATTGCAGAGCAATGATTAAACCTTCTCAGCAAGCAAGTGTTTTAGCTTACCTTTTAGGAAAATTCGGCGTAAATACTGGAATTACTTCAAACTTAGACAAAGCGGCAACTGCTATAGCAAATGAAGCATATACTGCTTTGAAGAAGTCAAAAGGTGAATCTTTGGTAGTTGCATCCTCTAATAATAAAGCTGTTCAAATTTTAGTAAATAAACTGAATAGTGTTTTAGGAGCATATACCCACACAATTAATTTAAACAATCCTGTAAACATGTTTGCATCGCAAGATGATAAATTGAACATGTTTGTAAATAATGTGATAGCTGGTAAGGGTCCAGATGCAGTTATTTTCTTAGGTGTAAATCCTGTTTATACACTTGCAAATGGTGATGCTTTCGCTAAAGGATTGAAAAGTGTTGGTTTAACTATTTCTACAGCATCTTATGCAGATGAAACAGCAAGCCTATGTAAGTTCGTAGCACCTGATCACCATTCGTTGGAGTCTTGGAATGATTTTAATCCTAAGATGAATCATTATGCGATTGCTCAACCAACAATTCGACCGTTACACAATACTGCACAAGTTCAAGAATCTTTGATTATTTGGGCTGATGCAACAGATACTAAGTCAAGAGGCGGAAAGGATTCTAAAGCTGTTTACGATTTGATGAAATCAAATTGGGAATTATTTGGTTTCCCAATGCAGACAAAATATGTAGATTTTCATACCTATTGGAACAAAGCAATTCATGATAGTTGTGCAGAAACTGTAGCTATTGCTGCTGTAGCGGTTCCTTTTAATGAATCTGCATTGGCTGGTTTAGCGTCCCAATTACCAGCAAGTAAAGGAATTGAGATATCATTATACCAAAAGTCTGCGATCGGAACTGGTATTCAAGCAAACAACCCATGGTTGCAAGAAATGGCAGATCCAATTTCAAAAGTAACTTGGGATAATTACATTACTATGAATCCAACTCAAATGGAGGGCAAATATGCCACTACATTTGATCAAGAACACGGTTTGAATTTAGCGAAAGTTAAAGTTGGAAATGTTGAAATGATTTTGCCGGTTTATCCTTCACCAGGTCAAGCAATCGATACTGTTGGTATTGCCTTGGGTTATGGAAGAGGTGCTAATGACGAGAATATCGGTAACGCTGCATTTCAAACAAAAGAATATGGTGGCTTTGCTACTGACGAGAAAGGGAATAGATTACCAATCGGTAAAAATGCTTTCCGATTAGTAGATTTTGAAAATGGTACTTTGTCTTATGATATTTCAGGTACTGTTGAAAAAGAAGGAACTGATTTGTACCCAATTGCTGCAACCCAAATTCATCACACAGTGATGGGTCGTCACTCAATTGTGAGAGAAACTACATTAGATATCTATAAAAACAGAGGTAAAGAAGCTTACAATCCAGCACACATGATTGAAACACATCATGGACCTGAGCCAGTAAGTAAATTTGACCTTTGGGACGCTCATCCAGTTGAAAAAATTGGACACCGTTGGGGAATGACAATTGATTTGTCTTCTTGTATTGGTTGTGGATCTTGTTTAATTGCTTGTCAATCAGAGAACAATGTTCCTGTTGTAGGTAAAGACGAGGTAAGAAGAGGGCGTGAGATGGCTTGGTTGCGTATTGACCGTTACTATTCTTCAGATCAAGAGGCTACAATTGGTTCTAGAATTGATGCAGAGACGTTCAGTTTTGATGCTGCTGAACATCCAGTAGAAAACCCTAAAGTTGTTCACATGCCAATGATGTGTCAACACTGTAATCACGCTTCATGTGAAACAGTTTGTCCAGTGGCTGCAACGACTCATAGTAATGAAGGATTGAATCAAATGACATATAACAGATGTATCGGTACTCGTTACTGTGCTAACAACTGTCCTTATAAAGTACGTCGTTTTAACTGGTTCAACTATCCTTCATACAAGAAGTTTACGCAAGTTAATCCAGCTCAAGACGACTTAGGACGTATGGTATTGAATCCAGATGTTACTGTTCGTACAAGAGGTGTAATGGAAAAATGTTCTTTCTGTGTTCAGAAAATTCAAGCTGGTAAGTTGGTTGCTAAAAAAGAATCAAGACCAGTTATGGATGGTGATGTTACAACTGCTTGTGCAGATGTTTGTCCAACACATGCAATTGTCGTGGGTGACTGGAATGACATTAAATCAATGGTTCGTAAAAGTTCAGAAGAAACACGTTCTTACCAAGTTTTAGAGGAAGTTGGTATGAAACCAAACGTTTGGTATAAGACTAAAGTTCGTAATGAGAAAAATACAGTTCTTGAATCAATTCAAATTGAAAAGAAAGAAGTTGCTCACACGGGTGAAGGTCACGGGAAAAAGGCACATCATTAATCGCAATAAATTAGATTGTAATGCATAAGGAAGCAGCAATAAGAGAACCTCTGATTTTAGGTCACAAAACGTACCATGATATTACTCAGGACGTTTGTAAACCAATTGAAGACAAAGCGCCACGTATGTGGTACATACTTTTCGCTATTGCCCTGATTATCGGGTTGTACGGTGTAGGAAGTATTATGTATCTTTTGGGTACAGGTATTGGAACATGGGGATTAAACAAAACCATCGGATGGGCTTGGGATATTACCAATTTCGTTTGGTGGGTAGGTATCGGTCACGCTGGTACATTAATCTCAGCAGTATTGTTATTGTTCAGACAAAAATGGAGAATGGCAATTAACCGCTCTGCAGAAGCTATGACAATCTTTGCTGTATTTATGGCTGGATTGTTTCCATTGATTCACATGGGACGTTTGTGGTTAGCTTATTGGGTACTTCCTTTGCCAAATCAATTTGGATCATTGTGGGTAAACTTCAACTCTCCATTATTATGGGATGTATTTGCAATTTCTACTTACCTTTCAGTATCAGTTGTTTTCTGGTACATTGGTTTGATTCCTGATTTTGCAACATTGCGTGACAGAGTTAAAAGACCAATCCCAAAGAGAATGTATTCTATTTTATCTTTTGGTTGGTCAGGAAGAGCTAAACAATGGAATCGTTTTGAGCTAGTTTCTTTGGTTTTAGCCGGAGTTGCTACACCACTTGTATTCTCTGTTCACTCGATTGTATCATTTGACTTTGCTACATCAGTGATACCTGGATGGCATACTACCATTTTCCCTCCATATTTCGTGGCTGGAGCCGTATTCTCAGGTTTTGCAATGGTTCAAACGTTAATGCTAGTGATGAGAAAAGCGATGAGATTAGAAGCATACATCCACACTCGCCACGTAGAATATATGAATATTGTAATCATGGTTACAGGATCAATTGTTGGTACTGCCTATATTACAGAGTTGTTTATTTCTTGGTATTCTGGTGTAGAGTATGAAGCTTATGCTTTCATAAATCGTGCAACTGGACCATATTGGTGGGCTTATTGGGCAATGATGACTTGCAACGTAATTTCTCCTCAGTTAATGTGGATCAGACCATTGAGAAGAAGTATGATTTTTACATTCATTATTTCAATTGTTGTAAATATCGGAATGTGGTTTGAGCGTTATGTAATTATTGTAACTTCAATTCACAGAGATTACTTGCCTTCTTCCTGGAGTATGCATTACCCAAGTCATATTGATTTAGGTGTTTATGTTGGAACAATTGGTTTATTCTTTGTGTTTTTCTTATTGTTTGCTCGATTCTTCCCGGTTTTACCAATTGCTGAGTTGAAAACAATTTTGAAATCATCAGGTGAATCATACAAAAATGCTCCTGATACGCATCATGGACATGATGATCATAGTGAAACAGAAAATAATAACAATCATTAATAAGGATCATGGCAGATAAAATTATATATGCAATGTACGACGATGACGATGTGCTAAAAGATGGTGCAAAAAAATTGGTCGCAAAGGGTATTAAAGTAGCAGAGGTTTTCTCTCCTTTCCCAATCCACGGAATTGATCCAATCATTGGTGTTAAGAACACAAGATTAGGAATCATGGCTTTTATTTATGGTTTGACAGGTTTAATGTTAGCTACTCTTGGAATGAGATTTTTCATGATTACAGATTGGCCGATGAATATTGGTGGAAAACCAAACGAATCATATCTAGATAATATGTTGGCTTTCGTTCCAGTTACTTTTGAGTTCACTGTTTTGTGTGCAGCCCACGGAATGGCGTTGACTTATTTCCTTAGAAATAAAACTTTGCCAGGTTTGCCAGCTTCTAATCCAGATCCTAGAACTACGGATGATAAGTTCGTAATGGAGTTAAGATTATCACAAAATACTCAGTTTACAGAAGCTGAATTACATGATTTGTTGAAATCTACAGGAATAGTTGAATTAGATCAAAGAGACGTAAAATAGTCAAACGATAATTTATCAGTACGATGAATAAAATTTTTAAAGCAATAGCAAGTATATCAGGAGTTGCAGTATTAGGTCTAATTTTTGGATCTTGCTCATCAAATCCAGATAGTGCAGGATTGGAATACATGCCTGACATGTATCGTTCACCTGCTATTGAACCATATGTTGATTATGGTGAAGTCAAAGGAAGTTTAGATGTTTCTAAAACACTAAAAATTTCAGCACTTGTTCCACCAATGAGAACAATTCCATATCATGGAACAAACGAGGAAGATGTGTTAATGCTTCTACCATACCACAGGTTGCCAAACGCATTATTTGCCAAAACGCATGGATATTATGGTTGGGATTTCACAGCTAATAATGAAATGGATTATGAGTATTTACAATCTGCTGCAGATATAAATCCTTATAAAATCACTGCTGATAATGCGGAGCAAATTTTTGCAAAGGGTAAAGAACTTTACACCTCAAATTGTTTGCATTGCCATGGTGAAAAAGGAGATGGTAATGGTCCAATGGTTACAGCAGGTTCTTACGTTGGTGCTGCCAATTTAGGTGGTTTGACAATTGCTGAAGGTCAGATGTTTTATTCTATCTATTATGGTAGAAATGCAATGGGTGGTCATGCTTCCATGTTAAATAAGAAAGAAATTTGGACACTTGTTCACTACATTCACAAATTTCAAAATCCTTCTTATGGTACGTTTGATGAGAAAGGTTTACCTGTAAGTGCAGCAGCTGCCGTAGTGGCAGATACAACTGTTAAAATGTAATTATTCAATTAGTAAAAATAGAACAATGGAATTCAAAATAACAAAAAAAGCGAATCTATTAACAATGTTTTTGATTGTTTTTGGAATTGTCTTTACTGGTATCGGAGTTGTAGTTGAAACAACTTTCCATCATCATGGAGAGCATTTGGGTCAACGTATCTCTGGAAACTTATTAATTGATAGTTTTTTCTTCTTTGCTATTGGTTTAGGTGCATTATTTTTTCTTGCACTTCAATATGCTACTGAAACAGGTTGGTATGCTTCGGTTAAAAGAATCATTGAAGCAGTTGCTGGGTTTTTACCTGTTGGGGTTGGTTTATTAATTGTTGCCTTATTGACAATTACGATCCAACAAGGAGCTCACATTTATGTGTGGATGGATCCTCAAACAGTTGCGCATGATGAATTAATCCAAGGTAAAAGTGCCTATTTGAATATTCCTTTTTTCTGGATTAGAACATTGGTTTATCTAGGTACATATTTACTTTTTTGGAGAGGCTTTAAAACACGTTCTTTGCTTGAAGATCAGGTTGGAGGTACTGACATTCACTTCAAAAATTATAAGAAAGCAGCTTTGTTCTTAGTATTCTTTGCTGTTTTTAGTTCAACTTCTTCTTGGGATTGGATTATGTCAATCGATGTACATTGGTTTTCTACTTTATTTGGTTGGTATGTATTTGCAGGAATGTGGTGTTCTACAATGATTGTACTTGTAACATTGACATTGTATCTTAAGAAAAAAGGTTATTTGCCAAATGTTAATGAAAGCCATATTCATGATTTGGGTAAATGGACTTTTGCAACTAGTTTCTTATGGTCTTATTTGTGGTTCTCTCAATTTATGTTGATTTGGTACGCAAATATTCCTGAAGAGACTACTTATCACTTAACTAGAATTAAGGATTTTAAATTCTTATATTTCGGAATGTTCATTATCAATTTCGCCTTCCCCATGTTACTTTTGATGTCAAGAGATGCAAAAAGACATGCTGGAGTTTTGACTTTTGTTGGAATGGTTGTACTTTTCGGTCACTGGGTTGACGTTTACATCATGGTGATGGCTGGCTCAATGGGTGGAAGTGCATACATTGGTTTTATGGAGATAGGACTTATGCTTTTAGTACTTGGTATTTTTATCAAAGTTGTGTTAAACAATTTATCTAAAGCGCCCCTTACTGTTAAGAACCATCCATTCTTGGACGAAAGTATTCATCACGAAATATAATTTATATTATTTTATCATTGATTAATTTATAGACATGAGTTTTAAATTAGTAACATTAGTAGTAATCGTTTTGGGAGCTATCGCGATTGCCCAATTAGTAAGATTATACGAACATTCTTCCAAATTAAGAAATCGTCGTGAAGAGGATATTCCTAACAGAGACAATAAATTGAATGCAAACATGATGTTGACATTCGTTATTCTTTTGTTTGGTGGTTTTATTTGGTTGATGTCTACCTACGGTTTTACAGGCCGTGGAGAAGCTGCTTCCGAGCACGGGAAAACATATGATTGGTTATTGAATATTAACTTGGCATTGATTGTTGTTGTATTCTTTTTAACTAACTTTTTATTGTTTTTCTTTTCTTTCAAGTATGTTAGAAAGCCAGGAGTAAAAGCTTATTTTTATCCGCACAACAACAAACTAGAGTTGATTTGGACTGTGGTTCCTGCAATTGTTTTAGCTTTCATTATCATTCTAGGTTTGAAAACTTGGAACGGGATTACCGCGGATGCATCAAAAGAAGCTGTTAGAGTTGAATTGTTTTCTGAACAATTTAAATGGACTGCTAGATATTCTGGAAATGATAACAAATTAGGATATTTTGATTACAAGCTAACAACTGACAAAAATCAGCTGGCTCTTTTAACAACAGCGACACTTGATTCCGCAATAAGATTGATGGAGGTTGGTAGCAATGACGGCACAATTTTGGGAATCAAATTACTTGAAGAAAAATTGAATAATCCAAGAAATATTTTTATCCCTAAAGATAGGGTAAAGATGGAAGATGATTTGGATAGAAAAACTCGTTTATTGAGATTGCTTTATCAAATGAAGGCTCGTCACAATTCAAATTTGGACTCAAGAGCATATGATGATGTAATTGAAGCTGATACTCTACACCTAGTGAAAAATCAAGATTATGAGTTTAATTTTAGAGCAAAGGATGTTATTCACTCAGCTTATTTCCCTCATTTTAGAGCGCAGATTAATACAGTTCCTGGTTTAACTACACGATTTAAGTTCAAGCCTACGATCACTACTTCTGAAATGAAGAAAAAAATGAACAATCCTGACTTTAATTTTGTCTTAATGTGCAACAAAATTTGTGGCGGTGCTCATTATAAAATGAAAATGATTGTGGTTGTAGAAACACCGTCTTCTTACGAAAAGTGGATGAAAACGAAGAAAACTTTTAAAGATGAATATTTAGCTGCTCCAGCTCCTGCAACAGCTGCAGTAGCTCCAGCTGATACTTTAGTAGTTGCAGTCAATTAGTAGAAATTATCAATATAAATTAGTATAAAATGGCAGCTTTAGCTCACGAAGCACACGGACATCACGATGCACATTCTCATGATCACCATGAAGAAGGTTTCGTATCGAAGTACATTTTTAGTCAAGACCATAAGATGATAGGTAAGCAGTTTTTAATGACTGCGGTTTTTATGGGGGTTGTAGCGATGCTACTTTCTATCTTGTTTAGAATTCAATTGGCTTGGCCAGGTGAAAGTTCAGATTTTCTCTCCATGTTTTTGGGAGAAACTTGGGCTCCAGGTGGAGTTTTAAAGGAGAATATGTATCTAGGATTGGTAACAATTCATGGTACAATCATGGTATTTTTCCTTTTAACAGGTGGTTTATCAGGAACTTTCTCTAACATGCTTATTCCATTACAACTTGGTGCACGCGACATGGCTTCCGGTTTCTTGAATATGCTTTCTTATTGGATGTTCTTTTTGTCATCAGTTATCATGTTGTCTTCTTTGTTCATTGAAACGGGACCAGCAATGGCAGGATGGACAATTTACCCTCCTCTTTCTGCTTTACCTCAAGCAGTTGAAGGATCAGGGTTAGGGATGACTTTATGGTTGTTTTCAATGACAATCTTCATTGCATCTTCGTTAATCGGATCTTTAAATTACATCGTAACTGTCTTGAACCTTAGAACAAAAGGTATGACAATGACAAGAATGCCTCTTACCATTTGGGCTTTCTTTGTCACTGCAGTATTAGGTGTACTTTCTTTCCCTGTATTATTATCTGCAGCTTTGTTGTTGATGATGGACAGATTAGCTGGAACTAGTTTCTACTTATCTGACATCATTGTAAACGGTGAAATGTTAGAAAATCACGGTGGTTCTCCATTGTTGTACCAACACTTGTTTTGGTTCTTGGGTCACCCTGAAGTTTACATTGTATTGTTGCCAGCTTTAGGATTATCTTCGGAAATTATTTCTACGAACTCTCGTAAACCGATTTTTGGATACAGAGCGATGATTGGTTCTATTTTAGCCATTGGTTTCCTTTCATTTATAGTTTGGGGTCACCACATGTTCGTAACTGGAATGAACCCATTCTTAGGTAGTGTTTTCGTATTTACAACACTTTTGATTGCTATTCCTTCTGCGGTGAAAGTTTTTAACTACATTACTACTCTTTGGCGTGGAAGTTTAGTTTTAACTCCGGCGATGTTGTTTGCAATTGGTTTAGTTTCTACATTTATTACTGGTGGTGTAACTGGTATTATCCTTGCGGATTCTGCTTTAGATATCGCTGTTCATGATACGTATTTTGTTGTTGCTCACTTCCACGTTGTAATGGGTATGTCCGCTGTATTTGGAATGTTTGCAGGTGTTTATCACTGGTTCCCGAAAATGTATGGAAAAATGATGAATACTAGATTGGGATACATCCACTTTTGGATTACCATTATTGGTGCCTATGGTGTATTCTTCCCAATGCACTTTGTAGGTTTAGCAGGTGCACCACGTAGATACTATGATTATTCTGTTTATAATGAGTTTGATAAGCCAGCAGCGGACATGATGATGGATTTAAATGTGATCATTACTGTTTTTGCAATTATTGCTTCAATAGGTCAATTGATTTTCTTGTTTAACTTCTTCTATTCTATTTTTAGAGGTCCTAAAGCGACTCAAAATCCTTGGAGATCAAATACATTAGAGTGGACAACTCCTGTAGAACATGTACATGGTAACTGGCCAGGTGCTTTACCAGAAGTTCACAGATGGCCTTATGACTATTCTAAGCCAGGAGCTGAAGAAGATTTCATTTCTCAAATTGTTCCACTTGCTGAAGGCGAAGAGGAGCATTAAAATTTAAAATATTAATTAGAAAGCCGTTCCAAATTGGAGCGGCTTTTGTATTTTTGAATAAATTCATTTACGTTGGAAGAAGAAGATTCATTTGATTACCGTAAAGAAAGCGAAGAGGGCGAAAAGGACTATGATAAAGTTCTTCGACCAAAGAAACTTTCTGATTTTGCAGGACAAGAACAAGTAGTTGACAATTTAGAGATTTTTGTTCAAGCAGCAACAAAACGCGGTGAACCGTTAGATCATGTTCTTTTACATGGTCCTCCTGGACTTGGAAAGACTACTTTAGCAAATATTATTGCCAACGAGCTTGGGGTTGGTTTTAAAGTTACTAGCGGGCCTGTATTGGATAAACCTGGCGATTTGGCTGGATTGTTAACCAATTTGGATCAAGGTGATGTTTTGTTTATCGATGAAATTCATCGTTTAAGTCCTGTGATTGAGGAATATTTGTATTCTGCTATGGAAGATTATGTCATAGATATTCTTATTGACAGCGGTCCAAATGCAAGGTCTGTTCAAATCGCTTTAAATCCCTTTACTTTGATTGGTGCTACTACGCGTTCTGGTTTATTAACTTCCCCTTTGCGCGCTCGATTTGGTATTAATGCTAGACTCCAATATTATGATGCTAAAACTTTAACTGCCATCGTAGAACGTTCTTCTGCTTTGTTAGATATTCCAATCAGTGAAGAAGCTGCTTATCAAATAGCTAGTAGAAGCAGAGGCACTCCAAGGATTGCAAATGCTTTGTTGCGAAGGGTGCGTGATTTCGCTCAAATTAAAGGCAATGGAAAAATTGATGTGGAAATTACTAATATTGCCTTAGAAGCTTTGAATGTTGACAAATATGGTTTAGACGAGATGGATAATCGCGTATTGTTGGCAATAATTGATAAGTTTAATGGTGGGCCAGTTGGTTTAACGACCATTGCAACTGCGATTGGCGAAAACGCTGGCACTTTAGAGGAAGTGTATGAACCTTTTTTGATTCAAGAGGGATTTCTTATCCGTACGCAAAGAGGTCGAAAAGCAACTGAAAAAGCTTACAAGCATTTAGGCAAAGATTTGGGGTATTTCCAAGGTGGACTATTTTAATGAATAATCAAGTTTCTAAAAATACTGCAATTGTAAAGCAAATGGCTGCTGAGCTAGGTTTTCAATTTTGTGGAATTTCTAAAGCGGGGTTTTTAGAGAATGACGCTAAGAAGTTAGAATTGTGGTTGAAAAATGGATTTCATGGGGAAATGAAGTACATGGAAAACCATTTTGATAAAAGATTAGATCCAACATTATTGGTGGAGGGTTCAAAAAGTGTTGTATCATTATTGTTAAATTATTCTCCATCGCAGAAGCAAAATCCTGATTCTTTCAAAATTTCAAAATACGCTTATGGTCAAGATTATCACTTGGTAATCAAAGAAAAGTTAAAGTGTTTTTATCAGAAAATTCAAGAAGAAATTGGAGAGGTAAATGGACGATTTTTTGTAGACTCTGCACCAGTGATGGACAAAGTTTGGGCGCAAAAAAGCGGTCTTGGGTGGATGGGAAAGAATGGAAATATCATTCATCCCAAAAGAGGATCTTTCTTTTTTATTGCTGAATTGATTCTAGATCTACAATTAGAGGCAGATGGACCAATCAAAGATTTTTGTGGAACATGCACCAAATGTATGGATGCTTGTCCTACAGATGCACTAAATCAAGCTTATGTTGTAGATGGTTCAAAATGTATATCGTATTTGACAATTGAGTTGAAAGAAGCTATTCCAAATGAATTTAAGGGTAAAATGAATGACTGGATTTTTGGGTGTGATGTTTGCCAAGATGTTTGTCCTTGGAATCGTTTTTCTTTAGTTCATTCAGAATCTTCTTTTCAAGCAAACGAACAATTGTTAGCTTTTTCGAAGGCAGATTGGGAAGATATCTCTGAAGAAATTTTCAAAGAGACTTTCAAGAAAAGTGCCGTTAAACGCGCAAAGTTTGAAGGATTAATGCGGAATATCAATTTTCTGAAATAAAAAAATCCCGCTTCAAGTGAAACAGGATTTCTTTTAAAATTTTATATTTTCTTAGCCATTCAAAGCTTCAGCTCCACCAACGATTTCTAAGATTTCGTTTGTAATCGCTGCTTGACGTGCTTTGTTATAACTTAATTTCAAGCTTTTTTGCAAATCTTTTGCGTTGTCCGTTGCTTTGTGCATCGCTGTCATACGTGCGCCATGTTCTGAGGCGTTAGAATCTAACAATGATTTATAAAACTGAATTTTCAATGATTTTGGAATCAATTCTTCAACGATTTCTTCTTTCGATGGCTCAAAGATATAATCGCCTGTACTTGTCGATCCTTCAGAAACTGTAGGAATAATTGGCAAAAATTGTTCTGTTTTCACCACTTGGTTCGCAGCGTTTACAAATGAATTGTACACAATGACTACTTCATCAAATTGTTTTGACAAGTATGCTTTCATCACATTTTCAGCGATTTCAGCTGCATGGTTAAATTTCAAATCTGCAAAGATGTCTTCAGTTCCATATGCTTTGTTTTCGGCTCTTAATAAACTTCTTCTAAAAGCGTCAGTTACCTTTTTACCTAAACAAAGAACTTGGACATTTTTTCCTTTGTATTCTTCATTTAATAAAACGTTTACTCTTTTGATCACGTTATTGTTGAATCCACCACACAAACCTCTGTTTGAAGAAACAGCTAAAATCAAAACGTTTTTAACTTCTCTTTGATCAGAAAAAGCGTTTTCAGATAAATCTAAAGTAGCACTTAAATTGCTCAATATTTCCTGAAGTTTTTCAGAATATGGTCGCATTTGAGTGATTGCATCCTGGGCACGTTTCAACTTAGCAGCCGATACCATTTTCATGGCAGAAGTAATCTGCATTGTTGAACCTACCGAGGTGATTCTGTTTCTGATTTCTTTTAAATTTGCCATCTTTATTTAATTTCGAATTAAGAATCTAGAATGAAGAATTACTTATTTCTTGCGCTTGAATTGATAATCGCTACAAGAAGTTTAATTAATTCTTCATTCATTTCAAAAAGTTTTTTTTCAACAATTTGAATTTCTGAATCAATTAATAATAACCAATATTTGGTTTCGTCAGCTTCCTTTAGTGCTATTCTTAATTTATGTCGAAAATCAGCAGAACTTTCAGCTCTTTGTGATTCTCTGATATTTGCACCAATACTAGTTCCTGACTTTATTAACTGACTACTTATTTCAAAATGCTTCTGTTCTTTTAAATTTAAACAGAATCTAATTATTAGCTTTGAAAACTCAAAGGATTTGTCAACAATTATGTTTGGACTATCTCCCATGTTTTCAATTCTACATTCTAAATTCTACATTCTTAATTTACTAATATTTATCAGCGATTTCTTTTGCTACTTTCGTCAAAACATCTGTTGCTTCGTCTGTGTATTTACCAGCTTTCAAAGCCAATAATACGTCAGCATGTTTTGCTTCAAGATAATTCAAGAACTCAGTTTCGAATGCTTTGATTTTGTTCACAGGAACTCTTTGCATCAAACCTTTTGTTCCAACGAAAATGATCGCAATTTGTTTTTCAACTGGATATGGATCACCTTCAGCTTGTTTCAAAATTTCTACGTTTCTTGCTCCTTTGTCCAATACTGATTTCGTAGCAGCATCTAAATCAGAACCGAATTTCGCGAAAGCTTCAAGCTCTCTGTATTGCGCTTGGTCTAATTTCAAAGTTCCTGCAACTTTCTTCATTGATTTGATTTGAGCATTTCCTCCAACACGAGATACAGAAATACCTACGTTAATTGCTGGACGAATACCTGCGTTAAACAAATCATTTTCCAAGAAAATCTGACCATCAGTAATGGAAATTACGTTTGTTGGAATGTATGCAGAAACGTCACCTGCTTGAGTTTCAATAATTGGCAATGCCGTCAATGAACCACCACCTTTTACCAAATGCTTGATTGAAGGAGGTAAATCGTTCATTTGTGATGCAATTGTATCATCAGCAATGATTTTTGCAGCTCTTTCTAGCAATCTTGAGTGAAGGTAGAAAACGTCACCTGGATATGCCTCACGACCTGGAGGACGACGAAGCAACAATGAAACTTCACGGTAAGCAACTGCTTGTTTTGATAAATCATCAAAAACAATCAATGCTGGACGTCCAGAGTCACGGAAAAATTCACCAACAGCAGCTCCAGTCATTGGCGCGTAAAATTGCATTGGCGCTGGATCTGATGCGTTTGCAGCAACGATTACTGTATATTGCATTGCTCCTGCATCTTCTAATTTCTTAACGATTCCTGCAACTGTTGAACCTTTTTGTCCAATTGCTACATAAATACAGAAAACAGGTTCACCTCTGTCAAAAAATTCTTTTTGGTTGATGATCGCATCAATCGCAACTGTTGTTTTTCCAGTTTGACGGTCACCGATGATTAACTCACGTTGTCCACGTCCAATCGGAATCATTGCATCAATTGCTTTGATACCAGTTTGCAAAGGTTCAGTTACCGGCTGACGGAAAATTACCCCTGGAGCTTTACGCTCGATTGGCATTTCAAACAATTCACCTGTAATTTCACCTTTACCATCAATCGGATTTCCTAATGTATCGATAACACGTCCAACCAAACCTTCACCAACTCTCACTGATGCGATTCTTCCTAAACGTTTTGCTGTATCTCCTTCCTTTACTTGAGAAGAACGACCCAAAAGTACGGCACCAACATTGTCTTCTTCCAAGTTCAATGCAATTCCTTGCAATCCACCATTGAATTCAATTAATTCACCATACTGAACTCCATTGAGTCCATAAATACGTGCGATACCATCTCCAATTTGAAGTACAGTACCTACTTCCTGAAGTTCAGCTTCTGTTCTGAAACCTGAAAGCTGCTCTCTTAAAATTGCAGAAACTTCTGCTGGTTTTACATCTGCCATATTCTGTTGCTTTACGTCATCCCGATTATTCGGAACTAGCGTGTTAAACGTTGTTTTAAATTTTCTAATTGATTTGCTACTGAAGCGTCGATTCTATTATCTCCTATCTTCACCACAAATCCTCCTATTAATGAAGCATCAATTTGCTCAGTTACTTCCAAAATACCTGTAATCGTAGATTGAACTTTTGCAATTATTGTTTCTTTTGTTTTTGAATCTAGTGCGTTTGCAGAAATTAAAGTTACCGGTACGATTCCTTTATGTGCTTTTAGCTGTGCTTCAAAAGAATCAGCAATTTGAGGAATCATAGCTTCCCTACCATTTTTGGTAATCAACTCGATGAATAAGGTTGTTATCTCATCGAATTTAGGAAACAACACTTTGAAAATACTGTTTTTCTTTTCAGCATTAATAACCGGACTATCCAAAAACAATTGAAATTCTTTTGTTTCATTGTTTGCTTGAAGCAAAGTTGAAATATCAGAAGTAACTTGATCGATTCTATTTTTTTTAATAGCCAATTCAAGCAATGCCTTTGCATATCTAGATGCTGCTTTTGTACTTTTCATCTTAGTTCAAGTTAATATCTTCAGCTAATTTTGAAGCCAATGCTTTTTGCTTGTCGTCTGAAGCTAGTTCAGCTTTAACAATTTTCTCAGCGATATCTATTGATAAAGTCGCAATTTGAGCTTTAATTTCAGACATAGCAGCTGCTTTTTCGGCTTGAATTGCTTGTTGCGCTGCTACGATGATTTTGTCTGCTTCAGATTTAGAATTTGATTTTGCATCCTCAATCATTTTGTTTGCTGTTTCGCGAGCATCTTTCACAATGGCATCTCTTTCAGCGCGAGCTTCTTTCAAAATGTTTTCATTTTGTGCTTGAAGTGCAACCATTTCAGCTTTGGTTTTTACAGCCATTTCTAATGCGTCTGTAATGTTTTTCTCACGAGTATTTACCGCGTTTAAAACTGGTTTCCAAACAAATTTTGTCAAAACCAATAACAATAATACAAACACAAGTGATGTCCAAAAAACCAGTCCTATATTGGGTGTAATTAAATCCATCTTTATTTATTTTATTTTTTTTCGTTCAATTTAAAGAAACGAACTTCAACCAACCGTTGAAGTTCGTATGCTTTTCAATACTATTTAGCAACCCCAGTCTCAAGACCAAGAAGACCAACTACTACTCCGAAAAGGGCAACACCCTCGATCAAAGCGGCAGCAATAATCATTGCAGTTTGAATTTTACCAGCAGCTTCTGGTTGACGCGCGATTGCGTCCATTGCAGATCCACCAATTTTTCCGATACCAAGACCCGCTCCTAAAACAGCAAGACCAGCACCAATTGCAGCTATACTTCCGAACATAACTATTATATATTAATTAAACGTTTACAAATTAATGATGCGCTTCTTCTACAGCAGCACCTATAAACAATGCAGAAAGCATTGCAAATAGATAAGCTTGCAAGAACGCAACTAGGATTTCAAGTACCGAAATAAACAAAGCCATTGGAACGGATAATAGTCCCCACGTTGCGCTTTTGTTTAAGAAAATAATCGAAACTAATGCTAAAATAATGATGTGACCTGCAGTGATGTTTGCAAATAAACGAACCATCAATGCGAAAGGCTTTGTGAAAATTCCAACAATCTCAATTGGCACCATAATTAACAACAATGGAATCGGAACTCCAGGTGTTGCGAAAATATGTTTCCAGTAATTTTTATTACCTGAGAATACCGTCATCAATAAAGTCATTACTGCTAAAACAAGTGTTACAGCAATATTTCCAGTTAAATTAGAACCTAAAACAGGAATTAATCCCATCATATTGTTAATCCAAATAAAAAAGAAAATAGTCAATAAATAAGGTACGAATTTTTTGTATTTGTGATGGTCAATGTTTGCTTTGGCTATATCATCACGAACAAAAACAATTAAAGGTTCGATAAATTTCGCTACACCTTTAGGAGCAACGGCTCCATTTTTCTTGTAGTATTTTGCAACAGTGAACATGATCAATGATATCAAAAGTGCACCTAATAATAATGACGCTGTGTTTTTTGTTATTGAAAAGTCTAAGGGCATTGAATTGTGAGGATGTTCTCCTTCGAAATGCAATTCTCCTTCTGCATTTAATTTATAAATCTTTTCGTGAAACATGGCGTAACCAGATCCATTTCCTCCCGCTACCAGATAATGGTATTTTCCAGAAGTGTCAGATTTTTCAACACCGTGGTAAAAAGCGGAAGATGAAAAAACTTTGATTCCTCCGTCAATTAGTATAATAGGAAGTGAAATACTTACTGGGCCACTAGGCAAATCGATAACATGCCATTCATGAGCATCTTTAACGTGGTGCATTATTAATTCACCTACATTAAATTTCTCTTCTTTTTTATCGCTGTGACCAGCAAATACAGTTGAGAATGAAAACAATGTCAATATTGACAGAGCGATTGATTTTATTGCGTTTTTCAAAATCATTGCTTTAAAAATTCTTGAAGTGCTTCTGTTTTTTGGCGCAAATTTACGCAATCTTTCTTAACTAACAATATTTTATAATGCTTTTGTTAAAAGTATTTTTTTTGTGCTTTTTTTTTATCTTAAAATTCAATTTCATATCGCTTTGAGCCTTCAAATTTTGATTAATATGCTATATTTTAATTCTTTTGCATTTTTTATGAAACTTTTATGCTTTTCTTCTAACATTGCTTTTCTTTATTGAAATACTTACTCGTATATTTGTGTCCACATGATGACTGTTAAACAGATAATAGCTCCTGTTTCATCTGAAATGAAGGAGTTTGAAGTGCGATTTCGAGAGAATATGCAGTCGCATGTCCCTATGTTAGATAAAGTTACGCATTACATAATCCGCAGAAAGGGAAAACAAATGCGTCCTATGTTCTTGTTTTTGACGGCAAAAATGCTTGGAGAAATTAACGACAAAACATACCAGGCGGCTTCTCTAGTTGAATTGTTGCACACTGCAACACTTGTGCATGATGATGTGGTGGATGATGCCAATGAAAGAAGAGGTTTTTTTTCTGTTAATGCACTTTGGAAAAACAAAGTTGCTGTTTTAGTTGGCGATTATATGCTTTCAAAAGTGCTTTTACTTTCGATTGAAAATAACAATACAAGATTGTTGGGCATTGTTGCACGCGCAGTGAAAGAAATGAGTGAAGGTGAATTGTTGCAAATTGAAAAAGCAAGAAAACTAGATATTACCGAAGAAGTATATTTTGAAGTTATTCGACAAAAAACAGCCTCTTTAATTGCCACGGTGTGCGAAGCAGCTTGTGTTTCTGTTGAGCGAGAAGATCTTTCGTCATTAATGAGAGAATTTGGTGAATTGGTAGGTTTGGCTTTTCAAATTAAAGATGATATTTTTGATTATGGAACGCCCAATGATATTGGAAAGCCCACTGGCTTAGATATTCGTGAAAGAAAAATGACACTTCCGTTAATATATGCTTTGTCAAATTCAGACAAGCAGATAAAGAGGGAATTAATTAATATTGTCAAAAATCACAACGAAGAAACCAAAATGGTTCGGAGGGCAGTACAATTAGTAGTCGATGCTGGTGGAATTGAATATGCTTACAAACGCATGCATGAATTGAAAGATAAGGCGCTTGCACTTTTGAAAGATATACCTGATTCTGAGGCGAAATCTGCACTGGTAGGGTTAGTTGAATATACAATTATTAGAGAAAAATAGATTAAAAATGAAGACAGTTAAATTTGCAATGGCATTTTTTGTTGCAGTTTCAATGGTTGCTTGCGGTGGAGAAGAGTCTGTAAAAGTTGAAAAGCCAAAAGTTGAAAAACCCGAAGATTTGGTAGTTATTGAAAACGGACTTTATACAGAATATTATCCGGGTAAAAAGCACATTAAATTTCAAGGTCAGCAAGATGAATTTAAGCAGAGGCATGGCAGATGGACTTTCTTTTCTGAAACTGGATTAGAGTTGTCAATCACTCATTATATTCACGGAGTAAAACATGGTCATTCAATTGTTAAATATCCAAATGGAAATTTACACTATATTGGTGAATACGACAATGGGAAAGAAATTGGTGTTTGGAAAATGTATGATGAAAACGGTGTAAAAACTGAAACTGATTATACAAACGTAAAATAAATCCTCAATTTTAAATATTAGCTTCTCTAATGGCAAGAATTCCAGCGCATATTGTGGATGAAATCATGCAAACTGCCCGCGTAGAGGAGGTTGTTGGAGAATTTGTAAATTTAAAAAGAGCTGGTTCAAATTTAAAAGGTTTGAGTCCGTTTACCGATGAAAAAACACCGTCATTTGTAGTTTCCCCTGCAAAACAGCTTTTTAAATGTTTTTCGACAGGTAAAGGCGGTTCGGTTGTAACTTTTTTGATGGAGAAAGAGCATTTTTCTTTTCCAGAAGCACTCCGGTGGTTAGCTGATAAATATGGAATTCAACTTCCAGAAGAAGAACCACAAACTGCCGAAGAAATTGCGGCTGTCACCGAAAGGGAAAGCTTGCAAATTATTAATGAGTTTGCAAAAAATCATTTTCAGCAGTCTTTGCATGAGACAGAGGAAGGAAAAGCAATTGGTTTAAGTTATTTTCTAGAAAGAGGTTTTCGTATCGACATTATTCAAAAATTCAATCTTGGTTATTGTATTAATAAAGGAAATGAATTTACTGAAACAGCCATTTCAAAAGGATATAAGTTAGAATACCTTGAAAAAGTTGGTTTGGTAAAATCCAAAGATGATCGCCATTTTGATTTTTTCAGAGGAAGGGTCATGTTTCCAATTCATTCGGTGACAGGTAGGGTTTTGGGGTTTGGCGGAAGAACACTTTTGGCGGACAAAAAAATCGCAAAATATTTCAATTCTCCAGAAAGTATTATCTACAACAAAAGTGAAATTTTGTACGGATTGTATTTTGCCAAAGGTGATATAATTAAGTACGACAATTGCTTTTTGGTAGAAGGTTATACTGATGTAATTAGTATGCATCAATCGGGTGTCACAAACGTCGTTTCGTCTTCAGGTACGTCGTTGACACATGGACAAATCAAATTAATTCGAAGATACACGCAAAATATTACGATCTTATATGATGGTGATTCTGCGGGAATTAAAGCTTCTTTTAGAGGGATCGATTTGATTTTGGAAGAAGGTATGAATGTCAGGGTGGTGTTGTTTCCTGATGGTGATGATCCCGATTCTTATGCTAAAAAAGTGGGTGCTGTTGAACTCGACAATTACATAAAAAACAACACCAAGGATTTTTTGACCTTCAAGGCTGAATTATTACTAAGCGAAGGAATTTCAGATCCTAGCACAAGGGTAAAGCTGATTCATGACATTGTTCATTCGATTTCATTGATTCCTGACCAAATAACTCGATCAATCTACGCAAGTGAAATTTCTAGTCGATTTGATATTGATATTAATATCATCAATCAAGAATTAGCAAAGTTGCGAAAAGGTCAATTGTCAAAACAACTGGAAGAACCTTCACTTTCAGAATTCGTTGTGGTACCGAATATTCCAAAGGTACAACCTCAAATTGCTACAAAGTCTACGAAAAATTATGCTGAAGACGATTTAATTAGAATTTTAGTCAAATATGGTCATTTTGGAGTTGAAATTGATCAAATTGATGATAAAGGTAAAGTATTCATTCAAGAGACAACGGTTAGTGAGTTGATTTGTCATGAATTATTAAGAGATGATTTGGTTTTTAATCATCCTATATATGCCAAGATTCATCAATTGGTTTCTGAAGGTTTGGCAGAAGGACACTGTTTTAGGCCAAGCCATTTTATGAGGCAAGAAGATCAAGAAATTGTTCGTGTTGTATCTGAAATAGAAACTGATAATTATGAATTGAGTCAAAATTGGTTAAATAAACACAATATTGATACTAATACTGAACTTGATAAATTAAAAAGTGCTGTATTGAATGGTATTTATGCATTCAAAACAGATAAGTTGCAACAGCGAATAGATGAAATAAGGTTAGAGCTAGCAGAAGTTGTCGAAATGGATGATTTCAAGAAAGTAGAAGATCTTTTGATGGAACAAATAACTTTAGAAAAAGTAAAATCCGCATTTTCAGCTCAATTAGGAAGAATTGTTTTACGTTAAAACTGTTTATTTATTCCAATCGTATTTTGTTAAAGCGTGTTAAGACTAGATTTTCTTAAAACAATCCTGTTTTATAAAACGTTATTAAGCTTGTTGTCTTTTCTTGACAATTTTATTTCAAAATAAAACCAAATTATGAAAAAAATCGTTTTCAGTTTACTTACTATTTTGACATTTCAATCTTGCACATCAGCAAGTGTTGTTGAACCAAAAAAAGTACAGCCAAAAGAAAAGCACACCAAAGATCTGACTAAGTTACAAACAGCATATTTTGCCAGCGGATGCTTTTGGTGCGTAGAAGGAATCTATGAATATACGAAGGGAGTAGAGGAAGTTGTGAGCGGTTATTCTGGTGGTGAAGAAGTCAATCCAACTTATGAATTAGTCTCTTCTGGAAGAACTCGACACGCTGAAACCGTAAAGGTTTACTATGACTCTTCAGAAATTTCCTACCAAGATTTGTTGCGTGTTTTTTTTAGTTCTCACAATCCAACAACAATTGATAGTCAGGGTCCTGACTCGGGTCCACAATATCGTTCGGTGATTTTTTATCAAAATGAAACAGAGAAAAAATTGGCGAATGAATACATTCAAAAATTATTGAAAGACAAAGTTTTTCCAAAAATTGTGACAGAAGTTACTCCACTCATAAAGTTTTACGATGCTGAAATTTACCACCAAGATTATGAAAGATTGAACCCTAATAGTTCATACATTCAAGGTGTTTCAATTCCTCGTTTGGAACGTTACAAAGCGAAAGAACCAGATTTGATTAAGAAGGAGGAATAGTTTTTCTAGCTAAAATAGAATTCAAAAAAAAATCGCCAATCTCAACTTGAAAATGGCGATTTTTTATTTCTACCAAAGAAATTTATTTTGCTTGTTGCAACAAACTTCGAATACTTGTTTTTGCATCAATGATATTTCTTAAAGATTCGATTGAAACTCTTTCTTGTAACATGGTATCACGGTCACGAATTGTAACGGTGTTGTCTTCCAGTGTTTGGTGATCTACAGTTACTGAAAAAGGTGTTCCGATAGCGTCTTGACGGCGATATCTTTTCCCGATAGCGTCTTTTTCGTCGTATTGACACAAGAAATCAAATTTCAAATCGTCGATAATTTCCCTGGCTTTTTCTGGTAAACCATCTTTTTTCGTCAAGGGCATTACTGCTACTTTATAAGGTGCTAAAGCAGGAGGAATACTCATTACCACTCTTTCTGAACCATCTTCCAATGTTTCGTGGCGCAAAGAATTACTCAAAACAGATAAAAACATTCTGTCTAATCCTACAGACGTTTCCACAACATAAGGAACGTAATTTTCGTTGATTTCGGGATCGAAAAATTGCAATTTTTTTCCTGAAAATTGTTCGTGTTGTTTTAAATCGAAATCCGTTCTTGAATGAATTCCTTCCAATTCCTTGAATCCCATTGGGAAATCGAATTCAATGTCACAAGCTGCATTGGCATAATGCGCCAATTTGATATGGTCGTGTGTTCTGTATGAATTTTCGCCCAAACCAAGAGCTTTGTGCCATTTCAAACGAACATCTTTCCAGTAGTCATACCACTTCATTTCTTCACCAGGACGAACGAAAAATTGCATTTCCATTTGTTCGAACTCGCGCATTCTGAAAATAAATTGACGTGCAACGATTTCATTTCTAAATGCTTTACCGATTTGGGCAATTCCAAATGGGATTTTCATTCTTCCTGATTTTTGTACATTCAAGAAGTTCACAAAAATTCCTTGCGCAGTTTCAGGACGTAAATATATAGTGGAAGCATCTCCAGCAACGGATCCTAATTCAGTTGAAAACATCAAATTGAATTGACGAACTTCAGTCCAGTTTTTAGAACCAGAAATTGGGCAGACGATTTCTAAATCTATAATTAATTGGTAGACACCTTCTAAATCATTGTTTCCTAAGGTTTCTTTAAAACGTGCTTCAATTTCTTGAATTTTTTGTGCGTTTCTTAAAACATTTGGATTGGTTTGTCTGAATTGCGCTTCGTCGAAATCGTTACCAAATTTTTTAATTCCTTTTTCAACTTCTTTTTCGATTTTTTGACGAATTTTTTCGACATGTTCTTCAATCAAAACATCAGCCCGGTATCTTTTTTTAGAATCTTTGTTGTCAATCAACGGATCATTAAAAGCATCAACGTGACCAGAAGCTTTCCAAGTTGTTGGATGCATAAAAATTGCTGAGTCGATTCCAACAATATTTTCGTGCATTTGTACCATGGATTTCCACCAATAGGTTTTAATGTTGTTTTTCAATTCAGAACCTAATTGACCGTAGTCATAAGTTGCTGCCAAACCATCATAAATTTCTGAGGATGGGAAAACAAATCCATACTCTTTCGCGTGAGAAATGACTTCTTTTAGTTTATCTTCTTTTACTTCCATGTTGCAAAGATAATTGTAATTGAGTGATAATTAAATTTGAAAATTTTCCTTTTCCACAAATTTTTCAACGGAGGGAATAAATTACATGCAGTTATAGTTTCGGCACAAAAATTGTCAAGTGAGTTTCAAATCAAAAGAAATTAAATAAATTTACGCTTGTAAATATTGTTTTACTTTAAAAATTAAATAACAAATTCATGAAAAATACATTCTTAGCATTGTCTTTATTGTTTGCTTTTTTTGCAAATGCACAAAATGAGAAAACCAAAGTTCCAGCAAATGATCCTGTTTTAACAGATGGAATCTATGCGCGATTTGAAACTTCTAAGGGAAATATTTTGATACGTTTGGAATATGAAAAAGTACCAATGACTGTTGCCAATTTTGTTGGTTTGGCGGAAGGAAATTTTACTGTTCTTGGAAAAACAATCGATAAGCCATTTTTTGATGGTTTGAAATTTCACCGTGTGATTGCGAATTTTATGATTCAAGGAGGAGATCCTGATGGAAATGGCACTGGTGGACCTGGTTACCGTTTTTACGATGAGATCGATCCAACATTGAATCATAGTGGACCTGGAATTTTGTCAATGGCAAACTCTGGACCAGCGACGAATGGTAGTCAATTTTTTATTACACATGTTGCAACTCCACATTTAAATGGAAAGCACACTGTGTTTGGAAAGTTAGTTGAAGGTCAAGATGTAGTAAATGCCATTGTTCAAGATGATGTAATGAATAAAGTTACCATTATTCGTATTGGTAAAACCGCTGAAAATTGGAATGCAACTAAAACATTCGAAACTGTTTATAATAAACTTAAATTGGTTGAAGATGAGAAGAATGCGCAGTTTGCAAAAATTGCAGCAATGACAAAAGATGAATACAAAGTTTACATGTTGGCACAAGTTCAAAAAAAATATCCGAATGCTAAACAAACAGCTTCAGGTTTGGTATACGTAATAGAAAAAGAAGGTGAATCCACAAAACCGGTTGCTGGAAGTCAGATGTCAGTGCACTACACAGGGACTTTTATGGATGGAAAAAAATTCGATTCTTCGAGAGATGGCGGCACACCGATGGCGTTTACATACAAGACAAACCGTATGATTCCTGGTTTTGAAGAAGGATTAGCAATGCTAGGAAAAGGGGGAAGAGGAATTTTCATCATTCCTTATTTTGATGCTTATGGCGCACAAGGTCGTCCTGGAGCAATTCCTCCATATTCTGATTTGGTTTTTGATTTAGAAATCATGGATTTGAAGTGATTCCAAAATATTATTGTAAAAAGGGTTGATTCGTTCGACCCTTTTTTTGTATCCGTTTTTTCATCGTGCAGGGTACAAAGCGCATCACATTGAATTGATTAATTTTGTAACAAATACATTTTCATGAAGCGAATCTTTTTTTTACTGACGATTTTGGTTATTTTTTCTTTTCAAAGTAATTTGGAAATTCCATTTTCTGAATCCAAAACGCATTTAGTGATTGATTTGGCGAAAGATTATATTTCAAATACAGAGTACTTAAATTCTTTTTTTTCAAAGCTTCATTATTTGAGGCAAAATCAAAGTGATTCAGTTGTGAAAATTTTACACTTAGGTGATTCTCATACACAAATGGGTTATTTCCCAGGTGAAGTAAGAGACGCGCTTCAAGCTCGGTTTGGTGGAAAAGGAATCGGAATATTTTTTCCTAATAGTTTGTGCTTTGGTTACAATCCTATCGGCTTAGATATTTCATCTAAAACGCAATGGGAATGTGAGAAAGTGTTGAATTTGAAGTCTAACATTCCGCTTGGAATTGTTGGTTTAGCCATGCGTTCTTCTGATTCAGTTTGCTCATTAAACATCGCTTTCAAAGACAAGAAAAAATTGGTGGAAGAATTAACTGTATTTCACGAAAATTTGGGCGGAAATATCGAAGTTTTTTGCGCAGATGGAAGTGTTAATACTTTTTCATTTTCGTCTAATTCAGCCATGACCAAGGTGGTTTTGAATCAGCCAACTGCTGAAACAGTGATTTATTTCCGAAGAAAAAAGGACAGCAAACCATTCGTTTTGTATGGTTTGTCGGTAAATAGTGAAATATCGAAAGGAATTAATTACAATACTTTCGGAGTTTCTGGCGGACAATATAAATTTTTAGCAGAGAATGCTCCTTTGATGGTGGAACAAATGGAAGCGTTTAAGCCAGATTTATTAATCTTTTCTTTGGGTACAAACGATGCTTATTTGAAGGATATAACGTCAGAAGTATATGAACAAATGTTGACTAAATTGATTCAAAGTTTGCAGCGTATTTCCCCAAAAACAGAATTCATTTTGACCACGCCACCAGATACAGAATTCAACAAAAACAAACCTGTTTCAAGAGAAATCGTAATTCAAGGTATTTTGAATGTTGGAAAGAAGACGCATTGTGCAGTCTGGAATTTCAACGAGGTGATGGGTGGAGAAAATACATTTAAAAAATGGCAAAAAATGAAATTAGCCAATAAAGATGGACTGCATTTTAATCCTGAAGGTTATTATTTGCAAGGACAACTTTTCAATGTAGCTCTGTCAAAAGCAATGGAAAAACAATTTCCAGGAAACGGTTGGTTGCCAGAAACCGAAAAAGTAGTTTTGAAGACATTATATAAGTATGAGAAGAATTAGAAGAAATCCAACTTTCAAGAAAAATCTTTTGTCTTTTGTCTAAAATCTATTGTCTTTAAAAAAAGAAAGATTTTCTTATCGTTGCAAGAATTATTACCTTTGCAGCCTAATATTAAAGAGTGAAAACAGTTTACATAGTAAGAAGAGAGCATTTCAATGCTGCGCATAAATTGTGGAGAGAGGATTGGAGTGCTGAAAAAAACGAGGAAGTTTTTGGAAAATGCAGTAATAAAAACTGGCATGGACACAACTTTAATCTTTTTGTTACTGTCAAAGGAGTTCCAAGTGAAGAAACAGGTTTTATCATTGATTTAAAAGAATTGAGTCGAATAATTAAGCGCGATGTGATTGAAACTTTGGACCACAAAAATTTAAATCTAGACGTACCATATTTGACCGGAATTTTGCCTTCAACGGAAAATTTAATCATCAAAATTTGGGAGATATTGGAAGCGCCAATAGCAGATGCGGGTGGTACCCTAGCTAAGCTGAGATTGGAAGAAACCGAGAATAATTTTGTAGAATATTTTGGTGGAGCCGAACCATTTTAGTAAAAAGTTGTTCTAAGATTGATTGCGAAATTAATATAAGTAATTTTAATCTTTAATTCACAATCATTTATTCAGTCTGAAAACGACATTAACACCAAAATTATGAAATACGACAATTACAAAGAGAACGTTACCAACGATATTGCATCAGTTTATCAAGAAGTTTTAAAAAATTTAGGCGAAGATCCAAACCGCGAAGGTTTGCAGAAAACACCAGAAAGGGTTGCCAAAGCTTTACAATTTTTGACGCATGGTTATGATTTAGATCCAGCAGAAATTTTGAGAGGTGCACTTTTTCATGAAGAATATTCTGAAATGGTGATTGTGAAAGACATAGAAGTGTATTCCTTGTGTGAGCACCACATGTTGCCTTTTTTCGGCAAAGCGCACATCGCTTATATTCCAAATGGAACAATTGTAGGGTTGAGCAAAATCCCGAGAGTAGTTGACGCTTTCGCAAGAAGATTGCAAGTTCAAGAAAGATTAACAATTGAAATTAGAGATTGTATTCAAGCAACGCTAAATCCTTTGGGTGTTGCGGTTGTAATTGAATGTTCGCACATGTGTATGCAGATGAGAGGCGTTCAAAAGCAAAATTCTGTGACTACGTCTAGCGCATTTACAGGAGCTTTTTTAAAAAATGAGGCAACTAGAAAAGAATTTATTAATTTAGTACAAGCAAAGTTGCATTAACAGAATAATTATGAATGATATTTTAGATCAAGACCATCAGGGTTACACGAAAGAATTGACCCGTGAGTTTTTTAGGAATGTTTACGGCTACATGTTTTTAGCTCTTGCTATTTCTGGTGGGGTAGCATTTTACGTTGGAAGTTCGGAGGAAGTTTTTGCTTCTATTTTCATGAAACCAAACGGAGGAATAAGTGGACTTTTTTATGTGGTTATTTTTGCGCCAATGTTATTGAGTATGTTGATACAAGGCGGGTACCGCAGATTTTCAATTTCAACGTTGACTGGACTTTTTGTAGTTTATTCAGGATTGATGGGCTTGATGTTGAGCGTCATTTTCTTGGCATTCTCGATGGAATCAATCGCAATAACCTTCTTTGTGTCTGCGGGAGCTTTTGCTGGAATGGCGGTATTAGGATACACAACGAAAACAGACTTGACTAACTTTGGAAGCTTACTTTACATGGTTTTCATCGGCATGTTCTTAGCGATGATTGTGAATTTGTTTATGCACAGTGAAATGCTTGATTATGTAGTGTCATTTATTGGTGTTTTCGTTTTCACGGGTTTAACTGCATTTTGGATGCAAAAATTAAAAAATGCATCTGAAGATACAATGCTTGATGGTGTTGAGAGAAAAAAAATGGCCTTAGTTGGTGGAATGACTTTATATATTCTATTCGTTAATTTGTTCCTTACTTTACTTCGTTTTACCGGAGGAAGTAGAGATTAAAAATATTTTCCAAACTTTTTAAAAGCTTTTAGTGATTTTCATTGGAAGCTTTTTTGTTTTGTGGGAAATATTTTTTAGAAAAATATTGTTGATAACTAGAATTAAAACAATTTTTAGTTATCTTTGCCCCTCGTTTAATTGAAATAAATTTAAAAAAAGCTATATGTACGCAATTGTAGAGATAGCAGGGCAGCAGTTTAAAGTGCAAAAAGACCAAAAGGTTTTTGTTCATAGATTGAATGCTGAAGCAGGTCAAAAATTAGATTTTGACAGAGTGCTTTTAGTTGACAATGATGGAGCAATTACATTAGGCGCCCCGGCTATAGAAGGAGCATCAGTTACCGCTGAGGTAATCGATCATGTGAAAGGTGATAAAGTAATCGTTTTCAGAAAGAAAAGAAGAAAAGGTTACAGAAAGAAAAACGGTCACCGTCAATCGTTCACAGCGATTAAAATCACAGGAATTTCTGCGAAATAATAGAATTTAAATAACTTATTCTTTGTCAAGCAAAGAATATAAAAATATACAAAATGGCACATAAGAAAGGAGCGGGTAGTTCAAGAAATGGTCGTGAGTCTGAAAGCAAACGTTTAGGCGTTAAAATTTTTGGTGGTCAAATTGCTATCGCAGGGAACATTATTGTTCGTCAACGTGGTACAGCGCATCACCCAGGAGCAAATGTTGGTATTGGAAAAGACCACACATTATACTCTTTGACTGATGGTTTGGTTGAATTCCGTAAGAAAAAAGACAATCGTTCGTATGTATCTGTAGTTCCATTTGAAACTACTGAGGCTTAGTCGAACTCAAAAATAATTTTGAAGCGGGTCCCGGTAAACATCGGAATCCGCTTTTTTTTTGATTGAAATTCTATGCTGAAATAAGATTTCAATTGAGATACAATTCGTAAATTTACACCCATTAAAAACACCAATTATGTTAGAAATCCAACGTATTCGTTCAGAGAAAGAATCGATCATTGAAGGTTTGAAGAAGAGAAACTTAGATGTTACTCCAATTTTAGATTCAATATTAAATTTCGATCAATCATGGAGAGAATCCAAAGCTGAATTAGAGGCAGTTTCTGCAGAATTGAACAAAATTTCAAAAGCAGTTGGTGAATACTTTCAACAAGGAAAACAAGCAGAAGCAAATGCGGCGAAGGCACAGACAGTTGAATTGAAAGAAAAAGAAGCTATCTTGAAAGAGAAAGTAAGCGGATTGGAACAAGAAATTCAACAATTGATGTATCAGTTGCCAAACGTTCCGAATGATTTAGTGAAAGCTGGTAAAAGCGAAGCAGACAATGAAATCATTGAGGAAGTTGGAAGCAAGCATGTTTTTGAAGGTGAAGCTTTGCCACATTGGGAAATTACCAAGAAATACGATTTAATTGATTTCGAATTAGGCGTAAAAATTACAGGTGCAGGTTTTCCAGTTTACAAAGGGAAAGGTGCCAAATTGCAACGTGCTTTGATTACGTTTTTCTTAGATGAAGCTGAAAAAGCGGGTTATGAAGAATTTATTCCACCATTGGTTGTAAATGAAGCAAGTGGAATTGGAACAGGTCAATTGCCTGATAAAGAAGGGCAAATGTATTATGTGAACGAAGATGATTTGTACATGATTCCAACGGCTGAAGTGCCTTTGACAAATATTTACAGAGACGTTTTGTTGCCTTCCGAAGATTTTTCTATCAAAATGACTGGTTTCACACCTTGTTTCAGAAGAGAAGCTGGTTCTTATGGAAAAGACGTTCGTGGATTGAATCGTTTACATCAGTTTGACAAGGTGGAAATTGTTCGCATCGAGCATCCAGATAATTCAGCGAAAGCCTTGGAAGAAATGGTTGAACATGTGAGAGGATTGTTGCGCAAATTGGGATTGCATTACAGAATTTTGCGTCTTTGTGGCGGTGACACTGGTTTTGCATCTGCAATGACTTATGATTTTGAAGTTTTCTCTGCAGCGCAGGAAAAGTGGTTGGAAGTAAGTTCTGTTTCTAGATTCGATACGTTCCAAGCAAATAGATTGAAGTTGCGCTATAAGGCAGCTGACAAGAAAACTTATTTGGCCCATACTTTGAATGGTTCAGCTTTGGCTTTGCCGAGAATCGTCGCTGCCTTGTTGGAAAACAATCAAACTGCAGATGGAACGATTTTAATTCCAGAAGTTTTACATAAATATTTAAACTTCACGACTATTTCATAAGTTAGTGAAATTCAATATTCAAAGTGCCATTTTTCGAAGTGGCATTTTTTGTTTCAATAAACAAATGAACAAGAAAGTCCTTACTTTAAAAAGATAAACATAAAATTCTGGTATATTTTTAGGCTGTTTTTAGCTTAATTTATATCTTTGAAAAAAATAAGCATTATGTCTGATAAATTTTTTGATGAGTCAACTGCAGCAGTTGGTTTTTTATATACAATCGCAGTAATTGCCATTTTGACCGCAGTTTTAATCTGGGGTTAAAATAAATTGTTTTTGAAGAAAGGTCTTAATAATTTTTGTTAAGCGCGTTCGTACTTCAATTAATATTTCTATTTTTAGGAAATAACATCGTTTGGCAAAAACGAATAAAATATTTCTATGCCTTTTAATTCGATTTTCGGTTGGGTAATTAAAAAGCGGATTCATCAAATTGATTTATTCCGAAAATACCCCTTGGAAGTTCAAAACGAATTATTTACAAATCTAATCCAAACAGCTAAAGATACTGAGTGGGGAAAAAAGTATCAATTTAGTTCCATTAAATCGTACAAGGATTTTAAAGAAAAAGTTCCGCTTCAAAGTTATGAGGAACTGAAAGTATATGTTGATCGTTTAATACATGGCGAATCTAATTTATTGTGGCCAGGGGAGACAAAATGGTTTGCCAAGTCATCTGGAACTACTTCTGATAGAAGTAAATTCATTCCGGTTACCAAAGAGTCATTAGAAGGTTGTCATTACAAAGGAGGGAAAGATTTGCTCGCTTTGTATTACAGTAATTTTCCGAATGCCAATTTATATTCTGGAAAACACTTAACTGTGGGTGGAAGTACCCAAATGAACGAAGCGGGAAAGGATTCCTATTTTGGAGATTTATCTGCCATTATCGTTAAAAATCTGCCTTGGTGGGTAGAAAATAAGCGAACTCCTTCTAAAGCAATTACTTTGATGAGTGATTGGGAATCAAAGATTGAAATGATGGCGCGCGAAACGATGAACGAAGATGTTTGTATTTTAACTGGCGTTCCTAGTTGGACTTTGGTTTTGGCACATCGCATTTTGGAGATATCAGGGAAAAAGAACTTAAAAGAAGTGTGGCCAAATTTGGAGCTTTATATGCATGGTGGTGTAAATTTTGACCCTTATCGTGCTGAATTTAAAAAGATTATTCCAGATGAAGGGATGAATTATGTTGAATCATATAATGCCTCCGAAGGAATTTTTGGTATTCAAGATTTAAAATCATCCAACGAATTGCTTTTGATGCTCGACTATGGAATTTTCTATGAATTTATTCCAATGGATCAATTTGACGATACAGAAAGTAGCGTGGTGTTGAGTTTAAGTGAAGTAGAGTTAGAAAAAAATTATGCTTTGGTAATTTCGACCAACGGCGGACTGTGGAGATACATCGTTGGAGATACGATTCGATTTACTTCCTTATTACCTTTTCGATTTACTATTTCAGGGAGAACGAAAAGTTTTATCAATGCTTTTGGTGAGGAATTAATTGTTGAAAACGCGGAAAAAGCAATCGCTATGGCTTGCGCAGAAACAGATGCTCAAATCAAAGATTATACTGCTGCGCCTGTATACATGCGTTTCTTGGAAGATGCTAGTCAGGGTCAACATGAATGGTTAATTGAATTTATTTCTGAACCTAATAATTTAGAATTATTTAAGCAGAAATTGGATGAAAATTTGAGATTGTTAAATTCTGATTATGATGCAAAACGTTCTAAAGACATCGCTTTGCTCGGACCAAAAATTGTAGTCGCGGTAAATGGAACTTTTGATGCGTGGCTGAAATCAAAAAATAAGTTAGGAGGTCAACATAAAGTGCCGCGTTTATCGAACAATCGTGAAATCATGGAAGAATTGGCTTCATTTATGCAATTGAATTCAACAAATTAGTTTTGAGTATGAAACAATTGTTGTTTTTCCTGATTTTTATCCCGTTTTTGGCTTCTTCTCAAGACACCATAAAATGGAATTTTGAATGGAAAACAGACAGTTTATCAAATCCTGTTTGGAATGTTGATCCTTTTGGTAATTTGATTGTAAGTGAAAAAGACAAGCTCAAAAAATTTGATTCTTTGGGGACTCAAAAATTTGTTCAGAGCAATAAATATTTTGGTGTGATTTCAAGTATCGATCCTTCAAATCCAATGAAGACTATGGTGTTTTCTGAGCAACAACAATTGGTCGGTTATGTAGATAATACCTTGAGTAAACAACAAGAAAATATTGAACTTTCAGCCTTTGATTTGTCTTACGTCACCATGGTTTCTACCTCTGGGCAACCGGATAAATTTTG
Organism: Crocinitomicaceae bacterium; assembly: GCA_044361165.1. Taxonomy (GTDB): domain Bacteria; phylum Bacteroidota; class Bacteroidia; order Flavobacteriales_D; family Crocinitomicaceae; genus JAQVCM01. The sequence goes on along the minus strand of JBIKJE010000012.1, from coordinate 14,293 downwards.
GGTTTACGACCAAGACAATTCTGTTATTGTATTGATTTCCAAAAATATTCAGCAACGCCAACGAATCGAAAATATCAGTGGATTATTGGGTTGCAAGGATATCGTCCAACTTTTTGAGACTGAAAACAATCTGTATTTAATTGACAAACAAAGAGGGATTTATCAATTTGATATTTATGGAACCTTGGTTTTCCATTGGGAAAATGTTGGCATTATTTGGGCAGAAGTGGAAGGTAAGTTTGCTTATTTATTGAAGAAAGATAAACTACAAGTTTTAAATCTTTCGAATCAAGAAATTGTCAATTTTCCTTTACCAAATGGTGAATTTACAAGGATAAAAAAGGCACAGAATCACTTTTATTTTGGCACTGCATCAAACATTGAAAGATATTCGATAGAATTCTTGCATTAATTAATTGCTGTTATTCGCAATATTTGTAACTTAGGCACTCTAAAATTAATCAAAGATGCATATCGCGGTAGCAGGAAATATAGGAGCAGGAAAAACAACATTGACTAAGTTGTTGGCTAAACATTACGGATGGGAAACTCATTTTGAAGATGTTGAACAAAATCCCTACTTGAATGATTTCTACGAAGACATGCAACGTTGGTCTTTTAATCTACAGATTTATTATCTAAATAGTCGTTTTACGCAGATTCAAGAAATCAGAGAAACGGACAAAATGGTGATTCAGGATAGAACAATATACGAAGATGCTTTCATTTTTGCGCCGAACTTACATTCTATGGGTTTGATGACGACACGTGATTTTGAAAACTATTTTTCACTTTTCAACTTGATTGAATCTTTTGTTTCTGCACCAGATTTATTGATTTATTTGAGAGCGAGTGTACCAACCTTGGTGCACCAAATTCAACTTCGTGGCCGTGATTACGAAGAAAGTATCCGTTTGGATTATTTGAAACGCTTAAATGAGCGCTATGAAGCTTGGATTTCAACTTACGACAAAGGTAAATTGTTGATTATTGACATCGACAATAATCGTTTTCCAGAAAGTCAAGAAGATTTAGGGAAAATCATCAATTCGATTGATGCTGAGATTAATGGATTGTTTTGAAAAGAGATAATTTATTTATCTAACATTTTTATTTTTTAGCTTAGATTGCGTAGCCTTGACTTTTTGGTTCTTTTGCGTCAAAGTAAAAGAACGAAGAATCAAAACGCTTTCCATCCTTGCGCTTGTAGCGGAATAATTGCTCCATTCTTGTCTACCAAATTGACTCCACTGTTTTTGTCTGTTATGTGACCAATCACCGTCATGTGTGGATTTCCTTTGATTTTATCGTAATCTGCCAGAGAAACGGTGAAAAGCAATTCATAATCTTCACCACCATTCAAGGCGCAAGTTACTGGATCAATGTTAAAATCAATCGCAGCCATTGAAGTTTTTGCATCGATTGGAATTTTGTCATCGTAAATGGTGCAACCCAAATCGCTGGCTTTGCATAAATGAAAAATCTCAGAAGCCAATCCGTCTGAAATGTCAATCATTGAAGTTGGTTTTACGTCCAAATCTTTCAAAAATTTGATCACATCTTGTCTTGCTTCAGGTTTCAATTGTCTTTCCAACAAGTAATCATTGCCATCTAAATCTGGTTGCATGTTTGGATTTGCTTTGAAAACTTCTTTTTCGCGCTCCAACAATTGCAATCCCATGTACGCACCTCCCAAATCCCCGCTAACGACTAACAAATCATTTTCTTTAGCGCCTGAACGGTACACAACATCTGATTTTTTCGCTTTTCCGATGGCTGTGACGCTTATCGTCAATCCTGAAAGGGAAGAAGAAGTGTCGCCACCGATCAGGTCAACTTGGTACAAATCGCATGCTTTTTTGATTCCAGCGTATAATTCTTCCAACGCTTCCAATGGGAAACGGTTTGAAACTGCAATTGAAACTGTTATTTGTTGCGCAGTTCCATTCATCGCAAAAATATCAGAAAGGTTGACCATTACGGATTTGTAGCCTAAATGCATTAATGGCGTGTACATCAAATTAAAGTGAACACCTTCCAACAACATGTCTGTAGAAACTAGCATGACTTCGGAATCAGAAATTGAAATCACGGCAGCGTCATCGCCCACGCCTTTGATGGTTGTGGAAATGTGTGTTGTAAATTGATTGGTTAATTTGTCAATTAATCCAAATTCTCCAAGTTCACTTAATTCAGTGCGTTTATCGCTCATTTTTAATATTTTTTACGGTGTAAAGTTAAAACAAATCGCTGTTTGTGGAATTATCGTTCCTTGTTTATCTCAAGCAAAAACCCAAAACGCTTTCCATGAATTCGTTTGGTGCTTCGGCGTGAACCCAATGTCCTGCATTTGGTATGCTGATTAAGGTGCTGTCGGGGAATTGATTTTCAATATCGTCCCAATCTTCGTCTAAAATGTAATTCGACATTTCACCACGGATAAAAATCGTTGGAATCATTACTTCATCTGCTGGAAGCGCTTGTAAAATGGCCTGCATGTCTCTGCTCAAAACGTCAATGTTCATGCGCCAAGCCAATTTTCCTTTTTCCTTCCAATACAAGTTTTTCAGTAAGAATTGTCGCACGCCTGGTGAATCGACAAATGGTTCCATCATTTTTTCAGCTTCTCCACGGGAGTTGATTAAATTTAGGTCAATCGCTACCAATCCTTTCAGGATTTCGTTGTGGTGCATTGGATAGGATTTTGTTCCCATGTCCACAATGATCAATTTGCTGAGTGTTTTGGGGTACATTTGTGCAAATCGCATCGCTGCTTTTCCGCCCATGGAATGTCCCATTAAAATGACTTTTTCGAGTTTAAGATCTACAAAAAGTTCATGTAAATCGTTCGCCAAGTCATCGTATGTGTGAGAGTCCGCCCATTCGGAATGACCGTGATTGCGTTGATCGACCAAAATGACGCGGTAATAATCAGCTAATTTCTTGGCGTGTGTTTGCCAATTGTCTGAATATCCAAATAATCCGTGAAGAATAACAAAAGGTTGACCTTCGCCAATTTCTCTATAATGTAATTTCATTGAAAAAGCTTTGTGCGCTGAATTTGTTGTAAAGATAGCTTACAAAATTGGAAACATGGATTAATCTTGTTTAATCAATCGAGAGAAAAGTTTCAAAAGATTCGGCATTTCAAAATTGGTTTCTGAAACATTGATTTTTGAAGATTCGGTATTCTTTGATTCGCTGATTTCATTTTCTTTGATGTTCATTTTTACATCAATCGGCGCAGTTGAAGATTTATTGACTGAAAATTGATTTTCATTGATACTTGATATGATACCAATGATTTTGTCCGCAGAAATTTTGTCTTTATCAAATTCAATGATTGCAGTGTTAACCGCTCTTTCATCTACAAAATCAAAACTGCAATTTCCAACAGCGCCAGTTTCTTTCAATGCTTTGCGAATCGAAGATCCACAACCTTTTTCGCAAACCATTCCTTCAATCTCAACGGTTAAGCTTCTGTTTAGTTCTAATTTTCCAGCAGTATTTTTTTCGCTTTTCACGGTCGTTTTGTCGTTGCTGCAACTTGGATTAAGCAGCAGTAAACCAATTGAAAATGAGAGTAAGAGTACTTTTTTCATAACCTTGTGAATTAGAAGTGAAACAAATGTAGTGTTTAATTTTTCGATTGGGCGAAAAAAAATGTTAAAATGTTTGAGGCTTAGGGAGATGAGAGCGGTTTGCTTCTTGTGATTTTCCTCCCCCTTGATCCCCCTCCAAAGGGGGAAAATTTAAAATCTTTGCTATCGAATCTTTCTTTTTACCCTTAATTGTATATTTGCGGTATGTCAAAAAATATGTTGAGTTGGGTTTTGTTGCTTGCTTTGGCGAGTATTTGGGGGAGTTCGTTTATTTTGATGAAGAGGGGAATGACCGCATTTGATGGAACTGCATTGTTTTCTGATGTACAAGTGGCTTCTTTGAGAATGTCAATTGCTGGTTTGGTTTTGTTACCTTTTTCGCTTCGATTTTTTAAGAAAATTAAGACAATCAAGCAATTTTTGCTCCTGACGACGGTCGGACTTTCAGGCAATTTTTTTCCTTCATTTTTATTCACTTATGCAGAAACTGAACTTTCGTCAGGCTACGCGGGAATGTTGAATAGTTTTACACCGATTTTTAGTATTTTGATTGGCGCATTTGTTTTCAAACAAAAGTTGACTTCGATTCAGTTTTTTGGAACAACCATTGCTGTTACTGGCATTGTTTTGTTGATGATTGCTGGACAAGATTTATCGAAAAGTGGCACGTGGTGGCACATTTTGGCTATTGTCTTAGCGACTTTATTTTATGCGATTTCTTTAAATACCATCAAATATACCTTGTCCAATTTTAAATCCATTGAAATCACGTCCTTGGCATTCGGAATCGTTTTGCTTCCATCGTTGATTATTACCACTGTAACGGGATCTTTTACGGTGCTCAAAACAGTTCCTCAAGCCTGGGAAGGTTTGGGATTTATCGTCATTTTAGGGGTGCTTGGAACTGCTTTTGCTGTTTTCATTTTCAATAAATTGATTTCAATTTCTTCCGTGATTTTTGCGAGTTCCGTCACTTATTTCATGCCAATTGTGGCGGTAATTATGGGATTGTTTATCAAAGAAGTAATCACGATTTACCAAATTGGCGCGATGTTAATCATTTTGTTGGGCGTGTTTTTAGCCAATTATTACCGGCTGATTTTCAAGAAATAGCTTTTTTTCGAAGGTTGTAAATTCCTACCAACAAAATAATCAACGCAATGGGTAAAAAGGGCGTTAGGTAACGTTCTTCGTTCATTCTTTGGATGAAAATCAAGTAAAAGGTATTTAGTACAATCGCTAAGCCTAAATAGAAAATCAAATCTCTTTTTTTCTTGAATAGGGCGATTAATACAGCTACAAAACTTGAAATTATCATCACTAAACAGCTCCAACGAATGATTTCCATCCACCAAGAACCGCGGTATTTGAATTGGTAAATTCCCAAATTCAAGTGTGAACTGAGCATCAATTTTTTCAAACTTTTTAGCGGTGTTAATATATAAAAATCGAGTTTGTTTTCAGCTTTTAGTTTTTTAGTCAAAGTGTTTATTTCATAAAGAAATTTAACCTCGCCTTGAAACGTTCCTAAAATGGGTTTATTTTGATTGAAATGAGTCAATTGATATTGATGCAGCGCGCGGTATTTTCCCAAAATTGGTAGTACTTGTTTCCGATATTTAGTAGGAATTTGTTGAGAAATCAAATTGATATCGGATGAATCTGTGAGCGCATGAATCGTTTCATGAAATTTGGCTCCATCAGCTTCCCAAATCCTGAAAAGATTGGTCATCGCTTCGTGACTAGGCCTGAAGAGTGTGTTGTTGGTTGTAGAATAAATAGGATGAATGCCCAACCAAGTGCCGCTTATGGTTACCGTTCTGATATTCCAAATCAACAAAGGTAACATGGCTAATAAAGTAAACATGGCTTTTTTTCTTTGCTTTTGGAAAAAGTAATAAGCCCAAAACGCCAAAAGAAAAACGATTAATTGTGGTCGAAAAAGCAAAACAATCGAATTTGCAGCGAGAAAATTCCAGGAAAAGTTCGTCGTTTTTTCTAGCAATGCGATTCCTGCAAAAACACTCCAAAGCACCAAAAAGGGAGTGAAACTTTCAGTCAATGTGAAGTACATAAATCCGCTGAAAGCTGGTACGAATGCATAAATTGCCGATCCAAAAAGCGCAAATTTTGCACTTGCTACGTATTTTTTAAGAATTTTTCCGAGGAGGACTATTGAACCAGAGAAAGCTAGAATTTGCAGGATTTTGAGCATCCAAAGTACTTTTTTTCCAGCAACAACAAGGCAAATCAGATAGATTAAACCATAACCTGGCGTTCTTTGAAAATAGGCTGATTGTCCAATTGAATTATCTTTCCAAGTTCCGTTTTCAAGAAAATTGATAGCAGGCACAAAATAACTTGCTTCATCGGCAGAAGTTAATAGTCCGTTGCTCGAAGGATAGCGGTTACCAAGAAATTGAAGGTTTTGTTCTTGCAAAAAAACTGCGAAAATCGTCCCGAAAAGGGCAATAATCAATAGTCTTCTTTGGAAATTCATCCAAGAATATTATGCCAAAGTTGGCATATTTATAGCTTCCACAGCGATGATTTCTGGAGCAACTTTTTTGACAGCCTCTTCTAAGCCAGCTTTGATGGTCATTAAACTCATCGAGCAATCGCTACAGGCGCCTAATAATCGCACTCTTGCAATTCCTTCGTCAGTGATTTCAACCAATTCCATATCACCACCATCCGCTTTTAAATGAGGTCTTAATTCCTCCAAAGATTCATTGATTTTAATTGCCAGTTCTTCTTTGTTTAAACTCATTTTTTAATTTTTTATAGCTGATTTAAGTTTTGCAACTTTCACTTCTTCAACAAATGTACGAACTAATTCTTCAAAAACTAAAGCTGTTGGCGTATTTTCCTGAAAAACAGCGGGTCTTCCAACATCGCCTGATTCTCTTACACTTTGAACCAAAGGAATATGACCTAAAAATGTTTCGCCCATTCCTTCAGCGAGATTTTTCGCACCGTCGCGTCCGAATAGGTAATATTTATTTTCTGGTAATTCAGCCGGTGTAAACCAAGCCATATTTTCAATGATTCCAACCACTGGAACGTTGATGTTTTCTAATTTGAACATGTTTACACCTTTACGTGCATCCGCCAAAGCTACTTCTTGCGGTGTACTTACAATCACCGCGCCATCCAATGGAACAGTTTGAACCAAAGAAAGGTGGATGTCTCCCGTTCCTGGCGGAAGGTCGATCAACAAATAATCCAATTCGCCCCAATAAGCATCTGTAAACAATTGCGTCATTGCTTTCGCAGCCATCGGACCACGCCAAACTACTGCATTGTCTTGCTCAGTGAAAAATCCGATAGACAAAATTTTGATTCCGTAACTCATCACAGGATTGATCATTGGTGTTCCATCCACATCAATCATTGTCGGTCTTTCTCCAACTACGTCAAACATGGTTGGCATCGAAGGACCGTAGATATCAGCATCAACAATTCCTACTTTGTAACCAGCTTTCGCTAATCCACCCGCTAAATTTGCTGTAACTGTTGATTTTCCAACGCCGCCTTTTCCTGACGCGATGGCAATGATGTTTTTTACTTCAGGCAAGATTTTTCTCCTTGCTTTCATTGATTCTGTAGGAATTCCTTTGACAGTTGTGGCAATTTGTAAATCATCACCAAAAGCTTGTTTCAAGTTAAATTCAACCAATTCTTGCATGCGTTTTCTTGCATGAAGCGCAGGATTTGATACCAAAACAGTAATGTTAATTCCTGTTTCTGAAATCTCTAAATTTTCAACTAAATTAAGGGAAACGATGTCTTTCTTTAAGTCTGGCTCGTGCACTTTTCCAAGTACTTCCAATATGTTTTCTCGTGTAATACTCATTGGTTCTGAAATGTGGTACAAAATTACAAATTTCAGTTGGTCATGTCCTAACTATTTTTGACTTCTTGCACAGATTTTATTGATTTAGCCATCAAATCAATGATGTTTTTTGGGTAACCTTCTTCACGGCTTCTGAAAACGTATGTATAACCATCGATCACTTTTTGACCGTAAACGTGGTAGGAAACGTGTGGTTTTGGATCTGTAATAGGCGAAGCTTTCTCACCGTCTACTTTCAATGTACTTTCGTAGATGATGAAGTCTTTTTCGTCCACCAAAAATTTAGTTTCAAAAATATCTAGTTCTTTCAGTTTTCTTTTTTTGTCTGCAACTTTGTTTTTTTCTTCTCCAAAATCATCGATAATCATGTGAAAATTGGGTCCCACTTCAATTTCCCATTTGAATCCATCTTCTGCGTGTTTTACTTCTGGACGCGTTGAAGCACCAATGTTCGCTGTTTCGTCTGGTAACATAATGGTTGCGTTTAATCCAAAATCTTTGAGATTGAACTTTTGAAATTCAAAGAAGTCTTCTACTATTTCAATCTGATTATTCTTTTCATCACCACCACTGCAAGCTGAAAAAAGCATGCCGATACAAGCAAGACTTATAACAGCTGTGTATTTGGATATGCATTGAATTTGAGTCATTTTGAAGAAGAGAAATTTACATTTTCTACAACAAATATAGTTGATTTGATTGAAATTATTCATGTTAAAAAAATTATTCTTTTGGTACCTTTTTTCACAGAGAAAAGGAATATCGTGTGAAAAAATAAACTACTTAATTGAAAAAAAATGTTTTCATTTGATGAACATTTTAAACAAACTTTTGTTTTGATTTTATCATGGCTGAGTATAAAATAAAAGATTTAGAGCAACTCACAGGTATTAAGGCACATACGATTCGCATGTGGGAAAAGCGCTACGGAATTCTAAATCCAGAAAGGACAGAAACGCAAATCAGAACCTATTGTGACAAAGAGCTTGTTTCTTTGTTGAATGTTGCTTTATTGAACAAAAATGGACTCAAAATTTCGCGCATTGCTGAAATGTCTGAAAAGCAAATCAATGAAAAGGTTTTTGATTTACGTGGAAATTATGATGCTGATTCTAGTTACGAAAAATTAGTAATTTCTCTGGTAGAGTTAGATGAAAGTCTATTTAGAAACACGCTAAGCAATTTAATCGAAGAATTTGGTTTAGAAGCCACTTTTACAAGTCATTTAATCCCGTTTTTAGATAAAATTGGTGTAATGTGGTTAGTTGGTTCAATAAACGCATCTCAAGAGCATTTTATTTCAAATTTGATCCGACAATTAATCATCAGTGAAATCGACAAAATTGAAGTGCCAACGAATAAAGAAAATCCAGTAATGCTTTTCTTGCCCGAACACGAATGGCACGAAATCAGCTTGTTGTTTTACCATTTTGTATTGCGAAAAATGGGTAGATCTACTTTCTACTTGGGACAATCTTTGCCGTACGATGCCTTAATCGAGTGCGTTGAAAAAATTCAGCCGGTTTGTTTGATAACTTCTTGGTTAACTTCTGTTGATGCTGGTTTTGTCAAGAAATATTTTGAACGCCTTTCAAATGATACCAATGGATTGAAAGTTTATGCCGGTGGATATCAAATGAAAGTGCATGGCGAGTTAATTTCAAACTGGGCAAATCCAATCGTATCAGTTGAAGATTTGAAACATTTGGCAAATCCAGCGTAATTCTTTTGCTTGTTTTAACAAGAATTGATTTCCTTTTGATTGAAAATTATTAATTTCAGCCTATAGAATTAATATTTTTCAGCATGAAATACGAAAGAATCGACAAAGGTTTATACATAAAAAACCGCGCAAAATTTTCAAAACAAATGGTTGCCAATACATTGGCAGTTTTCAATTCCAATGATATTTTCCCGATTTCAGCTGATAGTACGATGCCTTTTCAGCAACATCGCGACATTTTATATTTGTCAGGCGTTGACCAAGAGGAAAGTATTTTGGTGATTTTTCCTGATTGTAAAAATGAAAAGCACCGCGAAATTTTATTTCTGAAAGAAACTTCTGAGTTAATTGCAATTTGGGAAGGCGAGAAGTTGACCAAAGAAACTGCTTTCGAAACTTCTGGTATTCAAACAGTTTATTGGTTGAATCAATTTCCAGTCATTTGGAAACAATTGATGGCCGAAGCGCATGGCATTTATTTCAACACCAACGAACATTTACGCGCCAATACAGAAGCTGAAACGAGAGAAAATCGCTTTATCAAAAGTTGTCGCGCTGAATATCCTGCGCATGCAGTGTACAAAAGTGCGCCAATCATGCATAAAATTCGCTCAATCAAGGAAAAAGAGGAATTGGATTTGATGCAACACGCTTGTAACATTACTAAAAAAGGCTTGGAGCGCTTGCTTTCTTTCACAAAACCAGGAGTTTGGGAATATGAAATCGAAGCAGAATTGATTCACGAATTTGTGCGCAATCGTTCCAAAGGTTTCGCTTATACACCAATCATTGCTTCTGGAAAAAATGCGTGTGTGTTGCATTATATCGAAAATAACCAACAATGTAAAGACGGCGATGTTATTTTGTTAGATGTGGCTGCTGAATATGCCAATTATGCTTCAGATTTATCGCGCGCAATTCCAGTAAATGGAAGATTTACGGATCGTCAAAAGGCGGTTTACAATGCTGTTTTGCATGTCAAAAAAGAAGCGGAAAAAATGTTGGTTCCAGGTACAATTTTAGCTGAATATCAAGCAGAAGTTGGGCGCATCATGGAAAGTGAATTGTTGAAATTGAAATTAATAGATTCAACAGATATTAAAAATCAAAAGCCAGATTGGCCAGCGTATAAAAAATATTTCATGCATGGAACTTCGCATTTTATTGGTTTAGATACACACGACGTAGGTTTGTGGAACGAGCCAATTCAAGCGGGAATGGTTTTTACTTGTGAGCCAGGGATTTACATCCAAGAAGAAGGGTTGGGAATTCGTTTGGAAGACAATTTGGTGGTACAAGAAAACGGAGCGCCATTCAATTTGATGCGTGATATTCCGATTGAAGCAGATGAAATTGAATCTTTGATGAATTCTTGATTCCCATTTCATGTTGCATTTCGAAAAAATTGGTTCCGGAAAGCCTGTAGTATTTTTGCATGGTTTTCTGGAATCTTCTTCTATGTGGGAATCGCTGGATCTAGTGCAATTTCCTTTTCAAAGTATTTTGATTGATTTGCCTGGACACGGAAAAACTACCTTTTTGCCCGATGCCGTTTCCATTGCTGCGATGGCGCAGGAAGTTTCGAAAACACTCATATCTCTAAATATTTCTGAATACGATGTTGTCGGACATTCCATGGGCGGCTACGTGGCGATGCATTTGGCGAATACCAATAAATGTGTGAACAAAATTTGCTTGCTCAATTCCAATTTTTGGGAAGATGCACCGCAAAAGAAAATCGATCGAAATCGGGTGATTAAAGTGTTGAAAACCAACGCGCCGAGATTTATCAAGGAAGCGATTTCGGGATTGTTTGCGCAACCAGAAAATCACGAAAAGTTCATTCAAAAAGCGATTTCAGAAGCCAATTTAATGTCTGTTGAAGCGATAGTTTACGCCACAAAAGCCATGCGCGACCGACCTGATAACACGGTTTTAGCGCAGGAAAAAATAGCAGATTTGAAAATCATCCAAGGCGAATTGGACCAAGCTGTACCGCTGGAAACCATGTTGGAGCATACGCGCAATCAACAATTTAACATGTCGATTTTGCCGAATGTGGCGCACATGACGCATGAAGAATCGACGGCGGATTTGAGGTTGATTTTGCGGGATTTTTTAATCCAATAATTCCAAAGAATCAGAAACCGCATATCCATTTTCATCTTGCAATAAACTTCTGAGTGTTTCGGCTTCTTTTTTTGAAACCACAAAAGTGTTCGAAAGTTTGTCGTGCCAACCTCTGCTTCCCAAGCAAGATAAAATTTCAAAAGGAATAAATCTCGCAAGCGTTCGAATGGCGATTTTGTCTTTGCTTGGTGGATTTCCGTATTCGTCAATGACAACGGTTTGGGTGGCAAATTTGCCTATGGTTCGTTTGATGGTGGATTCGAGCAGGAAATAATACAGAAATGTAATTAAATAGCTGATTAAATCATATTTGATATTCGTAAAACCAAGGTTGAGGTTGAATCCAAAATTCATGATGAAATTGAAAACCTTGGGAGAAATGAGAATTAATGCTATGCCGATGATGATTGTTGCCACAAAAATGATTGCAAAGTCAATGATGTAATGTCCTAATCTTTCCCAATGTCCAGCCAAAACAACGTCGCGTTTGAATTTGCCAATGGTAGGAACTTTGATTCGGTTTCCATAAAAATCTCTTTCAGATTTCAGGTATTCTTTTTCGATGTAGATTTCGGTTATTTTTTTCATGGTTACAGGTTGTCTTCAGGGTCGATGGCATCTCCTCGCAATGCGCGCAGCCTTTTTCTGGCTTCGGTGGTGTACAAACTTCCTTTGTAGTCGAAAAGAATTTTTTTGTAGTTTTCAATCGCTTTTTCTTTGTCTTCCAAATGGTTTTCAAAAATGTCACCCAAATGAAGCAATGCATCGTCGGCCAAAATATCGTCTGCGTGGTATTTCATCAAATCTTCTAAAAAAACCACTGCTTCTACCCAATTTCCTTGATTTTCCATGGCGATGCCTTTTCGAAGTAAAATTTCGTCCGCCAAACCGTGGTAAGGAAATGCTTTCACGATGGAATCAAAGAGGAAAAATGCTTTTTCGTATTGGTGTTGTTCGAGCAATAAATCTGCGGTTGCAAATAAACTCATGGCGGTGAAATTGCTGTCCAATCCATAATTGTCTGTAATCAAAAGTGACAATTTCATGGCGTCGTTGGCAATCAGTTTGGAAGTAGATTGTTTGAGCACATCTAATTGATTTTGTGCAAATTTGAAATCTCCATCGTAGTAAAAAATACGCGCATTTTTGAATTTCGCTTCGAAACCAATTGGTTCATATTTGAAATCTTTGTCCACTTGCATGTAAAACAAAGATGCTTCCCAAATGTCATCTCGTAAAACCAAAATATCTGCCAATTGCATTTTCAATTCAGCTTCTTGAATTTGGGTAATTCCAGGAATTTTGAGCGCTTCTTCCAAGAGATTTTTCGCTTCTAAAGTTTGATTGGCGTAATACGCTTGGATGTGCGCCAATTCTGAGATCAATCGAATGCTCGCGCGATTTTTCCCAACGCGATTTAAGGTTGCTTGATAATCGTTTAAGGTACCAGTTAATTCTTCTGGTGTGTAATTTCTATTTTGAGTAATTTCCTGAAAATGCGTATTCAACAAAGCGAATTCAGCTTCATAAAACAAAGCGTTTTCTTCGCCCATGTCAACCACATATTTGAAACATTTGCGCGCGACATCAAAAACTTTGTTTTGTACGCACATATTTCCCAATTCATAAACCCTTTGTCCAGCGCCTTTTTCACGTTTGTCGAGTGCTTGCGCTTGCACCAAGGCTGCTGCGAATTGTTTTTTCTGTGTAAAAAGCCAAATTAGCATTTCAGCATACACAAATTCATTCGGTTTTTTCTGAGATTTTTCGAGTAATTTTTGCTTCAACAAGTCATATTCAGGACTGATTTCTTTTGAAAAATCAATTCTTTGTGTCAATACTGATTGAATAGAAGGCGCATAATTTGCTTGAATTTCGATTAAATTCAGGTATTCTTCAATCATCTTTTCAGGTTGACCTGTGATGTTGTAAATTTCGGCAAACTCGATGTTTAGCGGATAATTTTCCTTCAAACTTTTGCGCCCTTTTTCCAGTAATTGTAGCGCCAAATCGTATTTACCTTTGTTTCTAAAAGCTTTGTATAAATCGAGTAGGGTAAAGGTCGAAGTGGAATAATCCGTAATTAAATCTTGGTAAATTTTGTTCGCGTCTTTTGCTTTGTCGTGATTTTCATAAAACTCGCCCAAAATCACTGGATATTCGAGATTATTTCTGTCGGTAGAAATTTGCTTTTTGATCAATTTCTCCGCCTCTTTTTCATTTTCAAGGGCAATGAGACAATCGTAATAGCGGGTAAAATTGAATTTGTTGTTTTCTTTTGCGTACAATTTTTGGCAATACGGCAAGGCTTTTTCGAACTGACCTGCGGCGTAATAATATTGCGCCAATTGTTGATCTGTGCCTTCTTGCGCGCGAGCAATTGTAGCAAGAAATAGAATGAAAATGAGACTAAGTAATTTCATGGTACGTAAAGATACAAATCAATTTATTGTGAAACGCTGTAAGCTTTGATTTCGTTGTGCAATCTCTGGTATGAATTTACGCAAATTGTTTTTGTTTCAAGCATTTTTTGAAGAAAATTGGCTAATTCTGTCACTTTTTTCTCTTCAAATTGGATATTTTCGTCGTATTTTGATCGGTCGCCTTGTGCGTTTATGATTTCATTTTGGAGTTGTTCTAAACTTTGCGAAGCATCGTAAATATTTCGTTTCATTCCATCATTGGAAGATTGAAAAAACGACAGCCCAGTGGAAATGTATTTATAATCTTCTAGTTTTTGCGCCCATTCTACATTGATGGTGTCTAAGGTGCTACTTTTTCGGTAAATATCTTTCCTTACAGCATTTACTTCTTCTATCATCGGCGTTAAATCTTCAATTTGTGCGCCATTCCAAGTTTCGCGAATGCTATTTATCTTGTTGATCAATGATTCCATTTTGTCCAATTGTTTCTGCTTTTTCACATCGTGACATGCGAAAAGAATGAAACAAGCAACAAGTCCGAAAACGATTTTTTTCATTG
>JBIKJE010000076.1:0-15220 GCA_044361165.1 Crocinitomicaceae bacterium | reverse complement strand
GTTCTCATCCAGATAAATAGAAAGTTAGGCTTGAATCCCAAATTGATTGAAACAATCACGAACGTCACAAAAAAGGTTGTGATTAAACTCATTAAAGTTGCAAATTTGATTTCTTCTTTTGTCTTCAATTGGAACTATTTTGATTTTTCAAGCGCAATTCTCAAACAAAGAAATGCAGAAATGAAAGTTAATGGTGTAAAAATATAAGTTTCTAAATTCATTTTGGCAAAAAGATTTCCAATGGTATTCAGCGCGAAAATCACTACAAAAATGTATAGAATTACTTGAATGATTTTTGGATTAACTTTCCATCGAACGATCTTACTTTTGATTAAAAGGGCAGAAAACAAAATGACATTTATCAAAACTGATACACTTTCAAACTGATACATTTGAGTGTCATTTTCAATCTTTCCAGCCCAAACAATCGTATAAGGAATGATTTTTAACATCACTAAAAAGTGAAAAATAAAAACACTTGACAGCAATGTTAACAAGAATGCAAGTGCAATTCTAAATGGGATTTTTTGAATCATCTTATTCTAATTTTAAATACTTCTGCCTTTCCATTCCGGTTCATAAAATAAGGTCATTACCAAAATCATCAACATGTAAATGGGATAGATCATGGAAAATACTGGAATAAATAAAGCAAGCCAAGACCGTTTTAAAATGCGTAAATAAGGGAAAATCAACAAGCCATCGAGCAAAATTTTCCAATAAAATAGAATCGTTAATTGATTCCAGGTGGCATCTGTCAAAAACATCAACCAAAAACCTACATGGTAAATTAAACCAAAGATGGCTAGATAATTGGCAAAACGATCCCCCACCTTTTTGGACTTTCCAATCCATCGCAAACGTTGATTGATGATTCCTTCCCAAGTAGTTGGAATGGGTGTTTTCACTTGTAAATCAGGATTCAATGCCAATTCAATCGTTTTTTGGTGATTTTTGAAATCGAGAAGCAAAAAGGAATCATCACCACTTGCTACATCTGCATGGTCATCAAAAGAATCAATTTCTTCAAAAATTGCCTTGTTGAAAAGTAAATTGGCACCATTGGCAGCGATTGGTTTTGTATGACCGGAAATCGCAGTATTTAAGGCATTCAAATATTGGAAATCCAATTCAAAAAAGAATTGCTTTAAATTTTTCCCAGGCATTGAAACTGGCAAAATCAATAAATCTGAAACTGGTGTTTTCGCCAATTGACTGAAGAAATTTGGCTTGACAACAATATCAGTATCCCAAGTTAAAATGAATTCTCCGATAGCATCTGATATTCCCGCCCGCAATGCTGTTTTCTTGCCTTCATCCCCTGCGGCTAAATTGATCAGTGAAGTTTTAAACGGAACATTCAATTCGTTGAAGCAAGGTTTGAATTCGTCTTCAGAATGATCGTTGACAAAAATAATTTCTCTTGGAAAAACTACCAGCTTATTGAGCGATTGAATCAAATTTGGCAAGTTGTTCACTTCATTTCTGAAAGGAATTATGACTGAAATATCTTGGATTTGAAAAAACTTGCGTTTTTCTTGATAGTTCTTATTCCATTGCCAACGAATCCAAAAACCAAAAAGGCAGAAAATTGAAAATGCACTAAAAATGATCATGTATAACCAAATCATAGTCTCTTCGAATTATTCGTTTTCAAAAATGGAATTCCAACTGCTGCTGGCACTGCTTGATTGATGACCCAAAGTGCTACTGATGCAAACAAAACCAAAGCTGGATTTGAAGTAAGTGGCGCGAGAATCCAAAGTGCCATTGATTCGCGAATAATTAATTTCCCGAACCAAAGCGATGGAATCAATGTTGCCCAAAAGAAAATCTGCCAAATCCAACCCAACCAATTTATTTGTATTTCAATTCCAAAAGCATCGAGCAAAAGCCAATACTGAAGCGCAAAGACAAAGTGTCTAAAACAGCTCAAAATTAACAGTTTCAATCTGAAAAAGCTATTATTTTGCATCAAAGGTGCGATTCGCTTGATGTGTTTGTTCTCTTTTATCAACTGAAATGGTATTTTTTCAAATTTGAAATAAAGTAAAGTCAAAATCGAAAATCCAATGATAGAAGCCAATAAAAACGAATCTTCTGACCAACTGAAGTCTTTACTTGGAATTCCTAACCAAGTGATTGCCAGTATTCCAAAAAGAATACTGGCCAAAAATTGTGCTGCATTTGAAAAAAGTGTCAGCAAAATGATCGAAGGTCTTTCTCTGCGTTGGAAATAAAACATGCGACCTAAAAAGTTGCCAATCATGTTCGGCGTCAACAATCCAGTGATGATTCCAGCCAGAAATGATTTTAATTTGATTTCTCGATAGGTATTAGTCACCGTAAAATCCAAAACCACATTCCATTTCAGGAACTCGATTCCCCAATTGAGGAAAACAAGTACAACAACAAGTGCGAATTCCAAAGGATTTTCAATCGAAATTTCATCCCATTTTGACCAATCAATTCGTTTAATTTGATTAGAAAATAACCAGATTAATGCAAAAAATAATAAGATTTTAAGCAAAAACGTAAAAATTCGTATATTTTTCTTAGTTTTGAACACTTGAAGAATGAAATAATGGTTGAAGATAAAATAATTCTTGGAATTGACCCCGGAACTTCTGTTATGGGATATGGAATAGTTCATATTCAAGGCAAAAAATTGGTTTTATTGAACTTTGGAATCATTCAATTATCCAAAATCGCTGGTCATCCTGATAAATTGAAACGTATTTTTGATCGTTTAGACGGATTGATAGGCGAGTACAAACCTGACGAAATGGCGATCGAGGCTCCATTCTTCGGTAAAAATGTACAATCGATGATGAAATTAGGTCGCGCTCAAGGTGTTGCCATCGCTGCTGCTTTGAAAAATAATGTGCCTTTTGAAGAATACACACCGCGAAGAATCAAGCAAGCCATCACGGGAAACGGAAATTCTTCCAAGGAACAAGTTGCCGCAATGCTTCAATCTTTGCTGAATTTTGAAGAAATGCCCAAATACCTCGATGCTACTGATGGATTGGGGGTCGCAGTTTGCCACCATTTCTCCAAAGGAATCGGTGAGCACAACAAAGCCGGAGGAAATTCCTGGGCTTCTTTCGTGAAGAATAATCCGGGGAGGAAAATATAGTTTTATTTAAAGACTTAAAGATTTTAAGATATTAGGATATTAAGAATTTAGAGTTTTCTTCAAAATTTTGAAGTTCCAAAAATCTAATAATCTAACAATCTAATATTCTGAATTTAGTCTTAAAGTTGCACAGCAACGTGTCCTAAAATCTTAATATCCTAAAGCGAAGCGGGTCTTCATTGCAGGTGATTCAATTTCCAATTCAATGAATCCTGCACTTCTGTGTAAATCGATTGCATTTCGTCTTGGCGTGACCCGTAATAACTTACAGATTCATCAAATCTTTTGAAGCTGATGTTGTATTTTTTCAAAATGGCATCGCCTGATTTCCGCATGACTTTTTCGTTCACGTGCATCATCGGATATTTTGTTGTGATATACGATTCTAACACAGTTAATTCTTCCATAATCAAAACCATTGAATCTCTTGGAATTAGATTTTCTGGTTCGTCGAAACGCTTTACTTCTGTTTTACAAGAAGCAAGAAATAAAATCAATGAAATGAATGCTAAAATTTTCATTTATTGAATGTTAGTCTTTTTCCAAAAAGGTCGGTTCGTACTTTTTCTCCGTCGTACACCAGATTTCCATTCACAAAAGTACCTGTGATTTTGTGTGAAAAATTCGTTCCTTCAAAAGGCGACCAACCACAGTGATAAAGGATGTTTGATTTTGAAACGGTCACATTTTCAGCTGGATCAACAATAACTAAGTCTGCATAGTAGCCTTCTCTGATGAAACCACGTTCTTCTAGTTGAAAGCAAATTGCTGGGGCATGAGCCATTTTTTCTACCACTTTTTCAACAGAAATAACACCATCTTTGGCTTTTTCTAGCATGGCTAATAAAGCGTGTTGAACCAATGGTCCGCCAGACGGCGCGTTGAAATAAGTTCCATTTTTTTCATCCATCGTATGTGGCGCATGGTCTGTTGCAATGATGTCAATTTTATCATTTAATAAACCTTGCCAGATTGCCAAGCGGTCTTCTTCAGTTTTCACCGCTGGATTCCATTTGATAAATGTGCCTTTGGTTTTGTAATCTTGATCGTTGAACCACAAGTGGTGTACACAAGCTTCAGAAGTGATTCTTTTTTGCTCCAAAGGAATTGAATTGTCGAATAAATCAACTTCAATTCCTGTTGAAATATGTAAAATGTGTAAACGTGTGTTGTATTTTTTCGCCAAATTTGATGCAAAAGAAGAGGAAATGTAGCAAGCTTCCGCTGAACGAATCAAAGGATGCATTTCCATTGGAACATTTTCTACATATTTCTCCTTGTAAATTTCAGTGTTTCTTCTAATTGTTGCTTCGTCTTCACAATGTGTAGCAATCAATAATGGAACTTGAGAAAATAATCTTTCTAAGGTTTCAGAGCGATCCACTAACATATTTCCAGTGGAAGAACCCATGAAAATTTTTACCCCGCAAACATTTTTACCATCTGTTCTCAAGACTTCCTCCAAATTGTCATTGGAAGCGCCCATGAAAAACGAATAATTGGCAGGAGAGTTTTGGCTTGCGATGTCGTATTTATCTTGCAATAATTTTTGTGTCAATGCATTTGGAACAGTGTTTGGCATTTCCATGAAAGAAGTGATTCCACCGGCAACCGCAGCGCGCGATTCGGATTGAATATTTCCTTTATGTGTCAAGCCTGGTTCACGAAAATGTACTTGGTCGTCAATGCAACCTGGTAATAACCATTTTCCTTCTAAATCAATTACTTCCATGTTATCAGAAGCAGTGATATTTGCATCAATGCGTGCAATTCTTTCGTTTTCAATCAAAATATCTGCGAAAAATGATTTTCCTTCGTTGAAAACTTTGGCACCTTTCAGTAATTTTGATTTCATAAATTTTTGATTTAGATATGTTTGAATTTTTATAATTTCATGCGCAACATAGACCAAACACCGAAAAAAGCTTCTTTAAAAATCCCAGAACTCATCTTCGATTCTCCATATAGTCTATCTACAAAAGTGATTGGAACTTCGATAATCTTGAATCCATGTTTTTTAGCGGCATATTTCATGCAAATTTGAAATGCGTAACCTTTAAATGGAATGTTGTCTAGTTGCACTTTTTCCAATACACTTCTGTGGTAGCAAATAAAACCTGCGGTAGTGTCTTTGATTCCTATCCACAAAATCATGCGTACATAAATTGATGCGAAATAGGACATTAGAATTCTGTCAAAAGGCCAATTCGAAACTTTTCCACCTTTACAATACCTTGAACCAATACTCAATTGACCTTTTCCATCATCGATGGCGTTCAAAAGTCTGGCTAAATCATCAGGATTGTGGGAGAAATCGCAGTCCATCTCAAAGACATATTCATAATCGTTTCTCAATGACCATTTGAAACCATGAATGTACGCGGTTCCTAGTCCTTGTTTACCAGCGCGTTTTTCTATGTGTAATCTTTCTTTGTAAGTTTCTTTAAGTCCCTCAACAATGGAGGCTGTTCCGTCAGGAGAACCATCGTCGACAATCAAAATATGAAATTGCTCAGGATAGTTCATCACCTGATGAATCATCTTTTCTACATTTTCACTTTCATTGTAAGTGGGAATAATTACAACACTTTTTGGCACTTTTCTAGTTTTGGGTACTAAAATAAGGATTAAAATTAAAATCAAATATATGAATAGGCGAGATAAATGTCACATAACAAATATTAACGCATTTTTAAGCCAATAGTTGTTTGAACGGGGTCAATTATTTATTCTAAAGAATCTGAATCTTATTTTTCAATTTCCTGCATCGCATCCAAAATCAAATCAAATTCATAGCCTTTAGAAGCCAAATAGCGTTGTGTTCTGGTTTGAATTTGCCAATTTTCTTCCTTGGCCTTTTTTT
This sequence comes from Crocinitomicaceae bacterium, assembly GCA_044361165.1. Lineage (GTDB taxonomy): Bacteria > Bacteroidota > Bacteroidia > Flavobacteriales_D > Crocinitomicaceae > JAQVCM01. Next base: position 9,218 of record JBIKJE010000076.1, on the reverse strand, counting down.
CTTTCATTTTGCGTTCAGCCAATCTTTTCAGCGTATTCCAATATTCATCTGGATCAATTTCTTGCATGCCTTTTTTGATAGAATAATCTGAAATTCGCTTTTGCTTTAAATGCTGCTTGATTTTATTTCTACCCCAATGTTTGATTCGAAATTTTCCAGAAACAAATGCCCGTGCAAAACGCTCCTCGTCGATGAATCTGTTCGAAATTAAATCCGCAATGATCTGACTTCTCTCAGTTTCGTTGAATTTCCACGTAATTAGTTTTTGTTCAACTTCAAACTGACAACGCTCTTGATACGCGCACCATGCTTCCATTTTGGCTTTGGCTTCTAAAAACGAGGGAATATAAGGTGTTTGCGGTTTCATTTATTTCAAAGACGCTAAATAAAGTAAAACAATAGCAGCGATTGAAGCTGTTAAACCGATGATTTTTAATTTATTGAAATTCTCTTTAAATCCTAAAAATCCAATAATTGCAGCGAGTAATACCACGGAAACATTGCAAATCGCAAGTACAGTTGAATCATTCCAACCTGTTGTTGAATAGGAGAGTAGCAACAAATAAATCGAAAAATAATTCGGAATGCCCAAGCAAATTCCAGCCACGATATTTTTAAAAGCGAATGTGCGTTTTTTGCGAATCAAATCAATGACCAAAACCGACAAACCAAAAAGTCCAGCAATTCCAAAAGAAACGGCGCTAAATAACGAAGAAGGTATGAATTTTTGGTGATAATTTTGTACGTAATTCAGTAAGAAATCCAACACACCACTGCCAAGAAATAAAACGATTAATAGCCATAAAACCGTTTTCTCTTTCGTTTCTTTTCCTGCTTTGCTTGGCCAAGACATGGCCAAGACGCCCACAATGGCAAAAATAATTCCAAGGATTTTGAAGAGTGAAAGTGATTCATTGTAAGCAAAAATCATCAAGCACATGGTCATTGCCATGCTCATTTTGACTGAAACTGAGGTAATCGCCATGCCGTTTTTTTGTGAACTGATTCCAATCGCGAGAAACAACGCAATTAATAGAAAGCCCGTTAAAATAGCAAAAGGAAACCACGAAGGATTATCGATTGCTTCTTGTTTGAAATCTTTGCCATAAAGCAAAAAACCACAAGTTAATGCAGTGAAATAATTGAAAACGATGGCTTGAAAAGTATCAATTCCATATTTCGGAAAAAGTCTGAACAAGATAAATATAAATGCAGAGGATAAAATCCCGATAATCAATGGAATCATTAACGAAAATATTGGTAAATTTTGTCAGTTGAAAAACTGAAAGAATGGGTTGGAATGGCTGTGATTCTTGGTGCTTTAATGCCTTCTTTGAAAGTTGATTTGCCTACGATTACTCGTGCTTCGTCCCAAACATTGTCCACCAAAAAATGCTGAATGGTGCGACTTCCACCTTCCACAAAGACAGATAGTATATTTCGTTCATACAATGCTTTAAGGATGTTTTCAGTATCGAGATTGGTCAATTTTACAAATTCTACGTTGCCTAAAATTTCACTTTTGATGCGATTTAATACCAATGTTTTTCCATTGTCACTGTAAATCTTGGATTCTTTTGACATGCGTAATTGACTGTCAATAATCACGCGCAATGGATTTTGGCCTGTCACTTCACGAACAGTCAAGCTTGGATTGTCAAATTCAACCGTTTTCCATCCAACTAAAATCGCTTGTTCTTCACTGCGCCATTGATGCACCAAAGATTGTGTTTCAGGAGCGGAAATCCAATTGATTTTTCGTGTTGTTTCATTTCTAACCGAATCAATGAATCCATCGGCCGTTTGTGCCCATTTCAATATGATATATGGTCGCTCTTTTCTGTGGAATGTAAAAAATCTTTTGTTGAGTTTTAAACATTGCGTTTCCAATACCCCAACAGTCACCTCGATGTTTGCTTTTTTGATTTTTTTGATTCCTTTTCCAGCTACTTCTGGAAATGGATCTTGGCAACCGATAACTACCCGTTTGAAATTTGAACGCACTAATAAATCAGCGCAAGGTGGCGTTTTTCCAGTATGTGCGCAAGGTTCTAAACTGACGTAAATAGTTGATTTTGCTAGCAATGATTGATCTTCCACAGAATTGATTGCATTAACTTCCGCGTGTGCTTCTCCATATTTTTGATGGTAACCTTCACCGATTATTTTTCCATCGCAAACAATAACTGCACCCACCATTGGATTTGGTGCTACTTCCACACTGCCCAACAGTGCCAAATCAATACATCTTTGCATAAAGATTTCGTCCATGTTGCGAATATAGGGAAATTAATGAAGCACTATTTTTTCCAAAATATTTTTCAATTTATTTTTAAAGGTTTTGATGTTGAAAATTAAAAGATTTTCTCAAAATGCTACTGTAACAAAAGCAGTAATTTAACGCTATGAAAAAATTGGGTACGACTTTTGAATAAATCTGCCCAAATCAAGGAACAAAAAACTGATCATGATAAAAAATTACTTTTCATTCGTATTGATTACTTTAACAATGACACCACTTTTCGCGCAAGTGGAAGATGAATCTTGTTTACCTCCAGCTAAAAAAGTTTTAAAATTAATTGAAACAGGCAAAAATACTGCTGATGCTAAAACCGCCGTACTAAGCTTCAACGAGGCAATTGCTGCTGCTCCTGATAATGCGATGGCATATTATGAGTACGGAATGTTTGCTTACAAGCAAGGAATGAAGTTTTATGATCAAAATCCGAATCCATCAGTTGGTGACAAAAGCATGGCTAAGGCTGATGAAATGTTTAAACAAGCATTAACTTATTGCTCCGATTATCACGCAAACTGTTCCTACTATATAGGCGTCATTCAATATTCTAAAGGAAACAAGACGGAAGCTATAGAATATTTTAAAAAGTTTGCAGCATTCAAAAGTGACGATCAAGGGAGATATCCAGAAGATTTTTCAAAGAAATTGGCAGACGTTCAAAGTGTGTTGAAAGAATTGGAGGGAGAACAAGAACTTTTGACTAAAGCAGTTCCTTTCAACCCCATTATGGTAGCAAACGTGAGTTCATCAAGTTGGGATGAGTATTTCCCTATGATTTCCCCTGACAATGAATTGATGTTTTATACACGCAAAATAGATAGAAAAAATAAAGGTGATGTGATTTCAAATGTTGTGGAAGAGTTCACTTATTCATCTAGAACGAAAAGCGAAGGCCCAAACTTTGACGGGGGAAAACCATTTGAAAATCCTTTCAACGACGGAACCTATCCAAGTTATGGCGCTGCAACCATGTCCGTCGATAACAAAGAAATGATTTTGTGTGCTTGCAAAGACGAAATGGTTGATGCACAAAAATATAGAAATTGTGATTTATATATCACCAGATTTGAACGAAGTGGAGAAGGAGGGAATGATTTCAAATGGACTCCTTTGGAAAACATGGGGCCAGGAATCAATTCTGCTCGTGGATGGGATGCACAACCAACACTTTCTGCGGATGGAAACACATTGTATTATACAACTTTGAGAAGTGGTGCAGATGCAACGCAAGACAATGATATTTGGGTTGCAGAGCGAGATTCTAAAGGGAAATGGGGTGCTGGAAGGCCATTTGCTGAAATCAATACTCCGGGAAAAGACAAAAGTCCATTTTTGCACCAAGACAGCGAAACCTTGTATTTCGTTTCTTCATCCACTGAAACTAGAAAAGGCGTTGGAGGTTTAGATATTTTTTACATCAGAAAAGAAGATGGAAAATGGTCTAAACCAAAAAATATCGGTTACCCAATTAATACAGCAGAAGATGAAATCGGAATTTTCGTTTCAACAGATGGGAATTTAGCATATTATTCTTCTCGCTATGGAGGAAATTGGAATATCTATGCTTTTGAATTGTATAAAGAAGCTCGTCCACAAGCAGTGGCAATAGTGAAGGGAAGTTTGAAAGATGAAAATGGTGAACCAGTGAAAAATGCAACCATCGAAATCGCCTATGGAAATTCAGACAAAGTAGAAACAGTTAAGGTAAATGGTGACGATGGAAAATATGCAGCAGTTGTAAAAACAAATGTGGCTCAAGACGTCATGGTAACTGTAAAAAAAGAAGGCCATGCATTTGATTCTAAATTGATTACCAAGGAAGAAATCAAGAAAACAACGACTATCAAAGGAAATGATTTGGCAGTTAGAGAATTGAAAGAAGGAGCAGCCTACACAATCAATGACATTTTATTTGCAACAAACTCTTATGCACTGACGCCAAAATCAGAATTTATTCTGAAGCAATTTGCAAGATTTTTAAAAGAAAATCCAACGATTACGATAATGGTTCAAGGACATACAGATGACATTGGCGATGATACGCAAAACATGAATTTGTCAAAAGAACGTGCCAATGAAGTGAAAAAATTCTTGGAAAAACAAGGAATTCAAGGAACAAGAATGACTTCGCAAGGATTTGGAGAAACAAAACCCAAAGTGCCTAACAAAGATGAATCAAGCAGAGCGATCAATCGTAGAACTGATTTTATGATAATAAAACTTTGATTCGAAATTGGATGAAATTAAAAACCCCGAAATTAAAAGTCTCGGGGTTTTTCTTTGAAATAATATTTATCTAAAAAATCTTCCCTGGATTCAAAATCAATTTTGGATCAAAAACCAATTTTATGTTGCGCATCAAATTCAATTGAATTTCATTGAACGCCAAAGGCATGTATTGTTTTTGAACCAATCCTATTCCATGCTCGCCAGAGATTGTTCCGCCCATAGCGATTACTTCTTTGAAAAGCTCAGAGATTGCTCCTGAAAGTTCATTGTCCCAAAAATGATCTGATAAATCGCCTTTGATAATATTTATGTGTAAGTTTCCATCGCCTGCATGACCGTAGCAAACCGATTTAAAACCGTATTGATTACCAATTCTTTTTACTGCTGACAGCAAATTTGGTAGTTCAAATCTCGGAACAACTGTATCTTCTTCTTTGTAAATAGAATGAGATTTAACCGCTTCACCTACTTTTCTGCGCAATTTCCAAAGTTGTTCTTTTTGAGCTTGACTGTCGGCGAATAAAACTTCGTCAGTTTCGAAATTCTCTAAAACGCCTAAAATTTTCTCGCAATCAAGCATCAATTGATCTGCATCAAAACCATCCACTTCAATCAACAAATGCGCTGCATGATTGTCTTTCACCTCGATAATTGTATCTGGTTCATAAGGCAAAGTCCACAACAATGCATCGCGTTCCATGAATTCCAATCCACTTGGTGTAATTCCTGCTTGGAAAATGGACGCAACAGCTTCACAAGCTTTTTGAGCGTCGAAAAATGGAACGAGCATCAACAAATCCCTCGTTGGATGTGGAATTAGTCGCATCACAATTTTTGTAATGACACCCAAAGTTCCTTCGCTACCAACGATTAATTGCGTCAAATTATATCCTGTGGCATTTTTCAAAACGTTGGCACCAGTCCAAATTATTTCACCATTTGGCAAAACAACTTCTAAATTCAAAACATAATCTTTCGTCACACCGTATTTGACCGCCTTTGGTCCGCCTGAATTTTCAGAAACATTTCCACCGATAAAACAACTTCCTTTACTCGCTGGATCAGGAGGATAAAATAAACCTTTCTCTTTCACTGCATTTTGTAAAACTTGCGTAATTACACCAGGTTCGGTCGTTACTTGGTGATTTTTTTCATCGATTTCAATGATTTTATTGAATTTTTCCATCGAAAGTGCAATGCCTTTTTCAATGGGTAAAGCGCCACCACTTAATCCAGTTCTTGCTCCAGACGGAGTAACCACGATTGTATTTTCAAAACAGTATTTTAGTATTGCGGAAACTTCTTCCACAGAACTAGGTTTGACCACTAAATCTGGGAAGAATTGTAAGTCTTCTGTTTCATCATGACCATATTCTAGTCGGATTTCATCTTCTGTAAAGCATCTATTTCCCAATAGATTTTTAAAAAAAGCAATGTCTGAACTATCAATTGTTTTGTACATCGAATTGTAATTTGGTTTCAAAAGTAGGGAATAAGGTTAATAAATTAATTTAAAACTTAATGTATGATTGATATTTGGTTAAAACTGCCTTGATTTGGATTGAAGACCTTTGCGGCAGGACTTTTTTATCATGAGAAAATTGTTTTTGTCAATATTTGGTGTTTTTTGCGGTGTTTTGGTCATCATAGGCGCATTTAATAATTATCAATTTCAACGCATTTCAGCTTATCAAATCCAGTTGCAGCAAGTCGATCAACTTACACAAGAACTCAATGATCACTACGAAAAAATCAACTTTTGGATTGCTAATCCAAGTTCGTGGGATTATCTCGCTAGCAATAGAGAAATAACCTTGAGAAATTCATCGCTATTTTGGAAGCGTCATAGATTAAAATCAACGCATGTTCTGCAGAATGAAATTGTCAAAAATGGATTGAGGAATGAATACATTGACAAACAATACTTGAAAGACTTGAATGTCATTTCTAAAACTGAAAGTCAATTGTTGATTTTACTTTCTAAGACAGGGTTTAAAGATCTTGGAGCTATTGGTTCCATGCGGAAAATTGTGCACAAACTAGAACGAAAACCTGGGGTTGATTTAGAGAAGTTATTGAGTATTAGAAGAGATGAAAAAGATTTTTTGTTGCGCAAAAAGGAACTATACGCATGGAAAATTCACAATGCAATTCAGAAGTGGCGTTCGAGTTCTGATTTCCCGCAAGAAATGAATCAATATGATTCTGAGTTCTCAGTTTATTCAACTTCAATCCAAAGAATTTTCACGAACGAACCGAATATTTATCAAGCCTGGAAAAAAGACCATCGCAAAAAATTGAAAATCTTACATGAAACTCGAAATAGCTTGTTGAATTACAATTTGTTTCATTCGAAAAATATCCAACATTTTAATATAGTTATCTATGTTTCGATCTTAATTATTGCAATCATTCTGTCCATCTATTTTTCTAAAATTTTGAGTCATTCTGTGACGCAACTTCAAAAAACAATGGAGAAGTACATTAAAAATAACTATTCGGAGGTCGAAGTTCTAAAATTAAACATTCCCAAAAATGAATTTGGTAAACTAATGATTCACTTTTTGCAATTAAGTAATAAAATAAACAGCGATTTTCGATTACTTGAAGAACGAGTTGAAAGGAGAACAAAAACGTTGAAAGAGAAAAACGAAGAACTTCTATTGAAGCACGATGAGATATATCAAGGAATGAGGTATGCAAAAGACATTCAACAAAGTTTGATGTCTAATACCAAAGAATTGAATGCTTTTTTTGAAAAATGCAGACTTTTTTTTCAATCGAAAGATTTGGTAGGAGGGGATTTTTATTGGTCTAAAAGTATTTCAAATGATGAAGTAGATTTGCGATTTTTTGCCTTAGCAGACTGCACAGGACACGGCGTTTCTGGGGCAATGTTGAGTATTTTTGGAATGCAATCTTTGGACGAAATAATAGGAAAAGGTTTGTTTGATGCTGGAGAAATTTTGAATCAGTTAAGATGGAATGTTTCTCACAGGCTTAATAGAAACAACGATAAACGATATGATGGAATGGATATTGCTCTTTTTTCCATTGATTATCAAAATAAAGTAATGAGTTTTTCTGGGGCAAATCTTTGCGTTTGGATCATCGATTCTAGCGAAATTGTTGAGTTAAAAGGACAAAGGATGCCAATTGGTTGGACCGATACGCACCATGACTCATTTAAGTCATTCTCGATTCAATTATTTCAATCAAATAGAATTTTGATTTTTTCAGATGGAATTTCAGATCAATTTGGTGGTGAAAAAGATAAAAAGTGGGGTAGGAAGCAAATCAAATTGATTTTGAATGCTAATTTGGATAAAGGAGTTGATTTTTTGTTCGATAAAATCATGTTTGAATTTGAAAATTGGAAAGCCGAAAATGAACAAACAGACGATTGCACGATGGTAATGATAGACCCATTTCACTTTTCACAGCTGAAATAGTTTAGACTTTGAATTAAGTGGCTTTTTTCCCAATTGAAAATTCTACATTTGCAAGTGAATTCAATCGAATAAATTATGCAAATCAAAGAAGTTACTTCCTTTTTGGAAAGCATCGCACCTTTATCTAGTCAAGCAAGTTATGATAATTGCGGATTGATTGTCGGCGATTCAGCGCAAGAAATTACTGGCGTTTTGGTTTGTTTGGATTGCACCGAAGAAGTTTTGGAAGAAGCAATTGAATTGGGAGCGAATTTAATTATTGCACACCATCCGATTGTTTTCAAAGGGTTGAAGAAGTTCAATGGCAAAAATTACGTAGAAAGGACTGTCATCAAAGCGATCAAAAATGATTTGGCAATTTATGCCATTCATACCAATCTAGATCATTCCATCCACGGAGTCAACGCTGAAATTGCACGCAGGTTAGAAATTGAAAATCCGCGAATTTTGCTTCCAAACGAAGGTGTTTTGAGTAAATTGGTGGTTTTTTGTCCGAACGAATATGTTTCTGTAATCGAAAAAGCACTTTTTGACGCTGGCGCAGGAAAGATTGGCAATTATGCAGAATGTGATTTTGTGCAAGAGGGAATTGGTGCTTTCAAGCCAACTGAAGGTGCAAATCCATTTGAAGGAAAAATTGGCATGCGTTCATTAAGCGAAGAATCGAAAATTGAAGTATTGGTTTCCAATCACATTTTAGCAAAAGTGGTTTCAGCGATGAAAGAAGCGCATCCATATGAAGAAGTTGCGTATGATGTAATTTCTTTGAGTAATGTGAACCAAACGGAGGGAAGTGGAATGATTGGAGAATTGAAAAATCCGATGGATGCCTTGACTTTTTTGGCGAAATTGAAACAAACTTTTCATTGCGGTTGTATTCGTCATACTGACCTTTTAGACAGAAAAATTAAACGTGTTGCATTTTGCGGTGGATCAGGAAGTTTTCTCTTGCCGCAAGCGATTCAACAACACGCCGATATTTTTATTACAGGAGATTATAAATATCACGATTTTTTTGATTCTGAAAATCAATTGATTATAGCAGATATTGGACATTATGAAAGCGAACAATTCACAACAAATTTAATTGTCGAGGTTTTGACCAAAAAATTTGCTAAATTTGCGGTTCATAATACAAGGGTAAATACAAATCCTATTAATTATTTTTAGCACATGGCTGGAGCAGCGACTAAAAAAGAAGTATCAGTGGCGGAGAGATTAGACGCCCTTTTTGAATT
>JBIKJE010000075.1:0-15310 GCA_044361165.1 Crocinitomicaceae bacterium | reverse complement strand
TCGATTCAAGAAGTGTTGTTTTTCCCACAAATGCGCCCAGAAGTGAAAACGCCCAAAATCGAACTTTCAGACAACGAAAAATTGATTGTAAGTGCCGTTGAAAAGATTCAAAAAGGACTTTTGTTAGACGTGAAAGAAACTGTGAATTTGAGTAACAAAGCATGGGACGTCGCAGTAAAAAACCTGACCAAAGCAGGAATTTTGAAAGTGACAAAAGAAGAGGATGTATTGTATATTCAGGTAGGATAATTCTATAAAAATCTATAATTCAAGCCCTTTTGATTGATTCAGAAGGGCTTTTTTTATTTTTTCTTTTTCAGGGAATACCATTTTTACGGTATTGTTTTTATTTAGTCTAAATAAGAACTTTGTCCCAAAAAAAGAAAGTTATGATACAATTACAAAAACTTATTGGAATAATTTGTCTGTTTTTTGTCAGTGCGACATTCGGACAAACAATCAAAATGGAAGGCTTCGTCAAAAATATTGACGGTGATATTATTACTAATGCAACTATAAAATGTCAGGGAACAAATCTGATCACAAAATCAAATGAAAAAGGTTACTACTTAGTTCAAGCCGTTCCTGTGGGGGCGCAAGTTTTTGAAGTAGGCGCAGCGGGGTATGAAAACTTAAAGATAAATTTAAACATCGCAGGCAATGAGACTTTTAAGTACAATTTTTTGCTAGAGCCTTTCTTACTAGAAATAATTGATATTGTTGGAAAATCAGAAAATCAATTCTACAAAGACTCAAATGCAACGGTGGGAAAATTACCGCTAAAAAATTTAGAAAATCCACAAGTCTACAATTCGATTCCAAAAGAACTGTTGAAAGAACAGGTGGTAACTGAATTCAATGACGCGATGAAAAACGCAACGGGTGTAACTCGATTGTGGGAATCAACAGGTCGTGGTGGCGACGGAGCCGAATACTACAGCATGCGTGGTTTCAGTGTTCAACCAACCATGGTGAATGGTGTTCCAGGATTAAATAATGGCGCAATCGATCCTGCAAATGTTGAAACAATTGATGTGATCAAAGGTCCATCAGGTACTTTGTTTGGTAGTTCAGTAATTTCATACGGTGGCTTAATCAATGTTACAACTAAAAAACCCTACGAAAAATTGGGAGGTAATTTTGGATATGTAGCTGGAAGCAATGGTCAAAACCGATTAACTGGCGATTTAAATATACCGCTTAACAACAAAGCTTCTGTTCGAATCAATACTGCTTATGCTGACCAAAACTCGTTTCAGGATGCAGGTTTTCGAAAATCATTTTATTTTGCTCCAAGCTTCAAATTGAAAGCAAGTGAAAAATTGACTTTTTTGATCAATACGGAATTTCAAAATGCGCAATCTGCCAACGCTCCAATGTTGTTTTTGAATAGATATGGGCCACTTTCGTATTCAAGTCTATCTCCGTTTGAAAAATTTTACAAACGTTCATTTACATCAAATGATCTAACAATTAAAAATCCAAATTTCAATCTTCAAGGTCAAGCGCTTTATAAAATAAATCAACGATGGAGTTCTCAAACAATTGTATCAAGTTCTACCTCAAAATCAAATGGTTATTATCATTATTTCTGGGATTTTGGGGACGGAAATACCTTCGGACGTTACATTTCTAAACGAAACGGAGAAACGCAAACCGTTGATTTACAACAAAATTTTATTGGTGATTTCAAAATTGGTAAAATTAGAAATCGATTAGTTGTTGGATTAGACTATTACGAAGCGAATGTTTTAAATAGTTCTACAGGTTGGGTATTGAATGGATTGTTGACAGTTGATGACGGAATAGATAGTGGAAATTTGACGCAAATTGGGGTTGACAGTTTGTTGGTTGGTACTTCTGAAGGCGTGAGCAAAGCACGAACGCAAGTTGCAAGTGCTTATTTTTCAGACGTTGTGAATATCACACCAAAATTGTCTGCCATGGTGAGTGTTCGTTTTGACAATTTTAGAAACAATGATTTTGCGGCTACAACTGAAAAAAGTCAATCATCTTTTTCGCCAAAAATTGGATTGGTGTATCAACCGATTTTAAACAAAGTTTCAATTTTTGGTAACTACATGAACGGATTTGTGAATCAGGCACCTACGCAAGTTTCAGATGCTGATGGTTCGAATGTTAGAATGCAATCCCTGAATCCAGAACAAGCAAATCAATACGAATTTGGAGTAAAAACCAACTTATGGACTGAACGAATTGCCTTGACAGCAAGTTATTACAACATTTTGGTAAGCAACAAAGTGATGTCAGACCCAAACAATATCAACGGAATTATTCAAGGTGGAAAAGTGGAAAGCAAGGGAATTGAAATCAGTTTAGTAGCCAATCCAATCAAAGGTTTGAATTTGATCGCTGGTTTCAGCGACAATCAATCAAAAGTAGTAGAAGATAATCCTAAAAATGGATATTTGGGTCTTCGACCAGAAGAAGCTGGTCCAGCGCAGTTGATCAATTTTTGGGTTAATTATTCCCTACCATTCACTAAATTAAAAGGATTGGGAATCGGCTTTGGTGGAAATATTTCGAGCAAACACATGACTTTACATCGCGCTGTAACGGGAACTTTCACCCTACCAGGATACGAAATTTTCAATGCAGCATTGAGTTATAGAACGAATAATTATTCGGTGATTTTGAAAATGAATAACTTGATGAATACTCGATTTTACTCAGGTTGGTCAACAATTACAGCCCAACAACTGAGAACAGTTTCTCTGGGTTTTAACTACAATTTTTAGTCACATTGAGAAATAAAATTAAAAAGTTACACCTTTGGCTCGGACTTTCGTCCGGGCTAATTGTGTTTATTGTCAGTATCACTGGCTGTTTATACGTTTTCAAAGACGAGTTTCAAAATTATTTTCGAAGTGAATTAATTCATCACCGTGAAGCAAATTTTGAACAAAAAGCAATCCTTCCACTGCGCGAAATGGAAGCGAAGGTTGTACAACAAGTTACTGAAAAATATCCATTGCATTGGGTAGAAATCCCCATGGATAAATCCCTTTCCTACAAATTTCATTATTACGAGAGCAACCCGAATGCTTGGAATTATTTTGACGAATTGGTGATCTACAAAACAGTGTACGTCAATCCATTTTCAGGAAAAGTATTGGGTGTAGAAGATGAAAAACATGGGTTTTTTAATATTGTTAAATTCATTCATTGGAGTTTGTTGCTTAAGTCCGAATGGGGAACCTATATCATCGGAATTCCTATTTTAATTTTTGTTGTTCTGCTGATTACAGGCATTATTCTGTGGTGGCCAAAAAACAAAAATGCGCGAAAACAGCGATTTTCTTTCCAATGGAAAAATGGAAAATCTTGGAAACGAAAAAACTACGACGTGCATTCCATTCTAGGTTTTTACGCTTCATTTGTTGCGCTAATTATTTCCATAACAGGATTGTATTATTCGTTTTTTGTCGTGCAAACAGCAATTTATTTCGTCTTTTCAGGTGGAAATACACAAATGCCAGATTTTAGTCACATCCACACAAAGGCTCCAATCGAACTGCGAACAGCCTCTACAATTGATAAAATCGCAGTAAAAGTTGAACAAGTTTATCCCAACGCATCCACTTACACGATTGATCTTGGACATTCACACTTGGATGACCACGAGCACAAGAATTTCTCCATTTTTGTCAAAGAACTGGGGCATTCCTACCACATCAACCACAGTTTGATCTTTGATGAAAATTCAGGCGAACTCTTGCACACACACGCCCACAAAGACAAAAATCTCGGAGAAAAAGCCATTGCCGCAAATTACGACATTCACGTAGGAAGCATATTTGGCTTGCCAACCAAAATCCTTGCTTTTTTGGCAAGTTTGATTTGTGCGTCGCTGCCAATCACAGGGTTTATGATTTGGTATGGACGGAGGAAGAAAGCAAAAAAATAGCAACCGCCATCACTTATGCGTACGCATACTCTTCAACGTTTCAAACGCTTTCACATATTCATCTAGTCTCGTTGTGAGTGCGAGCAACTGATGCGGTGTTGCTGTTGGAAACAAACCTTTCAACTGTTTTTTGGCGCTGAGAATCGCGTTTTGTGCTTCGGTTTCATTTCCAAGTTCATAGGCGTTTGCCATATTTTTCAGGGATTGATTCACAATCGCAACGGCCATCATTTGTTTGTGGGATTTGTCGATGGTCATGTCTAAATTTCCTGTTGCGGTGGTCCATTCCAACGGAATAGATTTTTCCAAAATAACTTCTTTTTCCGTCACTGCATCGGTGTATTTTAGCTGTACTTTTACGGGTTGTTTTTCGATGCTTTGTGTGGCGTTAATCAAATCAAATTTCACGAGCGCCATTTGATTTAAACCAGGGAAAAGATGGTCTATTTTCACTTGCATATTTCCCGGTTTCACTACTTCATTTTCGTAGCCAAATAGCTGTTTGTAAACCAATTGATCATTGTAAAAAAGAGACAATTGCGCTTTCTTTGCCATCGGATACAAAATGCTTTCCATTTCCTTTTGAAACGCTTCGTCCATGCCTTTTACATCTCCTGCAAAGTGCAACATTCCGCCTCCTGCAGAAGCCAATTGAGCCAATAACGCTTGGTTGTAATCCATCCCAACGCCAATGGTCGAAAGTTCGATGCCTTTTTTGATATTCTCTTTGGCTTTCGCAACTACTTGTTCTGGCGGATAAGAATCGTATCCATCGGTCAAAAGCACAACACGATTCATGTAATTTCCTGCTAAATTCTTGGAAACTTCCTCAAAACCTTTGACCATTCCGTCGTAAATTACAGTTCCGCCGTCGGCTTGAATGGCATAAATAATATCAATGACACTTTTCTTGTCACCCAATTTTTGCGCTGGAACTGCCACAACAGCTTGGTCATCAAAAACAACAATCGAAACTATATCTGTTGGTCTAAGCTGACTGATGAAATTCACCAAGGCTTTTTTCAATTGGTCAATGCGGTCGTAACCCATCATGGAGCCACTTTTATCGATTACAAAACTGATATTGAGCGGAATATTTGATTTTCTAGTCAAATTGGATCTCGTTTTCAATCCCACTTCGAGCAACGCTTCTTTCGAATTTTCATTGAATTTATTTCCCCATTGCAAGTAAAAATCGATGTCGCCAGCAGCAGGCTCTGGATACTGTTTGTCCACGAATTGTTGTACGTCATACAAAATTAAATTGGAGATTTTAGGGATGAAATTCTCAATATTTTCCAATCTTGGATCTGGCACATATTGCACATATTTTGTCTGAAAACCAATGCCTTTCACTTGCGATAGATCAATCACATCCGCATCGTGCTGAAAGGTAAAATCAACCATGTATTTCCCGCGAATTGGCAGCAAAAAATCAACCACTCCTTGGTCATTGGTTTTGGCTTTGTACACATCGTTGGATTTCAACATGCGCAAGTAAACATCTTCATTGATTCCGCCATTTTTACCACCACTAACCGTCAATTTGATGTGTGCATGAGATGAGCTCGGTTTGGGATCTGCGGGAATTTGTTGCACAATGTAGCCGTCCTTCAATTTTTCTGTAAAAGTTTTCTTTTGAAACAACATAGTTTGCGTCATCGTCACAGCTCGATTGTCGGTATCATACCAATGAATGGATTCAACGCCGTCAATATCGATGTCGAATTTACTATTCAAAGGCAATTGAAAAATTGCTTGACCTTGCGCGTTGGTAATCGCTTTGTACTGTGTTTTGGATTCAAAACAAGTCATTGCTACTTCAATTCCTGGAAAAACCGTTCCCTTTTGGTCTTTCAACAAAATGGTTATTATCGCTTCATTTCCAGTGTTTTTAACTGTTGGACTCAATTTTTGATCAACGACTTTGAATGCAATCGTACGTCTGTCTGGTCTTGGTTCACGTTCTCGCAAATAATCTTGTAAATTATAAGTAATAGTTCTTGAGGCTTCTCCCCCACTTGGTGTTTTCACAACAAAACAATTGCGCATTTCGCCAATTGTGACCGACCATTCTTTTCCTTTTTTGAAAGCATAAGCCAAGGAACCAGTTGCGTCTGTTTTAAAAGCAAGTCTTTCATAAGTGCTAGTTTCGATAAAAACGACGTCGCGATTTACCTCAGGTTTTCCCTGCGTATTATTTACTGTAAGCTTATACTTAAATTCCGTTTGAGCGATTCCAAAATCAGCAACAAAAAGCAAAACGAGGAGAAATAATTTTTTCATAAGGAGTAATTTTGAAGATATAACAGAATTGATTTGAATCTGTTACATTTTTTCAAAATTAGGCTAATAGCACTGACTGTGAAATAACTCATATAGGTGATTTTTCAAATTATTTCTTTTGTTCAAGCATTTTTTGTACTTTTAATATTATGGAAAATGAACTTTCAAAAATCAATGATTCGATAGATCAATCAATGCATTCGCAGGATTTTGTATTGCGGACACAGCGGCAGATTGCCAAAGATTTTCGTCAACATGGTTTTGAATTCGAAGCTGATTTTGAAACAGAAGCCAAAACGCTTTCGAATTTGTTGGAAACCCTGCAATTCAAATTGGGTGATATTGCAGAAAATCATGCATCTAAATGGCTTCCATTGATGTATGCTTTGGATATTTCCGAAAAAAGTTATGCTCGGTTTTTCATCAATGCGGATAAGAATTGGTTGGGAGATTTTGCCATGATTGTCATAAAAAGAGAAGCACAAAAAGTGTTTTTCCGAGAAAAATTGCGCTGATTGATGAAAAAATTGACATTTTGCCAATTTTTATGAAATAAAAGGGTTAATTGTCATGGTAAAAATGATAAAAATCTTAATTTCGCAACTCCATTAATGCGCACATAAACATGGATAAAGTAACATACGTTGGAAATGCAGATGTAACTGCTATCGACTATTTGTATAAAGAATACCTCAATGATCCACAAAGCGTGGATATTGGCTGGCAAAAATTCTTTGAAGGATTTGATTTTGCACGCACCAATTTTGAAGATGACGGAGCAATTCCTGAAAATTTTCAAAAAGAGTTCAAGTTGATCAACTTGATCCAAGGTTATAGAACCAGAGGACATTTGTTTACCAAAACCAATCCTGTCCGAGATCGAAGAAAATATACGCCAACACTTGAAATTCAAAACTTTGGATTAGAGGAAGCTGATTTGAATACTGTATTTCAATGTGGTGAAGAAATCGGAATCGGCGCTGCGACGTTGAAAGACATCATTGCGCATTTGGAAGAAACTTATTGTCAATCAATTGGTATTGAGTTTGCCTATATCAGAGATCCTGAAAGAGTAAGTTGGATTAAAAACAAGATTGAAATCAAAAATCGTCCAGTTTACGATGCTGATCGAAAAATTGAGATTTATAAAAAATTAAATCAAGCGTCAAACTTCGAAGCTTTTCTTGGAAAAAAATACGTTGGACAAAAACGTTTTTCTGTAGAAGGTGGTGAAGCTTTGATTCCAGCCTTAGATACTTTGGTTCATAAAGGTGCTGAACTTGGAATTGAATATTTCACAATGGGAATGGCCCACCGTGGAAGATTAAATACATTGACCAACATTTTCGAAAAGCGTCCGCAAGATATTTTCTCTGAATTTGAAGGAAAAGAATTTGATTTTGAAGATGATTTTGACGGAGACGTAAAATATCACCAAGGTTATACTACCGAAATTACTGCCAAAAACGGTAAAAAAGTTGGTTTAACGCTTTCTCCAAATCCTTCTCACCTTGAAGCAGTTGATCCAGTTGTGCAAGGAATTGCGAGAGCTAAAATCGATTTGAATTTCAAAGACGAGAAAAAAATGTGTTCCGTAATGATTCACGGTGATGCAGCAGTTGCTGGTCAAGGAATCGTTTATGAAATCATCCAAATGGCGCAATTAGATGGTTACCGCGCTGGTGGAACTGTTCACGTTGTTGTTAATAATCAAGTTGGATTTACAACCAATTATTTGGATGCGCGTTCTTCCACTTATTGTACAGATGTTGCCAAAACAACACTTTGTCCTGTTTTCCATGTAAATGGAGATGACATTGAAGCCGTTACCAAAACAATGGAATTGGCAATTGAATACAGACAAGTATTTAACCGCGATGTTTTTGTCGATTTATTGTGCTACAGGAAATACGGACACAATGAAGGTGATGAGCCTAAATTTACGCAACCAAGTTTATACAACATCATTGCGAAACATCCAAATCCGAAAGATATTTATTTGAAACAATTGGAAGCTGAAGGCGTTTTGACGAACGAGAAAGCGAAACAATTGGAAGATGAATACAATGCGTTTTTAGAAAGCGAGCATGCAATTTCACGTCAAAATGAAAAAGCAATTGTCTGGGATTTCTTGAAAAAAACTTGGGAAGGTTACCGTCACAGCAAACACGAAGATTTCGAAAAATCGATTGAAACAGGTGTTGACAAAGCAACTTTGTTGGATTTAGGCCGAAAATTGGCTACACTTCCTGAAGGAAAAAAATACTTTAGAAAAATATCCAAAATCTTCGAAGATCGTTTGAATGCAATTGAAGGAGATAAATTAGATTGGGGTTCCGCTGAAATGTTGGCTTATGCTACTCTATTGGCTGAAGGACATCCGGTTAGAATTTCAGGACAAGATGTTGAAAGAGGAACTTTCTCTCACCGCCATGCAGTTGTAAAAACGGAAGACACAGAAGAAGAAGTAATTACTTTGAATAATCTTTCTGATTCACAAGCGCCATTTTCAATCTACAATTCACTGCTTTCAGAATATGCAGTATTGGGGTTTGAATATGGATATTCATTAGCTACTCCAAACGGATTGACAATTTGGGAAGCACAATTTGGAGATTTCTTCAATGGTGCGCAAATCATGATTGACCAATTTATCACCGCTGGAGAAGACAAATGGTCAACACAAAGCGGATTGGTCATGTTGCTTCCTCACGGTTATGAAGGTCAAGGAGCTGAGCACTCAAGTGGAAGAATGGAACGATTCCTACAACAATGCGCAGACGACAATATCCAAGTAGTGAATACTTCAACGCCAGCAAATCATTTTCACTTGTTAAGAAGACAATTAAAACGCGAATTCCGCAAACCGTTGGTTGTTTTTTCTCCAAAAATGTTGTTGCGTTATCCAAATGCAGTTTCATCTTTAGATGAAATGGCGAAAGGAAGATTCCAAGAGGTAATCGACGATTCAAAAGCCAACAAAAAGCAAATTGATACAGTGGTTTTCTGCTCTG
Organism: Crocinitomicaceae bacterium; assembly: GCA_044361165.1. Lineage (GTDB taxonomy): Bacteria > Bacteroidota > Bacteroidia > Flavobacteriales_D > Crocinitomicaceae > JAQVCM01. The sequence goes on along the minus strand of JBIKJE010000075.1, from coordinate 6,082 downwards.
GAAAATTCTATTACGAAGCTTCGGAAAAAGCTGCAGAAATGGGCGTTGACAATATGGCTTTTGTAAGAATCGAACAATTATATCCGTTACCAAAAACGCAAATTGAGGCAGTCATTGCAAGTTATCCAAATGCCAAAAACTTAGTTTGGGCACAAGAAGAACCAGAAAATATGGGGGCTTGGAGATATATGGCTATGCAATTGAGATCGATGAACTTGCATGGAGTTTACAGAAAAGCTTCGGCAGCTGCAGCAGAAGGTTCATCTTCATTGCATAAAAAACGTTTAAAACAATTGTTTGAAGATTTATTCCAATTTGCAAACGTTGCAGCAAAATAACTGAAAATTAACGCATTAAAATAAAGAACATGTCAGTATTAGAAATGAAAGTACCAAGCCCGGGAGAATCAATTTCAGAGGTAGAAATCGCTTCTTGGTTGGTTTCAGATGGTGATTATGTAGAAAAAGATCAAGCAATTGCAGAAGTTGACTCAGACAAAGCAACATTGGAATTACCAGCAGAACAAAGTGGAATTATCACTTTGAAAGCAGAAGAAGGAGAAGTAGTAAAAGTTGGACAAGTGGTTTGTTTGATTGATACTTCAGCCGCTAGACCTGCTGGAAGCGCCGCACCTGTTGCGGAGGCTCCAAAAGCGGAAGTCGTTGCTGAAAAAGCGGCACCAGTCGTGGAAGCGAAAGCAGCACCAAGTCCAAATCCAGTGAATGAAAAAGCTTCTTATGCTTCAGGAACACCATCGCCGGCGGCTTCTAAAATTTTAGCTGAAAGCGGAATTCCTGCCAATAAAATCAGTGGAACTGGAAAAGAAGGTCGCATCACTAAACAAGATGTTTTGGCTGCAATGTCAGCTGGAATTTCTTCTGATGCTGTTCAAGGTTGGGGCGGAACAAGAGATACTAATCGTGAAAAAATGTCGATGTTGCGTCGCAAAATTGCAGAACGTTTGGTTTCTGTGAAAAATGACACAGCGATGTTGACTACTTTCAACGAGTTGGATATGAAACCAATCATGGATTTAAGAGCTAAATACAAAGACAGCTTCGCGAAATCACACGATGTAAATTTAGGATTCATGTCTTTCTTCACGAAAGCGGTTACTGAAGCATTGAATTTATATCCAGCAGTAAATGCACAAATTGATGGAAATGAAGTCATTTACCACAATTATGCAGATATAGGAATCGCAGTTTCATCTCCAAAAGGGTTGATGGTTCCAGTTGTTCGCAACGCTGAGCAAATGACTTTGGCAGAAATTGAAAAAGAAATCAAAAGATTGGCAATCAAAGCGAGAGATGGAAAAATCACGCCTGATGATATGACTGGTGGTACATTTACAATCACAAACGGAGGTGTTTTTGGTTCGATGATGTCAACTCCAATTATCAATCCACCGCAATCTGCGATTTTAGGTATGCACAACATAGTTGATCGTCCAGTCGCAATCAATGGGAAAGTTGAAATTCGTCCAATGATGTATTTGGCGCTTTCTTATGACCATAGAATCATTGATGGTAAAGAATCAGTTAGTTTCCTTGTGAAAGTAAAAGAAATGTTAGAAAATCCTGAAAGAATGATATTTGGAGGAAAAGATCCTTTGCAAGTATTGTTAGGCTTATAATCATTTCAAGAGCAGTATATTAAAAATCCTCTCAATTTCATTGAGGGGATTTTTTTATAATATTCAGTGCAACCTTCAATGAAAATTAATAGTCTTAACGGTGGTAATTTACATCAATAACAATATTGCATTTTTATATGATTTGTTTGAAATTCAAAGTAAAATATTATATTTGAATGCTTGCTAATAATATTTCCTAATAGTTTATCTATGGTGCTACTTAGAAAATGGAACTTAAAAATAGTTTCAAAATCAAAACTTTTCTTCTTCTTGGCCATTTCAGCCTTGTTCAACATCAATTCTTTTGGACAATTAACAGCTACATTTTCAACTACTGTAAATACAGTTTGTAACGGTTCTGGTTGTGACTACAATGGCCCAAGTATTTTAATCAATGAATTGATGATTTCCCCAACAACAAACGATGGCTCTATGAGTGGTAATGGAGGGATTTCTGCAGGACGAGGTGAATGGATTGAACTTTACAATCCCAATTTATGTGAACCTGTGGACATTTCTTGCTACTATCTTGGAAATTTCACCGGAGAAGGTACAGGAGGTTACGTAATTCCTGCCGGAACTATTGTACCACCCGCTGGATTTTGTATGGTTAGAGGAGGCAATATGACCCCGGTTCCAGCAAATTTGTTGGTACAAAATGGTGGAAATGTTGTAGAACTTGTGGTACCTTTCGATGTAACAGATAATGGCGTTTGCAGTAATGGAAGTAGACTTTGGTTTCCGAATGCTGGAGGTTGGTTTGCGTTTTACGATGCAAATGGAGTACCTCAAGATGCTGTATCTTGGGTTAATTCATCAACAAATACAAATGGAGCACCATGCGTAGCAACACTTGGTGGCTGTACTGCAGTCGCTTCTTTAGACAGTTATAACAATATTCCTACGAGTAGAAAAAATTTGATCAGTAATCAAAATGCTTCTAATCATGTTGGAGAAAGCTTGAGAAGAACTGTTGACGGTGGCGCTTGGCCTTCTAATCTATCTGCTGCATCTGGTGCACCAACCTATGGAACATGCAATAGCACTTGCGTTACTCCAGGAGTTTCATCTTGCACAGGGACTGCTACAGTAAATCCAGCAGGTGGTACTGCGCCCTATACCTACATTTGGAACGACTCACAATCGCAATTAACACAAACGGCAATAGGACTTTGCGCCGGGACTTATTCAGTTACTGTAACTGATGACGCTGGCCTAAATCAGCAATTCAATGTTGAAATTGTTGATTTGGTGCCAACAGTAACTTTAGATCTAGTTGAAGAAGTATGTATTGACTTAGCAGTATTTCCTTTAAGTATCGCGAATCCATTGCCAGCAGCAGGACAAACGGGAGTATTTTCTGGAAACGGAGTTTCAGGAAATGATTTCAATCCAGCTACTGCGGGAGCCGGAACACAAACGATTACTTATGTTTTTACAGATGAAAATGAATGCACCAACTCTGCAACTGATGAAATCATTGTTAATCCTCTACCAATTGTAAGCATTACAGGAGTATCAAATCCTTATTGCGTTTCAAATCCAGCACAACAATTTACACTTTCACCAATTGGTGGAACACTTTCTGGACCTGGTGTGACAGGAACAAGCTTTAATCCTGCGACAGCTGGAGTTGGAACACATACTTTGACATACAGCTTTACTGATGGAAACGGATGCTTTAATAGTACTACTACAAGTGTAGAAGTTGTTGCATTGCCAACACCTAGCTTTACAGTACCAGCAACACTTTGTGCCAATGACAATTCAGTTACCTTGCAGGGAACACCAGCTGGAGGTACATTCTCTGTAAATTCAACACAAACAAATATCTTAAATCCAGCTACACTTACGCCAGGAATTCAAAATATTACTTATAATTATACTGATGCAAATGGTTGTCAAGCTACAGCCACAGAACAAACTGAAATTTTTGCCATCCCAACGGTGTCAGTGAATTTGGTATCTGCCATCTGTATTGATGGTGGTGTCACTGCAATCACAACCTCTCCTGCAAGTGGAGTTGGTGGAAACGGTGTTTTACAAGGTAATGGTGTAAATGGAAATAATTTCAATCCTCAAACTGCAGGAGTTGGACAACATGCGATTACCTATACATACACCACCGCTGAAGGTTGCGTAAATACAGCTACGGATAACATAGCAGTAAATGCATTACCAGTTGTAACATTTACAGGAATAAACCCAACATATTGTATCTCAAATGTTCCAGTTAACTTTAATTTGACTCCAACAGGAGGTACACTTACAGGACCTGGTGTAACAAACAATAGCTTTGTTCCTTCTGCTGCTGGAGTAGGAACGCATACATTGACTTATACCTATACAGATGCAAATTCATGTACAAGTTCAGCAACTGGAAACGTCACAGTGGTTGCAGTGCCATCACCGACAATTACTACACCGCCATTTTTATGCAATTACGCCTCAGCAATTACCCTAGTTGGAACTCCAGCTGGAGGAGTTTTTACAGTTGACGGAACACAAACAACTACTTTCAATCCGGCGGCATTGAGTGATGGGACACACGACATCTTGTATACATACACAGATGCAAATAACTGTATTGCAACAGCTACTGAAACGATTGATGTACTTCCTAGACCTGTTTTAACAAATAGTATTGCATCAAGTTATTGTTTTGGTTCACCAGATGTCTCTTTGACATTGACACCTGCTGGTGGCACACTTACAGGAAGTTTAGTTTCGGGAAACACGCTGGTTATTGGTGGTGAAGCGCCAGGAAATTATTCAGTAACCTATGATTATACTGATGCTAATGGTTGTGCAAATACATTGGTAAGTCCTTTTGTAATTACATCTCCAATTTTAGCCAATTACAGTTACGGAACAGATTGTTTTCAGAATGGAATTTTTGTCAATTTATCAACACCACCAGGAGCTTACCAATACAATTGGAATATAAATGGCACAACAAATTCATCTTTTGTTAATCCAACTGTCTATTTTCCTCAATTTGGAAATCAAACTGTTACTTTAACAGTCACAGATCAATACAATTGCAGTTATGACACAACAATGTCGGTGGCAATTCCAGAGGGTGTAAGCATGAAAGATTATGTTATTCCAAACGTCATTACACCAAATGGTGACGGTGTTAACGATGTTATACAGTTACCAATCTTATTTGAAGAGTGCTTAACTTACAAAATACTGATTTTAAATCGTTGGGGAAATGTAGTTTATCAAATGACAAGCTCTTCAAATGCTTTTAGTGGAAAAGATGCCAATGGGAAAGACCTACAAGAAGGTGTTTATTTCTATACAATCGAATCAGAAGATTTTGACTGTGATTCAGATGAATTCAGAGGATTCTGTTCAGGATTTATTACCGTACTTAGAAAATAATAAATTGAATATTTAAATGATTAAAATCCTGTTGCGTTTGTGACAGGATTTTTTTTTGAAATTAATGTTAAAATAGAATTGATTTTGAGCAAGTAAGACAACAAAATGAAAAATTAAATGTTTCATCTAAATCTGAATTGATTTCAGGTTCGTAATTAATTGAAAAATTCTATGAAAATCATCTTAGCACTTACTTTATTTCTATCAATCCTCTCCTGTCAAGCGCAAACAAAAACTGTAGCAACGGGAAAAAACCCGTATTATTCAAGAACTGATACAACACATTTAAACGTCACTGATGCAGAATGGAAAAAAGTGCTACCTAACGATGTATATCAAATAGCAAGAAAAAAAGATACTGAATTTGCTTTTTCGGGCAAATATTGGGATTTTGATGGAATTGGTACATATTACTGCGCTGCTTGCGGTAACCCACTTTTTTTAGCGGACTCCAAATTTTCGAGCACATGTGGTTGGCCAAGTTTTTATGAAACTAACAGACCAAAAAGTGTGAACTACATTTCAGACAATTCTTACGGTATGGAAAGAACCGAAGTTGTTTGTGGTAGATGCGATGGACACCTTGGTCACATATTTGACGATGGCCCAGCGCCTACCTTCAAAAGATTCTGTATGAATTCTTTAATGCTTGACTTTGAGCAAAAAAAATAATCAGTTTTTGAGCAAATTTTTTGTAGCGAATGCCAAGGTGTAAATAAAATTTCTGTCCTCGAAAATCAAGTTATCGTGATTCTTTTCGACTACTACAAAACATATTTTAAGTCTTCTTGGAATAAACTTTCTTTCAATGTGGGCAATTGTTTCTCCTGATTCATTCCCGATAATTATTGAATAATTCAATTTATCCTTCTGAGCCTTGAAAGAATATTTACTTTTTAGAAAAATCTTGTCATAAACTTCAAGCCAATATGTTGGTGAACCATCTAATGACCTTACCATGCCGATTGGTTCGTTATATTCATCTAATATTTGATAATTCTTTGCTTTCCTAGCTTTATCAGATTTTAAAGCAATTGTCTTTCCGGATTGGAATTT
>JBIKJE010000074.1:0-15378 GCA_044361165.1 Crocinitomicaceae bacterium | reverse complement strand
AGGGATTATTTATTTTGACTCATGGTCTAAAATTCTGAATTGAAACTATCTTTGCCGCTTCAAATTAATAGAATATGATTTCAATAGATGCTTTGGGCGTTGAGTTTAGCGGAAAAACATTGTTTAGTGATGTTTCTTTCGTCATCAACGAAAATGATAAAATCGCCTTGATGGGAAAAAATGGAGCTGGAAAATCTACGCTTTTGAAGATTTTGGCTGGAATCAATAAACCCACCACAGGAAGCATTTCTGCGCCAAAGGATTTCATTATTTCTTATCTGCCACAACATTTATTGACGGAAGACAACGCCACCGTTTTTGAAGAAACAAGCAAAGCTTTCGCATCAATTTTTGCCATGCGAGACGAGATTGAGGCCTTGAATACTGAATTGACTGTCCGCACCGATTATGATTCGGATGATTATTACAAAATCATTGAAAAAGTTTCAGAATTAAGCGAAAAGTATTATTCGATTGAAGAAATCAATTACGAAGCGGAAGTTGAGAAAGTACTCATCGGAATGGGATTTTTGCGTTCAGATTTCACCCGTCCAACCTCAGAATTTAGTGGTGGATGGAGAATGCGCATCGAATTGGCTAAAATTTTATTGCAAAAACCAGATTTGATTTTACTCGATGAGCCAACGAATCACATGGACATTGAATCAATCCAATGGTTAGAAGATTTTTTGGTAAACAGCGCCAAAGCGGTTGTGGTGATTTCGCATGATAGAACATTTGTAAATAATATCACAACGCGAACCATTGAGGTAACGATGGGAAGAATTTACGACTACAAAGTGAATTATTCTCGTTACTTAGAATTGCGAAAAGAACGTCGCGAACAACAGCAAAAACAATGGGAAGAACAACAACGAATCATTGCAGATAATACCGAATTTATTGAAAGGTTTAAAGGAACGTATTCCAAAACCTTGCAAGTGCAATCGCGGGTGAAAATGCTAGAAAAAATGGTTTTAGTGGAAGTGGACGAAGTGGACAATTCATCCTTGAGATTAAAGTTTCCACCGGCACCGCGTTCAGGAAATTATCCAGTCGTTGTGAGCGAACTTTCGAAATCTTACGGCGACCATACAGTTTTCAAAAATGCTTCTTTGACCATCGAGCGAGGACAAAAAATTGCCTTTGTCGGTCGAAATGGAGAAGGAAAATCAACCTTGGTGAAAGCCATCATGAAAGAAATTGATTTTCAAGGAAGTTTGGAATTGGGACACAATGTGCAAATCGGCTATTTTGCCCAAAATCAAGCGTCTTTGTTGGATGAAACCTTGACTGTTTTTGAAACCATCGATCACGCTGCAGAAGGAGATGTGCGCAATAAAATCAAAGATATACTAGGTGCTTTCATGTTTGGTGGCGACAATTCAACCAAAAAAGTAAAAGTGCTTTCCGGTGGAGAAAAAACCCGTTTGGCGATGATTAAATTGTTGTTGCAACCAGTTAATTTGTTGATTTTAGATGAGCCAACAAATCACTTGGATATGAAAACCAAGGACATTATCAAAGATGCCTTGAAGGATTTTGACGGAACATTGATCTTAGTTTCTCACGACCGTGATTTCTTAGATGGATTGGCAACCAAAGTGGTTGAATTTGGCAATCAACGCGTGAAAGAACACTTGGAAGACATCAATGAATTCTTGGTTCGCAAAAAAATGGAGAATTTAAGGGAGATTGAAAAAAAATAAATTTGGCTTAATTATTGATTTCTCGTAATTTAGTACTCAATTATTGATTTTTAGAAAGTAAAAACCACTTAAAAATTTTAATTATGAAAAAGTTTCTTTTTATTTCTTCTATCGTTTCAAGCGTATTCTTTTTGAATTCTTGCTTGAAAAATAAATATGACAAAAGCAATGCTCCAAGAACCAATGCCATCATTGAAAATGCTTTTGACGAAATGACCAATATGACAGATCAGGCGATTACTGGTAATATGATTTTCTACAAAAGCGGAAAAGTAACTGTTTATGATTTGGCAAGTGCAGAAAATATGGTTGTTGAAAAAGCGGCTTGTAGCGTAATCATCACAATAGATACTTTAAGTTCACCAAAATCGGTGACAATCGATTGGGGAAATACCAATTGTGATTGCAACGACGGCAAACAAAGAAGAGGAAAAATCATTACCACTTTTACGGGTTCATACTACGCGCAAGGAACAGTAATTACGCACACACCTGTTGATTATTACGTGAACAACCATAAATTGGAAGGAACTAAAACAATCACCAACATGGGCGCTAATGCCAATGGTCAGCCTTACTATAATGTTGAAATCAATGGTGTCGCTACTTTGTCGACTGGTGAAGTAGTAAATTACACTTCTTCAAGAGTCAGAACTTTTACCACTGGATACAATTCAAAGTTAAATTTTTGGGATGATGAATACGATATTACAGGAACAGCGAATGCAACAGTGGTAAATGGTGATGGATATGAAGCGCACACAACTGCTCCATTGCACATCAAAGTGGGTTGTGGTTATATCACACAAGGAACTTTAGAAATTACGCCTACCGGAAAACCAGTGCGTGTGATTGATTATGGTTCAGGATCTTGCGATGGTACCTTTACCATTACAATCAACGGAAACACATACACGATTAACGGTTAAGAAAAACGATATAAAATTAAAAAACCAGCATCAAAAGTGCTGGTTTTTCTTTGTAATAAAGTTCCAAAAAAGGTTGTTAATTACTGTTTTTTCTCTGCCAAAACCACATCAATATCATGAATCAATCTGTCAACATCTTTGGAGCTCGTTCCATCATAATAACCTCTGATTCTCAGTAATTGATCCACTAAAACAAAATTATTGGTGTGAATAAAATCACTTCCAGCGTCGCCTAAATTTTCTGCTTCGGCTGGTTTCAAAATGAAAAATGATTTTCTTGCCAAGCTGTATAAATCTTTTTTATCGCCAGTTAAAAAATGCCATTGTCCTTTCGCTGCGCCGTGTCCGTCTGCATACATTTTCATTTGCGCCACAGAATCTACTTCAGGATCAACCGTAAAACTCAAAATTTTGAAATCTGGATTGTTTAAAAACGCTTTTTGAACACGTTGCATTTGCTCGTTCATTTTTGGACAAATCGTGCCACAAGTAGTGAAGAAATATTCGGCAACAAACACCTTTCCTTTCACATCTTTCAAACCAATTTTTTGATTGTCTTGATTCAAGAATTCAAAATTTCCAATTCTGTGACCAAAGCCTTTTCTGATTACGCTAGAATCCACCATTTCTGAAGAAACATCGACTGGATTAATTACAGGAAGTTCGTCATTATGGTCATTGGGTTTTAAGATAAAATAACCCAAAGTGGTTGCCACTAAAAAGATGACAAAAAATATGAAAACACGCATGATTTTTTTGTTGCAAAGTTAGTGATTGTTTGAATGTCAATTTTTAAAAAGAACAAAAAACTGATATAATTCAGTTCTTCCAATTACCTGCTCACCACATGAAAACAAGTTTGCCATTTTTCATGCGTCGCCCAGCATTTTTCTTCGTTGCGTAATTCAAAAATACTTTGTGCCAAGATTTCTTTCAAATATTCAAACTCCGCCGCGCTTAGCTTCTTCGGATTGTCAAATTCATCGTAACTTATATCGAAAGAAGTTCCGTGTAAATGCGAACTGTATTTGATCGCATTTCGATTTCTTTTTCGCAACCTGGTAATGGAACTCACTGTGCGTAGTAAGGAAGTGACAATAAATTTAGTCTTTTTCAAATGCGTATTCTTCAATTTTTGATGAAATTTCTCTCCGATTTCATTCAATAAATTGGCGCTTTTCACAGTGAGAAATGGATAGCTGTAATACATCGTATCTAGCAAATAATGCCGATTGTTTTCAATCAAAACCAATTTTCCAGAGTCGAGTTTCGGCTTGATTTCCTTATAATACTTTAAAATACCAATTCCACTTAAGTATGACTGCTCCAAGTAGTTTCTCACGCTGTCGTTGAGCTGATTGGCGTGTGTCACATATTCCTCGCATGAATCTGGGAGCACCGAAACGGATGAATCTTTGGCTTTTTGAATGTTTTGAGTAGAAAAATGTGGTTGTGCAAAAAACAAAATCAAAGCAATAATTTCAATTGAAATGATAACTAAGAATATGATTTTTAATATCTTTTTCAAATCCAAAGCCTATTTTAAATCTTCCACAGTTTTAGAAAAAGCACAACCTTCACAACTGTTTTTCTTTGAGAAAAATGCTTTATAAGCTTTTACTCCAAGGTAAAGCAAAGCCGATGAAACCGCGATAACAACGAAAACTGTTTGCATTATGAAAATAATTTAAAGACAATAAAACTAGCTATGTATGCCAATGCGCCCATGTATAAAATCTGAATCAATGGCCATTTCCAGGATTTGGTTTCTCTTTTGACAATTGCTAAAGTTGCCATGCATTGCATCGCATATACATAGAAAACCATCAATGATAATCCTGTAGCCAAAGAATAGACAGGTTTTCCATCTGACCATTTTTCAGCACGCATTTTTTGCATCAATCCTAAATTTGTTTCTCCATCGTCTTGAACGCTGTAAATCGTTGCCATTGAACCAACAAAAACTTCCCTTGCAGCAAATGAAGTTAGGAGTGAAATGCCAATTTTCCAGTCGTAACCAATTGGTTTAATTACTGGTTCTATCGTTTTGCCTAAAATTCCCATGTATGAATTTTCCAATTTGGCATTTTTGACGTCCAATTCATAAGCTTCCATTTGAGGACCGGTTTTTTGTGCAGGTTTTTCGATTTTTTGAACTGCTTTTTCAATTCTATCACCCGGACCAAAACTTGCCAATGCCCACAAAATAATCGAAACTGCTAAGATTACTTTCCCTGCATCGAAGATAAAAACCTTCACTTTTTCAAACAAACTGATGAACACATTTCCCCATCTAGGTGATTTAAATTCAGGTAATTCCAACATTAAGATACTCGTTTCATTTGATTTGATGAGCCATTTCATCACCAACGACACTAATAATGCTGAAATTAATCCCAAGGCATACAAACTGAAAAGAACCAATCCTTGTAGATTCAAAAATCCCAACACTTTTTGTGATGGAATGACCAAGGCAATCAACAAAGTGTAAACTGGAATTCTTGCGCTACAACTCATCAAAGGCGCAACCATAATGGTGATCAATCTTTCTTTCCAATTGGAAATTGTTCGGGTAGCCATAATACCTGGAATGGCACAAGCAGCGCTAGAAAGTAGCGGAACAACACTTTTTCCATTCAATCCAAAAGGACGCATCAAACGATCCATAATAAAAACGACGCGCGACATGTATCCCGTTTCTTCCAATATGCCCAAACAAAGAAAAAGTAATGCTATTTGAGGAATGAAAATAATAACGCCGCCTAAACCTGGAACAATTCCTTGCGAAAGTAAATCAGTAAATAATCCTGTAGGAAGTTTGGTTTGAATGTATTCACTTAACGTTCCAAAAATACCGTCAATCATATCCATTGGATAACTTGCCAAAGAAAAAATCAATTGAAAAAGCAACATTAAAATTCCTGCGAAAATCAAATATCCAAAAATGGGATGAATCAAGATTTTATCAAGCCAACTGACTTTGAATTGTTTTTTATTTTCTTCTTGATGTATGATTTTTGGAATCAATGCTTTGATAAACTGATATCTTTTATTTGTTTCATCCACTTGATTATCTATGTTTTGCGCTGAAAAAATGTCAAAATCAGAAATGACAGCGTCAAAATTTTCAGCATGAAAACCTTGGTCAATATTTTCAATAATTCTGCTAATTCCTGTGCCAATTCGAGCATTGGTTTCAACAACAGGTACTCCAGGAAATCGCTCGTTAAATGCTTGGTGATCAAATTTCTTCCCAGATTTGAAAGCAATGTCAGACATGTTTAATACCAACATGACTGGAATTTGTAAATCATAAACTTGCGTAAAAAGCAATAAATTTCTTTCCAAATTAGACGCATCAACTACTACAATCAGAGCCTCTGGGTGATCTGGGTGATTTTTATCTTTTAATACATCTAATACAACTTGCTCATCTTTTGACCGAGGATAAATGCTGTATGTGCCAGGTAAATCAATGATTTCAACGTTGCTCTCAGTCAACCTTAGTTTTCCAGATTTTTTATCAACTGTCACGCCAGGAAAATTTCCAACATGTTGGTTCAAACCAGTTAATCTATTGAAAATAGATGTTTTACCAGTATTGGGATTTCCAATTAACGCGATTTTTTGAAACTTCATTGTTTACAAAAATAGGAAGTTTTTAAAGAATAGACTAAATCACCTCAACCAAACTGGCTTCATTCAAACGCAAAGAAAGTACATATCCATTGATATTCACAGCAATTGGATCGCCAAAAGGAGCTTTAAATAAAACTTCCACTTCTTGTCCTTGATACAAACCCATTTCTAACAATTTAGAAGAAATATCAGAAGCGATCAATTTGTTGACCTTAACTTTACTTCCAAGTGCTGTATTTGCTAATGTTTGGCTCAATTTAGAATGATTATAAGTATGCAAATCTACAATATTATTAAATAGTATTGAATACCACAAAAAAGGTATATTTAAAAATTTTACACTTTTTTCTTTAGACAAAGACCGATGTTAATTCTTTCAAAAAGAAGTGTCTGGAAATTTCAATTACCGAGATATTCATTAACTTTAGTCCCAATTAATAAATCAACATTAAATTTTATGGCAACAATTACATTTAAAGGAAACAACATCAACACCTCAGGAAATTTACCTCAAGTTGGCGCTAAAGCGATAGACTTTGATCTTGTTAAAGGTGATTTAAGCACGGCATCTTTGGCTGACTTCAAAGGTCAAAAATTAATCCTAAACATTTTCCCAAGCGTTGACACTGGAATTTGTGCTGCTTCTGTGCGTCATTTTAATCAAGATGCATCGAATTTAGAAAATACTGCCGTACTTTGTATTTCCAGAGATTTACCATTCGCGCAAGCCCGTTTCTGTGGGGCAGAAGGCTTAAAAAATGTACAAATGCTTTCTGATTTTGCAAAAGGTGATTTTGGTCAAAATTATGGTTTAGAAATTTTAGAAGGTCCACTGAAAAACCTACATGCACGAGCAGTAATCGTTTTGAATGAAAACCAAGAAATTATTTACGAAGAATTGGTGCCAGAAATTGGTCAAGAACCAAACTATGAAGCGGCATTAAACGCAGTGAAATAATACAAAATTTACATTGAAGTAATATTTGCTTGCTAATCTTGCACCACAAATAGTGAGTTTTTTGTAAGTTTAGTTTTTTAAAAATTTGGGAATTGCATAACAGTTCCCAAATTTTTATTTTTGAATGAAATTAATTTGTGTGATTCACACTGCTGAATGATGGAATTATTAAATCGTGAACTGAGTTGGTTGTCCTTCAACGCAAGGGTTTTACAAGAAACATTGGATACTAAAGTGCCTTTAGTTGAGAGAATTAGATTTCTGGGAATTTATTCTAACAACATGGATGAATTTTTCAGGGTAAGGGTTGCCAATGTAAAAAGAATGATTTCTTTGAAAGAAGAAGAAGTTTTTGGATTTGATGGAAAACCTGCTGATTTACTAGAAGAAATAAGAAGCGTTGTGATGGACCAACAAAAGCAATTCGAGGCTTCTTACAGAAATTTAATTGAAGAATTGAGTCAAAATCAAATCTTTCAGTTAAACGAGACAAAATTAAATAAAGCCCAAACAGAAGAACTGGTTCACTATTTTCACAACGACTTAAAACATGCGATTGTTCCAATTATTTTAAAACCAGAAACTCCTTTCCCTAAATTACACGATAAAAGCATATACTTGGCCGTTAAATTGAAAACGGCTAACAAAGGAAAAGAATTTTTTGCTTTAGTTGAAATTCCGCCGAATTACGATCGTTTTTACAAAATTGAGTACCAAGGAAAGCACTTTTTTATATTGATTGATGACATCATCAGGTTAAATTTGGAATCCATTTTCTCCATTTTCTCCTTTGAATCGTTGGAAGCTTATACTTTCAAATTTACACGAGACGCTGAATTGAATTTAGATGATGATATTTCCGTTTCTTTCATTGAAAAAATTGAAAGGAGTTTGAAAATGAGAAAGAAAGGCGAACCAGTGCGCTTCGTTTTTGACCAAAAAATGCCAACTGATCTCAAAAATTATTTGCTCAAATCATTGAATTTAAAAGCTGGAATCAACGCTATTCCTGGTGGTCGATATCACAACTTCAAAGATTTCAGTCGCTTTCCGAATTTCGGCAACAAACACTTGACCTATTCACCGATGCCACCGAATGCGCATCCTGATTTTTTACAGGTGAAAAGTTTATTGAAGACGGTTTTGAATAAAGATATTTTGCTTCATTTTCCATACCAAAGATTTGATTATGTGGTAGATATGCTCCGTGAAGCTGCGATTGATCCAAAAGTAAAATCAATAAAAATCAATATATACCGTGTAGCGAAAGATTCACAAATCATGAACGCGTTACTCAATGCGGTTAGTAATGGAAAAGAAGTTATTGTGATTCTTGAACTTCAGGCACGTTTTGATGAAGAAAACAACGTTTATTGGGCGGAAAGATTGAAAGAGCATGGCGCTAAAGTGCTTTATGGAACACAAGGATTGAAAGTGCATTCAAAATTAATTTTCATTACACGGGTTTCTGGTGGAAAAGAACAATTAATTAGTTTTATTGGTACTGGGAATTTTAATGAAAAAACGGCAAAAATTTACACCGATTTAGGACTTTTTACTGGAAATGCGGAAATCTGTCAAGAAGTGAAAAGAATTTTCAAATTGCTGGAAAACAACATACATCGAGGAACATACAAGCACTTACTCGTTTCTCCATTTAACAACAGAAGAAAAATAACCAATTTAATACAAAGAGAAATTGACCATGCTAAAAAGGGTGTTCATTCTGGAATCAGTCTTAAAATCAACAATTTAGTTGACAATAAACTCATAGAAAAATTGTACGAAGCAAGCTCTGCTGGTGTAAAAATAAAGTTATTGGTGAGAGGTGTTTGTTGCTTGGTACCTGGAATCAAAAATGTGAGCGAGAATATCGAAGTGATTAGTATCGTGAACAGATTTTTAGAACATGCCCGTTTCATGATTTTTGAAAATAATAACAAGCCTCAATTTTTCATTACCTCCGCAGATTTGATGGAAAGAAATTTAGATAAACGGATTGAAGTTGGTACACCAATTTTAGATTATACTATCCAACAAGAAATCAGATTTATCTTTGATACGCAGTGGAAAGACAACCAAAAAGCGAGAATCATAGACAAAAAGCAAAAAAATAAATACCGCAAACCGCATGAAGGTGAACCACTATTTGATTCTCAAAATGCGCTATATGATTTCTATCAGAAAAAATTATATTAGCTTGACAATTTTGACGCTTTCCTAATTCCTTTAAATTTGACTATCTTCGGCACTTGTAATTCATGAAGAAATGAAATTTGGTGCAATTGATATCGGAACGAATGCTGCAAGGTTGCTTATTGGCGAGGTTTGTAAAGAAGGCAATCATTCTTTTGTCAAGAAAATTTCCTATACTAGAATTCCCTTAAGACTTGGAGAACAGGTGTTTGACAATGGAGTTATTTCCGAGGATAAAATCACGGAATTTGTCAAAACCATGCAAGCTTTCAAATTGATTTCGGAAATGTTTCATGTTGCGGAGTTGCGTGCATGCGCTACATCTGCTATGAGGGAAGCCAAAAACGGTGCTGCTGTAGTAACCGAAATTTTGATTCAAACAGGTATCAATATTGAAGTCATTTCTGGTGATGAGGAAGCAAGGTTAATTTTTGGTACTTTTTTCTTACTTGATTTTGATAAAACTTCTCCTTTTTTGGTGATTGATGTGGGAGGAGGAAGTACTGAAATTAGTGTTTTTGAAGAAGGCACGAGAGTGGCATCCAAATCTTTTGAATTAGGAACTTTGCGATTATTGAAAGGAAAAACAGATTCCAAAATCTGGAAAGAATTGAAATCATGGTTAGACAAAAATGTTGATTCAAAGGTCGACCATAAAATTTTTGCTACTGGTGGAAATATCAACAAAGTTCATAAAATGGTTGGTTCAAATACTTCTGAAATCCAAATTAGAAAAGTTTCCAAATTGCGTAAAGAATTGGAAAAAATGACTTTGGAGGAAAGAGAAGATGTTTACCAATTGAAACCAGATCGAGCAGACGTTATTGTGCCTGCGTGTGAAATTTTTGAATTTATCTTGAAAGAATTAAAAGTTAAAAATTTCTTTGTTCCTAAAATTGGTCTATCAGACGGAATGATTTACGATTTATATTTGAATCATCAATAAGCCTTATTTTTCAAGAGTTTCAAAGCCAAAATCAATTCCTTTGTCCATGGCTGGAATTCCCTCAATCAACCATTTTGGTGCAGGTGCATTGAGAAGATAGTAATCAAAATATTGTCTCATTCTCCAACTTAAATCCATTCGATTTGCATTCTTCATCAAATTGTGATCATCGCCGTTGTAGTTTAACATCCAAACCGGTTTTCCCAATCTTTTCAATCCTGTGAACAATTCAATACCTTGATACCACGGAACAGATCCGTCCGCATCATTGTGCATAATTAGGAGTGGAGTTTGAACTTTTGGCAAATGAAATATTGGGGAATTTTCGATGTATAGTTCTGGAGCTTCCCAAATGGTTTTTCCAATTCTACTTTGCGTTTTTTCATATTGAAATTGTCTATTCAAACCACTTCCCCATCTAATTCCGCCATAAGCTGAAAACATATTTCCTACTGGTGCGCCAGCCATTGCAGCTTTGTATCTCGACGTCATCGTAATTAATTGAGCGGTTTGATAGCCACCCCAACTTTGACCTTGAAGTCCCATTCTTGTTGAGTCAATAGACTTGTATTTTTTTAAAACGTAATCTGTTCCGCTCATAATACAGTCGTATGCGCCTTTGGCTGGGTGACCAATTTTGTATCGAATATCTGGAATCAAAACAAAATATCCAGCAGAACAATATTCTGTTGGATAGATAATGGAAGCTGTTGGTTTGGGTGCATAATGGTTGTGCAATTCGTCGCTATACATTTCGTAGAAATAAACTAACAAAGGATACTTTTTGGTCGAATCGTAATTTTCTGGTTTATACAGTAAACCTTCTAATGGAATTCCATTATAACTTTTCCAATTAATCAATTCAACCGTTGCCCAATTGTATTCACTCTGTTGTGGATTGGTGTTTGATATTTTTTGCGCAGTTTGCTTGTTTTCCCAATTCCCTAAATAAACATCAGGATAATTTTGTAGCGAAGATTTTTGGTATAGATATTCGTTGCCTTTTTTAGCTTTCTTAAAACCTAGAAAATCATGGTTTGAATGAAATTGTTCTTCCAAAGTAATTTTGCCATCTTCATATTTTGGTTTGTAAAGTGTAATTGACTTATCTTTTTCATGAAAACCAGTGATGTAAGTGTTTTCAAATTCAATGAAGGTTGAATCACTTTCCCATGAATTTAGTCGCAATCTAGTGCTGCTTTTCTCGCCAAAGTGATTGGTAATTGATTGGATAACTTTAGTTTGTATATTATATGACCAAATATCATATTTTGATTGAATTAATACTTCCTTTTCTCCCGGTAACCAACCAATAACTCCCAAAGGTGCAGGAGTTTGTGCCATTCCATTAATATCTTCCAACCATTCTCTTTTTTCACCACAAGTGATGCAACTTTCTTGTCCCGTTTTTAGATCGATGTAATATTGTTGTAAATCTTTTTCGTTAAACCAAACAGCTGAATTTCCATCAGTTGATAAATCGATTCCGTAAATAACAGCCTTCTTGATTAGTTTTGTTTCTCCAGTTTTCACATTCACTGCATAGGCGTCTCTCTTGTTTGGATATTCCCAATTGTAATTTTTTTGATATGGTTTTTCTACATATCCAAGCGCGAAATCTGAGTTCCCATGGTCTAATTTGGAGACTTCCAGTGTATCATCTTCGAGAATTTTAAATGCTCCATCACTTAAATCGTATACGCCAAGTAATGTACTTTTCTGGTCATTTTCTAATTCAGATAATTGCTGCGGTTGAAGTCGATCATCCTGCCAGTGCCAGATATCTAATTTTACTTTTTCGTTTTCTAAAAGAGAATCTTTTACCTCTTTTTTCGGTTTAGCAGCAATACCGAAGAAGATTCGTTTTCCATTGTAGGAGAAATTGGCAGAATAATGTTTGCTGACAGAAAGAGCATTTGAAAAACTTGCACTTAAAGTATCGATCAATAAACTTAATTTTTTGTTTTCCAAATCGGCATGATAAAGTTGATACACTTTATTTTTCGCTGTATCTATAGATGCCGTAAAGGTGATTTCATTTCCTTTCTGATTAAATTGGATGGTAGAAACCGCATTGAATTTAGTTGGTATTTGCCATAAACTTTCATTATTCAGGGTATTGCCTGCATAAATTTGCAATGTGTCCACTTTATCTTTCTTGTGCGTAACGAAAACATATGCATTTCCTTTGTTTGGAAAGTAAATTTGTTTCACATCTTTTTTCCTGAATTTAGTTGCTTCATTTGGTTCATAAACAACGAGAATATTTCCATCAGAGTCATATTTTTTCGGCTCAATTTCTTTTTTGAAAAGTCTTTTTTTCTTTTTTGCGACAGGCAATTTGTTTCCATCCACAATATATGACATCCAACTGGTTTCTGGAGTAACATTGAATGACTTTATTTTTTCAATCTTAGTCACTTTCTTGGTTTCAAAAAAGTAGATTCCTAAACTGTCCTTAGGCCATTTTTCTTTTTTGATTTCGTTCAATTCACAGTTTCTTAAGGTATCAAATCCAGGCGTGATTTTAAAAGCTACATACTTTTGATCGCCTGAAATTACTGGGTTTATCGCTCTAAAAATTGAATCTTTTGCGCCTGTTTGATTGTTTACAATATATAAATATCCATCGCCACGATGCGGTTTGATTGTATAAACAGAAAATTTCCCATCCGTTGAGATTTTTGTATCTCCAATTTTTTTCCAATCATTGTAAACTGTGTGGTCAATTACTTTTTTCTGAGCAACAGAAAAGAAAGGCAAGAATAATAGAATGGAAAAAATAAATTTCATCGAAAATGATTTTGAATTGATGCTAAAATTAGCAGAATTGTTTAGAAACAAAAAATCCCTTCAACAAATTGCTAAAGGGATTCAGTGAAATGTATGCTTCTTACAAGATCAACATTGCGTCACCGTAAGAATAGAATTTGTATTTTTCTTTGATAGCAGTTTGATATGCTTCCATCATTAAATCGTGTCCACAGAAAGCAGAAATCATCATCAATAAAGTGGATAATGGTGTATGGAAATTAGTAACCAAACAATCAGCGATACTAAAATCGTAAGGAGGAAAAATGAATTTATTTGTCCAACCATCGAATGGTTTTAATAATCCGTCAGTAGAAACTGAAGTTTCGATCGCACGCATAGAAGTTGTTCCGATTGCGCAAACTTTGTGTTTGGTTGTTTTTGCTTTGTTAACGATTTCTGCACATTTTTGATTGATAATCACTTGTTCAGAATCCATTTTGTGTTTCGTCAAATCTTCTACTTCAACAGTTCTGAAGGTTCCTAATCCGACATGCAAAGTAACTTCGGCGAAATTAACACCTTTCAATTCCAATCTTTTCAATAATTCTCTTGAAAAGTGTAAACCAGCAGTTGGAGCAGCAACAGCTCCTTCTTCTTTGGCATAAATGGTTTGGTATCTCTCTTCGTCCGATTCTTCAACACCTCTTTTAATGTACTTCGGTAGTGGCGTTTCACCCAATTCAGTGATTTTTGCTTTGAAATCTTCGTAAGGTCCGTCAAAAAGAAAACGCAAAGTACGACCACGAGAAGTCGTGTTGTCGATTACTTCTGCTACCAATGAATCATCATCACCGAAATACAGTTTGTTTCCAATTCTGATTTTTCTTGCTGGATCTACCAATACATCCCAAAGTAAACTTTCACGATTCAATTCTCTCAACAAGAAAACTTCAATTTTCGCACCAGTTTTTTCTTTGTTACCATACATTCTTGCTGGGAAAACTTTCGTGTTATTGGTAATCATCACATCACCATCACTGAAATAATTGATGATGTCTTTGAATAATTTATGTTCGATTTTACCCGTTTTACGGTGAATGACCATCAATCTGGCTTCGTCTCTGTTTTCTTGTGGATATTCAGCAATTAATTCATCTGGTAAATCAAAACTGAATTCTGAAAGTTTCATTTTGCTCATTCGCGATATATTTTAGTAAAATATTGTATGTCTAAACTGCTAAAAAGGTTACTTCTCAACAGTCAAAAAGAGCACAAAGGTATAAAAATTTTACGTACTTTTTTGTGTTTTTGATTGCTTTTATTTTTGAAGTACTTAAAATCATGGTAACAAAAAAAGCCGAACTTTTCAGTCCGACTTTCAATATGTATAAAAAATGTAATTATTGAATAAAAACAGTTTCTTCATTGGTAACTTCTTCTTCTATTTTGATGATTCCTGTTCCTTTAAGACCATTTTTTCTAGCATCTATATTTAAAACGGCAACACCTGCTTGTCCTAATTTGTATTCTTCATTGAAATTGAAGCTTGCGATTCCGTCTGCGTCCGAATAAGCTGTATCGTACAAAGTTACATTGGCAGGATTGTTCGTTGTGGAAACTCCCTTTAAGATCACTTTACAGCCTTCTACAGGTTGGTTTGCTGCATCTTTGACATAAATATTTGCAATTGTGTCTTTTTTCTTGCGACAACCTGTAGCGATTAAAACTGAAGTTACAGTAAGCAAACTTAGAAGTAAAAAAGCTTTAGAGAATATGAATTTCATAATTTTTTAATTTATTTGAATGAACGTAAAAAACCCAATTAAGGTTCCATAATAATAGTTTCTACATTCGTAATGTTTGCTCGGCAACGAATTCTTCCGTATCCAACTTTCGTATCTTTTTTCACAATAATGTCAAAATAACCTACTTCTCCTTTCGGTGGCTTTTCACCAAAATAATCTGTCATGTCAAAAGTAGCAAAACCTGTAGAATTAGTGAAAAGCGTATCAACATATGCTTTGGTAGCAGGAGTTGAATTAACGTCTCCAATAATCACAACTTTTGCATTGTTTTCTAACTGATTGCTATTAGATCTAACAAAAATCTTCATGATAGAAGGGTCTCTTTTACAAGATTGCATAGTAATCGTTACCATCGCAAACATGAAAAGAAGTGCAGTAAATTTAAAGGTCTTTTTCATCAATTTAAATTCTTTAAGTTCAAAGTTAATCTATTTATTTAACT
>JBIKJE010000011.1:0-56518 GCA_044361165.1 Crocinitomicaceae bacterium | reverse complement strand
AGATGGACTCAAATCTATCGAAAATTTTTCTTCTTTTCCAGCCAGCCAACCAAAATACAAAAAATTGTTTTTTATTAACCATTTTCGAAACTGAGTATCACTTTTAAATTCATTGTTCTCATAATATTCTATATACCCTTTTGAATCAGCTCCAATTTGCAAAAAAACAGTATGCGTTTTATCGCTATGGTGTTTCCAAGTTCCTTCAAGTTGACTTTGAACAGTTATGGCCGCTTCCTTTTTACAAGAAAACAAAATAATTACTAAACCGAACCACAAATCCAAAAACCTCATTATTAATAACTTGAAATTAAACGTACTACTTGATTGATTGAAAACTTCGATTCCTTGAGGGGGATGTACATGACCCAGTCATGGAGCATTTTGGGATATTCGAAATAGTTAAATACAATTTTATTCTTTTCAAGTTTTTCTTTCAATGCTTGGCAGTCGGCTAGCAAAATATCGTGCGTACCAATAAAAATAGAAATTTTTGGTAAACCTGTTAAATCGCCATAAATTGGACTCACATGCTTGTGTTTGATTGAAATATCCTTCACCCAAGTCGCATGAATTGAAGTTAAATCTTTTACTTTTAAAATCGGATCGAATTTTTGGATAGAATCAATTGCGGGGTTGGTAAGACTTACATCAAGCCAAGGAGCAATTAAAATCAACTGACTAGGTTGCGGAAAATTTTCAGTTTTTAACTTTTGAGAAAAAGCAAGCGCCAAACCACCTCCAGCTGAATCACCAATGAAAATAATATTTTCTGGATTTACTGCTGACAAAAGTTTCTGATACAATAAATCTAGCATTTGAAACGCATCAGAATAACTAGATTTTGGAGCCAACGGATAATCTGGAATAATTACCGTACAGTTCGTCGATTGAACCAAATTTGACGCAAAAATCCAATGTTGTTTGAAAATATTATTCACATACCCTCCACCATGCAAGAAAAGCACTTTTTTAATGGATTTACTGGTCTTTGGTGATAGCTTAAAGACTTTTCGTCCAAAAATAATTACAGTATCGATTTGACATTGTTTTCTTACAGCTAAAGGGATTTTAGCCGGAAGCGAAACATAATTTGGATTCTCGACATGTTTTTGGATTTTATTGGATGGAAGAAAGTTTTTAGCAACAAACTCGACGAAAGAAGCCAACCGTGAAGGGCGCTGAGGATACATGTAATAGATAGAGCTATCAGCAACTTGACCATAAGTGAATGAAACTTGCAGTAGAAAAAGGAAAAGCAATTTAAATGGAAGCGAATGCATGTTCAAAAGTAAAACTTTATTCCAAAAAAAAAGCTTTCATTTCTGAAAGCTGTACATTAATCTGTAGCGAGAGGGAGATTTGAACTCCCGACCTCCGGGTTATGAATCCGGCGCTCTAACCAACTGAGCTACCTCGCCATTTTTTTTTGCGGCTTTAGCTGAAAATTCAAAACTTTCAGCTTGTTTGCGGGTGCAAATATACGCAAATATTTATTTCAAAGTAGCTTAAGATCTATCTTCTTCAAATAAAATTTTGGTGTTATGCTTCAATGTTCTGAAAATCAAAGAAATTAATAAAGCAATTACCACAACAATTCCATGATTTACTTTCCATTGAACTTCTCCTTCCGTAAACCAATCTCTGAAAAAGTCGATAAAAACAAATCCAATAATCGTTGCGGTTACACCAGAATATTCTCTTCTCATGATCGTTTTCATAGAAAAAGGAATACTCGTTTTCTCATAATTTTTAAATCCTGGCCAAAAAGCATTCACTTTCATTGACCAATCGACATATGATTGACCGAATTTCTTTTCCAAAAAACGTTCTTCAGCAAACATGATTCTTTCGTAGTATAACCAAAACATCAAACTGATCAAAAGTACAAACCAAATATTGAACGTATACACAACAATTCCAATCCACATGAAATAATTTCCCAAATAAAGCGGATGTCTTACCGTAGAATAAATTCCTTTGGTATTTAAAGCTTCCGCCACTTGCTCTTTGGTATTTCTTCCAGAGGTGTTTTTGTTACTTGTTCCGATAGCAATTGATCGAATAACGAGACCTGCGAAGGAAATAATTCCTGCAATAATTGTAAGGATTAATTTACCATTATCATTCCCCTTAAGAAATTCATAATCAGTAAAATAAATGGTTGGAATTGCCATTAAAAACAAAATAACGGGGATCTGTCCGCGGTATTTAAATAAAAAATTTCCATTTTTTTCTAGTGAGTGTACTAATGCCATTGAAAAGAATTATGTATATTTCAAATCTTCAAATAAAGTGCGAAGGTAATAAAATGAAAAATAGTATGACTGATAAACACAAAATAGAATTAGAATACTTGTTAAAAACTTCCCCAAAAGTTTTTGAAAACATGGTTTCAACGCCAAGTGGATTGGCAGAATGGTTTGCAGATGACGTAAATATTAAGGAGGATATTTATACTTTTTACTGGGATGGAAGCGAGGAGCAAGCAAAATTGCTGAGCAGAAAAGCTGGACATCACATGAAATGGAAATGGTTAAGAGAAGAAGAAGAAGCAAATGATACTTTTTTTGAAATTCAATATGAAGTAGATCCGATGACTAAAACCTTGGTTTTACATATTACAGATTTTGCTGAGGAAGATGATGTTGAAGAAGTTACCATGCTTTGGGAATCATCAATACAAGAATTGAAAAGAGTTTTAGGCGCTTAAATCAATTCAAGTACTCAGTTTTTCATTGATTAAGAAATTTTCATTTTGAAAAATCAAAATTAATTCTCTAATCAATCGTTACTTTTGTGAAAAAGATTTTCCATTATTTTGAAACGACTTTACGTTTTTAGTATCAAATCCTTCGCAGGTCCTTTTGTGGTTACATTTTGTATTTCCATGTTCATGCTTATCATGCAATTTTTTTGGAAATACATCGATGATTTGATGGGAAAAGGAATTGGAGTTGGTGTAATCTTAGAACTTCTATTTTTTGTCTCAGCAAGTTTAATTCCTTTGGCTTTGCCTCTTGCAATGCTTTTATCTTCCATCATGACGATAGGAAATTTAGCAGAAAACAACGAGTTAACAGCATTAAAATCGTCTGGTTTATCGTTATACAGGATTTTGAGACCCTTGACTGGAGTGGTATTGTTAATTTGTTTAGGCACTTTCTACTTTGCCAATTTCGTGATTCCAGTTGCCAATTTAAAGTGGCGCACCATCATTTATGACATTCAAGAAACAAAAATTTCGACAATATTGACACCAGGGAAATACAACAATCAACTGGATGGCTATTCAATCAAAATAGATAAAGGAAACGATAGTCAGTTTGAAGGAATCACGATTCATGATCATACCAATTTGAATGTTGTAAAAACAGTAAAAGCAGAGCGAGGAGAAGTTTTTAAATCTAAAAATGGACTTTATCTTTTCTTTAATTTAAAAAATGGACAAGTATTCGAAGAACTTTCGTCATTCTCAGGAACTGGATCTGGATCAAACAGTAATTTCCATCCAAGTAGACGATATTCCTTTGACGATGCCACCTATAAAATTGATATTTCAGGATTTAAAATGAATAAATCAGATGAAGATTTGTTTAAAGATAAACATGAAATGTACAATGTTTTTCAGATCAATCATGCGGTAGATTCTATTCAAAAACAGACCAATGCTATTTTAGGAAATTTTGTGGAGGGCTTAAAGAATAGTCATCCATATTTTCAGGCGCACAAATTCAAGCATGACAGTATTAGTTTAAGAGTTATAGATACAATGACCATTCCAAATGAAATTGTGCGTGTAAATCAATTAAAAACTCCTGAATTAAGGCAAGCGTACAACACATCTATCAGTAAATTACGCAGTAGCAAAGATAATTTACAAAGTCAAAAACTTTTTACAGAATTAATTATTGAGGAAGTTTCAAAATTTTATATTGAATTTAACCGGAAATTTGCGCTAACAGCAACTATTTTAGTACTATTTTTCGTGGGAGCACCATTGGGAGCCATCGTTAAAAAAGGAGGATTTGGCGCTCCAGTGGTTATTGCTGCTTTACTTTTTATGGTATATTTTATACTAATTAGTGTAGGTGAAAGTTTGGCAAACGAAGGGGTAGTGTCACCTTTTTGGGGGATGTGGATGGCTACCTTTATTTTGGCTCCCGTAGCAATACTTTTGACACGCAGCGCTGCCAATGATTCGAAGATTTTCAGCAAAGAATCTTGGACAAAATTATTTGGAAGGAAAAGAAAAAAAACAATTAAGAATGAAAGTACTGCATCTCTCAAATAAGCCAATTTTCCCTTTATTGGATGGTGGATGCATAGCAATGCATGAATTACTCAAAAACCTGCTGCAATTGGGTTTCGAAGTAAAAAATCTGAGTATAGAAACTAATAAACATCCTTTTGATAGGGAACTATTTCCTACTCCTTTGAAACAAATTATTTCACCAGAAGCAGTTTTTGTGGATACTCAGATTAAAGCTAAGGACGCATTTCTATCGTTGTTTGGGAGAACATCTTACAATATTTCCAGGTTTTATAACAAAGATTTCGAATCCAAAATAATTGAAACATTGTGTTCTGGTAATTTTCAAGTAATTATTCTAGAAAGTGCTTATCTTCTACCCTATTTGCCTGCATTAAGGAATTACTTTGATGGCAAAATCATTCTCAGAGCTCACAATGTTGAATATCGAATATGGGAAAGACTTGCAGCTTCTGAAGTTCGCATTTTTAAAAAACTATTTCTCAGAAAATTGGCAAAAGATTTAAAATCCTTTGAAATTTCAACTTTAAAAAAAGTGGATGGAATCGCGTGTATATCCGAAGACGATTTGTTACATTTTAGAAGCTTAGGAATTTTCACTCCAATGAGTTCTATACCAGTTTCAATGGATTTTGACACTGACAATCACTTGTCTATTCAAAAAAATAAATTTTGCTTCTTAGGTTCGATGAATTGGAAGCCCAATTTAGAAGCAGTTGATTTGTTGTTAAATAAAATATTTCCGAAAATACTTGAAAAAATTCCCGAAGCTGAATTGCATTTGGCAGGTTCGTTTATGAGTAATAAATTATTGAATTTAAAACAAAAGAATGTTTTTATTCATGGAAAAGTAACTGATGTAAAAAGTTTTTTGAGCGCAAATGGTATTTTACTTGTACCTCTAAAATCTGGATCTGGTATTAGAATTAAAATTTTAGAAGCCTTGGCTTTGGGCATCCCCGTCGTCTCATCAAAGGTTGGTTTTGAAGGTATTCCAGTAAAGAATGAAATACATGGAATGATTGCTAATCGCACCAAGGACTTTGTAGAAGCGGCTGTTTTACTTGCAAATCAATGTGAATTTGCAAACAAAATGGGAGAAAAAGGACAAATTTTAGCCATAGAAACTTTCAATATTCACAATATATCAAAAAAACTACTTGCATTCATCCAATCCATATAAGCCAGTAATTGCGGTCGTTTTATCGCGTTTCCCGTATCCTTTAGAAAAAGGTGATAAGTTGCGTGCTTACTATCAATTGCTTGATTTATCCAAAGTTTTTGATGTTCATTTGATTTGCACAACAGAGAAAGAAATTCGACCTGAAGATCTCGAAAAAATTGCTGCGCTTTGCAAAGCTGTTCATGTTTTCAAACTCAAAAAAATTAATTTATTTTTAAATCTTTGCTGGGCTTTATTTGACTCTAAACCTTTTCAAGTGCGATTTTTTCACCAAAAATGGATACAGCGAAAAATTGATCAAATATTAAAAGATATTAAGCCAACGCATATTTACTGTCAATTGATCAGAGCAAGTGAATATGTCAAAAATTATCATGCATGCCTTAAAACGCTTGATTACATGGATGCACTATCAAAAGGCATGGAGCGCAGGACAGAGCAAGTTTGGGGATTAAAGAAATGGATTTTCAGCACTGAATACAAACGACTTGCGAAATATGAAAGATCAATTTTTGATTATTTTGAAAATCAAACGATTATATCGAAACAAGATCGAAATTACATCATGCACCCGCAGCGAGAGCAGATAACATTGGTGCCAAATGGAGTTGACAATCAGTTTTTCGAGACGTTTGATATTGAAAAAAAATTCGATTTAGTTTTTACTGGAAATATGGGTTATCCGCCTAATATCGATGCAACATTATTTATTGAGAGAGAGATTTTACCAGAATTAAAAGCGCTCAATCTTTTGCTAAAATGCTTAATCTCCGGAGCAAATCCTCATCCCTCTTTGACTGCAATTTCTAAAGAAAATTTTAAAGTAAACGGTTGGGTAGAAGATATCCGTGAAAGCTATTTAAGTGCAAAAATTTTTATTGCCCCAATGATGATTGGCACCGGACTTCAAAATAAACTACTAGAAGCGATGGCGATGGGCTTACCTTGTATAACTTCAGCACTCGCTAACAATGCATTACTTGCGGAGCCTGAAAAGGAGATACTTATTGCCAACGACTCCAAATCTTTTGCAGTGCAAATAAATCGACTTATCAAAGATCCCGTTTTATACAAGAAGATTTCAGAAGCTGGACAAAAATTTGTCAAAGCAAATTATCAGTGGTCTAGCGCAAATTCGGTTCTAATATCAAAGATTTTAGGTAATTAAGAAAAAAGTGGGGAATTCTAAATCCGCAAATTGAATTGACTTTTTTAGTTTGAAAGTTATTCTTTTGGCTCAACAAATACCTTGAATCGAAGAATAGTCTCTTTTTTCCTAGCATTAGAAGAAATGATTACATTTCTGTCCTGTGCGAAATATTTTCCATTCGTATCGAATTTCACTAAAACCGAATCTATTTTACCAGGTTGTATTTCGTAGGTGGGAAATATCAGTTCTGTACAATGACATTCAACCACATAAGAATTGATTTTCAATGGTGCAGTTCCAGTATTAGTGAACACATAGTAATGATTCAATTGTTCGCCTTCTTTGGCCTTTGGAAACTTGTATGTCTTCTGTTTAAAAGAAAATTCCGCCACTTGACCAAAACCAAGGGCGGAACTTAAAATTATAATGATTGTCAGTAAAGACCTCATTTTAGTTATTGTTTGGAGCACCAGCATTGTTTACTGGAGATGCACCTTCTGGAGCTGGAGCAACGTTTCCTTTAATTCTGATCACTTTATTTGGCTCATTTACCGCATTTGAAGTAATAGTAACATTTTTATTAATTGCACCTGCTCTTTTCGTATCATATTTCACTGAAATCACACCTTTAGCACCTGGAGCGATAGGCTCTTTTGGCCAAGATGGAACAGTACAACCACAAGACCCTTGCGCTTTGGAAATAATCAATGGAGCATTTCCTGTGTTAGTAAATTCGAAAGTACAAGTTCCATTTGCACCGTTTTTGATGTTTCCGTAGTCATGCACTTCTTTGCTGAAGTCAATTTTTGCTCCGTTTTCGATTTGCGCAGCTACTTTGTTTGAAATCATTGCAGTTGCAACAAACATAATTGATAAAACTAAACTCTTCATCTTTTTTATTTTTAAGTCTATTTATAATTTCTTTGAATCAAAGATATAACTCTTTTTTGAAAGTAAAATGTATTTAACACATCGTTAACGATATGAAATTTCTGGCAAAAAAAATCCGCTTCGAAAAATGAAGCGGATTCAAAAATTATTTTTTTTCTAGTGACTTGGAGCGCCTGAAGTGTTAACAGGAGAAGCACCTTCAACAGGAGCAGCAACATTTCCTTTAATTGTTAAGACTTTTGATGTTTCAGAAGCGTTAGATGTTAAAGTAACTGTTTTAGTAAACTCACCTGTTCTTTTTGTGTCGTATTTAACAGTGATTTCCCCTTTAGCGCCTGGAGCAATAGGCTCTTTTGGCCAAGTTGGCACTGTACATCCGCAAGAACCAGTAGCATTTGAAATAATCAATGGCGCATTTCCAGTATTTGTAAATTCAAAAGTACAAGTTCCATTTGCACCGTTTTTGATATTTCCATAATCATGTACTTCTTTTTTGAAATCCATTTTTGCTTGCGCTTTCACTTCGTTTGAAATCATTGCCACGGCAACGAACATAATTGATAACATTAAACTTTTCATAGTATTTAATTTATTTAGTTTCTAATTTTACTCAAAGATGTAAAAACTTTGATTTAGATGAATTGTATTTAACAAAATGTTAACTCAGTTATTTTTTGGAGTTCTTTTTATTCTGAAATTCAATCATTTCATCTAACGACATTCCCATTAATTTGATTCTAGTTGAAATATTCTCTCTAGTTTCTTTGTCTAATTTGGGCATCGCTAGAATCTTCTCATAGTATTTTTTAGCATTTGCGGCATCGTTCAACATAAAATCGTAAGTTGTAGCAACACTATACAAGACATCTTTTTTCCCTTTGTATTTCGGGAATTCTGCCAATAAAGTATCTGCTATTTCCACTGATTTAACGTATAATTTTTGCTGAATATACAATTGATGAACTTTATCTAAACATTCCGCAGAAAATTCATCTTTAGGATAATAATGGTAGAATGTTAAATGCGCATCAATGGTTTTTTGAATCGCATCATTTGGCACACTTTCAATTTGATTATTCATTACTTGTTGATAGTAAATTTTAAGACTATCATCAATCATTTCAATGTCGGATTTCAATTTTTCAATGGTTGGTGAACCGTCAGAATTCTCGGTTTTTGTACCAGCGCAACTAAGCGTAGTAATGGCTAAAACTGAAACTACAATAAATTTAAACATGTTGATTTTTGATTTGGTTACCTTCCCTTTTTTATTGCAGGAAATTTCATTTTATAGTCAACTAAGATTTCACCTTTAGAAATGTTAGACAATTTTTTTGTCAACAATTTTCTTTTGAGCACAGACAAATGATCAGTGAATAAAATTCCTTCGATGTGATCATATTCATGTTGGATGATTCTTGCTTTATAGCCATCAAAAGATTCTTCATGAAAGTTCCAATTTTCATCGTAATAAGAAATGAATATCGTCTCATGGCGATATACCTCTTCTCTAATCTTCGGTATGCTAAGACATCCTTCATTGAATCCCCATTCATCTCCTTTTTCTTCAGAAATAATTGGATTGATAAAAACTTTTTTAAATCCATCCATACCAACAGCCATCGGATCAGGATCTTCGTCATCATCGTCAGCAAAAGGACTTCCATCAACGACAAACAAACGAATTGAACGTCCAATCTGTGGAGCTGCTAAACCAACACCAGATGCATTGTACATCGTTTCAAACATGTCGTCAATCAATTGATCCAATCCTGGATAATCTTTGTCTATCTCCTCCGCTTCTTTTTTAAGAACTGGATCTCCGTATGCTACAATCGGTAAAATCATTTTAATATATTGAACTACAAAATTACAAATTATTGAATTACGAACTAGAGAATTAGGAATGTTTGACAACTTGTTGAAAATTTTACCCACGTAAATCTGTTTTTTACAATTCCTTTTCATTCCTTATTGCTACTTTTGTGAAACTATTTTTGAATTTTATGGAAAGCGCATTGCATCAAGAAGCCACATTAGAACAAGCTGTTGAATTGGGATTACGTCCCGAAGAATTTGAAATGATTAAGGAAATCCTTGGTCGTACGCCAAATTTCACTGAAACGAGTGTTTATTCTGTGATGTGGTCTGAACATTGCTCCTACAAAAATTCAATTTTTTGGTTAAAACAATTACCAAAAGACGGACCGCACATGCTGGTTAAAGCTGGTGAGGAAAATGCTGGATTGGTAGATTTGGGTGATGGAATTGGATGTGTTTTCAAAATTGAATCTCATAACCACCCAAGTGCGTTGGAGCCTTATCAAGGCGCTGCGACAGGCGTTGGAGGAATCAACCGTGATATTTTCACGATGGGTGCTCGACCAATTGCTCAATTGAATTCATTGCGTTTTGGAGATATTTCACAAGACCGAACAAAATGGCTAGTTAAAGGAGTTGTTAATGGAATTTCTCATTACGGAAATGCCTTTGGAATTCCAACTGTTGGAGGTGAAGTCTTTTTTGACAAATCATACAATCAAAATCCTTTGGTGAATGCATTTTCTGCAGGAATCATCGATACAAAAAAAGTCATTTCTGCAAAAGCGAAAGGGCCAGGAAATCCAGTTTACATTGTTGGCGCTGCTACAGGTAAAGACGGTATCGCAGGTGCTGCATTTGCATCTAAAGATATTACAGAAGAATCAGCATCTGATTTGCCATCAGTTCAAGTTGGTGACCCGTTTTTGGAAAAACTCTTGTTGGAAGCAACTATGGAATTAGCCGAGACAAATGCAATTGTTGGGATGCAGGACATGGGCGCTGCTGGAATTACTTGCTCTACTAATGAGATGAGTGCTGGCGGAGGGGTTGGAATGGATATTCACTTAGATAGAGTTCCAACTAGACAAGAAAACATGTTGCCTTATGAGATTTTGCTTTCTGAATCTCAAGAGCGCATGTTGGTTGTTGTGAAGAAGGGTGAAGAAAGTGTAGTGAAGTCTATTTTTGACAAATGGGATTTGCACGCTGAGGAAATTGGTGTTGTTACAGAAACTGGACGAGTACGTTATTTTATGAATGGTGAAATTGTTGGAGATGTGCCAGCAGAATCATTAGTACTTGGTGGAGGAGCTCCTCAAAACCAAAGAGAATACAAAGAACCTGCTTATTACCAAGAATATAAAAAATTCAACATCGACCAAGTTCAACAACCGGAAGATTTGAAAGAGGTTGCTTTATTCTTATTGCAAAATCCGAATATCGCTTCTAAAAAATGGGTTTATGAGCAATACGACTCGATGGTTGGAACTAAAACAATGACAACCAATCGTCCTTCTGATGCAGCTGTTGTAAACATCAAAGGTTCAAACAGAGCTTTGGCAATGACAGTTGACTGTAACTCAAGATATGTAAATGCAGACCCTGAAATTGGAACAATGATTGCCGTTTCAGAAGCAGCAAGAAATATTGTTTGTGCTGGAGGAAATCCGAGCGCAATCACCAATTGCTTGAATTTTGGAAATCCATATAATCCTGAATCTTACTGGCAATTTGTAGGTGCAATCAAGGGAATGTCAAAAGCTTGCTTAAAGTTTGAAACTCCTGTGACTGGTGGAAATGTATCGTTCTACAATCAATCTGTTGTGAATGGAGTTGAAACGCCTGTTTTCCCTACTCCAACAATCGGAATGATTGGGTTAGTAGATGACAAAGAAAAAATCATGACGCTAGATTTCAAACAAAAAGGTGATTTGATTTTCATTCTGGGTGAAAATGTAGATTGCATTAGTTCATCTGAATATTTGGCATCCTACCACAACATTCAAGCATCTCCATCGCCTCATTTTGACTTGGAAAAAGAGTTTGAATTGCAAGATACATTGAAAGGATTAATTCAAAATCAAATGATTAATGCCGCTCACGATTGCGCGGATGGTGGATTATTCATCACGTTGGCAGAAATGTCGTTCCCAAGAGGATTAGGTTTCGATATTGTTACAGATTCAGAAGTACGTGAAGATGCATTCTTATTTGGTGAAGCACAAAGTCGTGTAGTTGTTACCGTGAGTGAAGAACAAGAAGAAGCATTCATTGAATTTATGATGTCAACCAATGTTACATACACATTGCTTGGGCACGTGACAAAAGGTAAATTCATGATTGATGAAGAACACTACGGTTTCTGTGCTGAAGCAAAAGACATATACGACAATGCTTTAGAAACTTATTTGGAAAAATAAGTCTAATTCAATCATTTTAAGACATTCAAATCATCTAAGTAAGATAACTCATGCCGTATAACTTTGGCATGTATGGATCTCGTCTCTGAAAAAGACTAAATTGATGTTGAAAATTTTCATCAACTTGATTTACTAAATGTTGAATGTAAAATGGAATTTGATCCAAAGCAATTTTCTTGACATGATAGTAAGTTTTATTTCCTTCAACATTTACGTGTAAAATACCTGCATCTTCGAGAATTCTAAGATGTTCAGAAATGGTTGATTGCGAGAGTTGAACATAAAACTTAATATCTGTCGCATTTAATCTTTTATGCTTCAATATATTTTCAACTATCGCAATTCTTGCTGGATGTGCAAGGGCTTTGAAAAGTTTTGCGAGTTCAATGTGTTCACGTGAATGAATATGGTTTTTTGTGCTGCCCATAGGATTAATTATTAAAAAATAGTAATCTAAGATAACACTAATTATCAGTTTTTGCAAAAAAAATGAGTTACTTTTTTTGCCTTTTTGCAATTTCGCAATATTGCGATATTCAATTCAACCTTAAAATGGAATTTCGCAATATTGCGATTTGAATTAATTCAAAGAGTCCAATTTTACATCAAAAATTTCACCTAAATACCAAATGGTTTAGGCAGAAGAACAAAATCATTCTCACCTGGAACAGAATCAAACTCCTGATTTTCCCACTTCACTTTTGCTTCTTCAATTCGATTTTTACTCGACGAAACAAAGTTCCAAAAAATAAATCTCTCCTCAGTGAAGGGCATGCCACCAAAAATAAAAACATTTGTATTTTCATCCATTTCAAATGAGCACAATTTACTATCCTTGGCAATAAGTATGTGTTTCGATTCAAATGTATGGCCTTCAGAAAAAATTTGTCCCTGCAAAATATACATTCCGCATTCACCAAAAAGCTGATCACCAATATTTACAATTTGTTTCTGTTTACTTTTAATTTCCAAAAAATACAAAGGACTATAAACTGGAACAGGAGACTTCTTGCCAAAAAGTTCTCCAGCAATCAATTTAAAATCGAGAGAATCTTCATTCCAGTAAGGCAAACTTTCAGATTCTAAATGACAAAAGTTCGGTTCAATTTCTTCAAATTCTTTTGGTAAAGCCACCCAAACTTGCAAACCATGTATATACTTGACTTCATTTCTCAAATAATCAGGTGTTCTTTCTGAATGAACAATACCTTTTCCCGCTGTCATCCAGTTTACAGCACCAGGCTGAATTTCAATCTCGGTTCCTAAACTATCCCGATGCATCATACTTCCTTCGAAAAGATATGTCAAAGTTGAAAGTCCAATATGAGGATGCGGTGGTACATCTAGATTTTGATTTTCATCTAAAGTTGCTGGCCCCATGTGATCGATGAAAACAAATGGACCTACAGCTCTTTTTTCACGAAAAGGAAGTAAACGACCTACCAAAAAAGTGCCAATATTGGCAGGTCTTTCTTCGATAATTAGTTGAATATTAGACACAAAAGTAAACTTGATGTGATTTTCATTAAAATTACACAATCAATTCAAGCTTCAAACAAATAAGTTTAAATATTTCTCCTGATTTGCTAAAACAGAATAAGCTTCATCTATACGTCTTTTACCAGCTTTTCCAATTTGAGTACGCAAGCTTTTGTCTTCTATTAATTTTTCCAGTACTTCATACCATTCTTCTTTTGTTTCAACCAAAAAGCCGTTGATTCCGTTTTGAACAATGGTTGAATTAACACCAACAGGTGACATGATAGTTGGTATTTCCAAAGCCATATATTGTAAGCCTTTAAACCCACATTTTCCCTCTGACCAAATATCTTTTTTCAATGGCATCACGCCAATATTTATTTTCGCTAAATCTTCAATCTCAGTAGCCTTATTCCATTTTATAAACTTCAAAGATTTCAAGTCATATTCGTTGGATTGATTTGAAATTACCAAAAAAGTAAATGCGTATTTTTGTTCTAAACTCTTCAAAACGGGTACTAATTCATCCAAATAATGCATTGTGGTATGAGTACCTGTCCAACCAATAGTCAATTCCTGTGTTTGGTGATCGGTCATAATATTGTGATGATTCTCAGTATCAATTGTTGTTGGTACAATTTGAACATTAGGATTAAATTGTCGTGCATAATCAGCCAAATAAGCATTTCCAGCAGTAATTTGATTAGCCCACTTCATACAATAGCGAACTTTCCAATATGCTTTCAAACGATGAAATTTCGCATTTGATTCACTGTAATTAGGCAACCAAATAGCATCATCGAAATCATAAACATATTTTCGTCGCAGTACTTTGGCGATAATCCATTCAAAAATTGGTGGACCTATATGTGCTGCTTCGCGATGAATGAAAATAAAATCAGCTTTATGGAGCTTAAACAACAACGCAAAACGGCGAACAAAACTCATTAAAATCCCCCAAGCTTTTTTGAAAACTTTACCCTCACCATAAAGGGTTTTCCAAGTGGATTGATTGATAAAAGGATAAATTTCAACTTCAAAATCATTCGCTTCCAAAAAATAAAAATACTGCTCAAAACGAAAACGTTGCGATGGCGCTTCTTGATGTGGATAAGGAACGATGAAATAAATCTTTTTGCTCATAATCGAGTAATGTGTTGCAAAAATATGATTTTAATCCTGCTTTTGCAGAACAGTTTGATAGACTTTTAAATAACGACTAACTCCTTGCTTTAAAGAGAAAAAATCGTCAGCACCAAATTGAATGTCGGCTGTTTCAAAAACTTCTACAGTTAAAATATTCTTTTTATAGCTCTCAAAGTCTAACATCTCAATAACAGACCCAGATTTGTACTTTTTGACAATAAAATCAGTATCACCGACTCCTGCATTGCATACCAACGGAATACCCATTGCCATGATTTCCCCTTGTTTGGTCGGTGACGACGCTTTTTTTGAAAAGGTTGGTCGGATGAAAAATATCGACTGACTAAACAAAGAAACATATAGTGGAACCTCTTTGTGCAAGCATGAAACAACTTTTATTTTTGAGGTGTCAATTTTCTTTCGCTCTGCGAGTTCAGTAATTGTTTTGGGATTTTCTCCAGAAACAAAAAGCATTTTAGCTGCAGAATTATTTTTTGATAAAACTAGAAAATAGTCCAACATTTCTGATAACATGTACCAAGTTCCAATTGAGCCGACGTATCCTAGTACAAAATCTTCATCGGAATATCCCAATATTCCCCTCAATGACTTTACCAACTCAAAATCAATTGATTTGGGGTCAAACAAATCCAAATCAACACAACAAGGTATCACTTCAATCTTCAAATCTGATGATTTCAACGAATCCCAACTTTCAATTTCTTGCTTTCCATTATAGGTCAACGAAACAATATGGTCAGCTTGTTGAAAATATTGAATTTCTTTCCGTTTAAAATAATTGTAAACCACTTTCAAAACTGGATTTTTCAAGCTCCAAATTCCACCTTCAATGCGCTCATCTGCCCAGAAACCACGCATATCGAAAATAAATTTGACACCAAATTTTCTCTTCATTGCCATTCCAACCATTGCTGAAAGGTAACTTCTACAATGAGCAATGGAAAAACGATTGCTTTTGTGTAATTCATATGCCAATCGATGCATCCTAACAACATCGTAAATTGTTGACAAAAGTGGTGGCTTTTTCGTATATTTTAATGGATGCCAAACAATTCCCGATTCATCACAAATTGCCTGTATATGTGCACGGTGCGTTTCAAATCTTTCTTCTTTTTCAAAACTGATGATATGGAATTTAAATCCTTCTCCAGTTAAACCTTTTAAATAAGGCAAAACCTGAGATTGACCCAATGGATCAGTCATTCCATCGTAAGAAATGTAAAGAACTGTTTTTGTCATGTTATTTAATTGATTTTTCAATTCATCCATTTCTCGTACCACATCTGAAACATCAATAAATACCAAACTTTAAGACCAAATTCCTTTTTTCCAGCAAAAAACTGATCTCGGATATTGATGACATACTTTGTATTGAAGATATTTTGTGAAGTAATTCTTTTTTCGTCCAAGAAATACATTACTTGCTCCTTTAAGTCATTGGTCATCCAATTTTCAAAAGGAATGGCAAATCCCATTTTTGGGCGGTCCATCATTTCTTTAGGAATGTATTGATATACTATTTCTCGTAAAATATGTTTTTTGATGCCATTATGGTATTTATAATCATCCGGCAATTTTGCAGCCCATTCGATTACTTTGTGATCTAAAAATGGTTCACGACCTTCTAGACTTGATGTCATAGAAGCACGATCCACTTTTTGTAGAATATCATCCACTAAATAGGTTTGGTAATCAATTGCCATCATAAATGCCAATGGAGAATGAAATTCTTTTTTCAATTCTTTGCTATAATAAGCGGTTGAAAGCGAATGAATCGGATTTTTCATCACTTCTTGAATCTGCGTTTCATCAAACTGTTGACTCAAGCTCAACATAATTTGCTCAGGAGAAGGATTTCGCAATATACCTTTCAATTTCTCGTATCGATTTGCAAAATTGTATTTATTCTTCAAAACTGGAATTGAATTCGCAGGAATCAAATTCATCATACCTGCAACTGAATTTCTAACAAAACCAGGCATCGCATTAATCTTTCCACCAAATTTCATCAAATAATCGTAGCGATTGTAACCCGCAAAAACCTCATCTCCAGCATCAGCACTAAGCGCTACAGTAACTTCCTTTCTCGCCATTTGACAAACCAAACTAGTTGGAATGGCACTGCTATCACCGAAAGGTTCATCGTAGAAAAATGGAATATTGGCAATAAAATCGATTGCTTCTTTTTGCGTACATTCAAATTCGTGGTGGTCTGTTCCTAATAATTTGGCAACATCTTTGGCATATGGCGCCTCATTTAAACCGATATCAGGAACTGCAATTGTATAAGTTTTTAGCTTCTCAGTTCTATCTTTTTGCAACAACGCACTAATTGATGCACTGTCATATCCTCCACTTAAAAAAACGCCTACGGGCACATCGGCAACCATTCTGTATTCAGCTGCTTTGGTTATGACTTTTTCTGTCTCAATTTTAGCTTCTTGAAAACTTAAGTCCATTTTCGGCTGATTGTAAGCATCATAAACAGACCAATATTTTTCTGTCGCAGGCATTTTTTCCAATTTCTCTTTTAGCGAAAAAGTCAACGTATGCCCAGGCTCCAATTTCTGTGTGTAATTAAAAATGCAATGTGGCGTCGGAACATTTCCATATTGCATAAAAGCGGCAACGGCAGGCAAATTAATTTCCTTTACAAAATTTGGATGTTGGTGAAAAGCTTTCAATTCAGATGAAAACATAAACAAACCGTCTTTGTAATAATAGAAAAAAGGCTTCACTCCTGCTCGATCTCTGGCACAAAAAACGTTTTGAGATTTGGTGTCAAAAATGACGAAAGCAAACATTCCAACAAATTTATGAAGACATGCTTTTCCCCATTCGGAATAAGCATGTAAAATCATTTCTGTATCTGAATCACTTTTAAATGTGTGTCCCAAAAGACTCAATTCAGCTTTAATTTCCTGGTAATTATAGATTTCACCATTGAAACAAATCCAGAAATCTTCAAATTGCATCGGTTGCGTTCCATTTTCAGTCAAATCAATGATGGCAAGACGTCGATGTCCGAAACCTAATTGATAATTATTTTCTTGAAAAAATTGAGAACTCCCGCCATCTGGACCTCTGTGAATCATTGTATCACGCATCTGATCTAAAATGGATTCAGAAGTCAATTGATTAAAATCAACAAAACCTGTAATTGCACACATGAAACAAAGATAATTGAATTCAGGAGAAAAAATTAATCAAACAAGAAATTGTTAAAATTTAAACTTTAGCTCAAGTTGATTTAATCAAAATCAAATGCACAATACAATTATTTACCTTTTAATTTGTGCTTGATTTTTCTCAACTTTGCAATTACGTTGATATAAGATTTATACTTGGTATGCTTTACACCAGGTGTATTCATGTACTTTTCAAATTCCTCTTCAGTCATTTCAAGCTTCTTGATAAAGAAAGTTTTATCCTCTTCAAAATCTTCCAGCTTATATGGGGAAACTTGCATTTCTTCCAAGGCTTTTTCTCTCGAGATTTGACCTGAGTTAATTAAGGTAGAAAGGTGTGAAACTCTTTTATCAATTCCGAATTTTTTCACTAAAATATGGCCTTGATAAAATTTCGTATAAACATTTTCATAATGTTTACCTCCATAATCTCTCCAACCTAATTTTTCAATCAATAATTTTTTAACTTCTTCCTTGTTATACTCGATAAAATCCAATGGATATACCATTTGAATTTTTTTGACCTTTTTAAAATACCAAAATTTCAAAGGTCCTAACAAAGGAAAAGACTTTAATTTGACAGTACCAAATTTTTGATGAATATCCTTAATGTTTAAGGTATCTAACTTGTAATGAGTGAAATTATCGGGCATCCAGCCTTCCGTAACTGTATTGTGGCCAGACAAAATATACTTGACACCAAATTTTTGAGCCATTCGATACAAAATTGCCATAAATGCATTATCGAAAGGCAAATCAATATCTAGTACATTTGCATGAATAAATGATTTTTGCAAATCGCGCATTTCTTCCCAATCTATCACATAGGTGAATAAATCATAGTCTAAATTTCCAAGAATTTGTTCAATATTCTTAATGGCTAACTCGCTATTCCATCCATTATCAACATGTATAATCAAAGGTCGGAGATTCCATTCTTTTACTAAATATGCAACATAACTGCTATCAACTCCGCCACTTACACCAACGATGCAATCATATTTTTTACTTTTGGCTGAATTTTTAACATTCATTATTAATTCATCTAATTTTTCTTTTCCATTGTTGCCCTTAAAAACGGTTCTGGATTGCAAATTTTCGTAAATGGAACAGATAGAACAAACACCTTCATTATTGAATTCTATTGCTGGATAAACAACATTATCAAAAATACACCTTGAACATGATTGATATCTTGGTAATATCTCTTTCACTAAAGATTCGTAATTTTTCACCCCATCATATTTTGTTTGCCATGTTAAAAAAGCATTCTCCCTGAATGCTATCTTTTCATTCAACGGCATATTATAAAATCTAGAAATTTCAGCTTTTAACTTATCAACTGTAAAATCAACGTCCAACAAAACCCCATTTTTATCATCTATTATTTCCGAAACACCACCTACATTGGTTGCAATTACAGGAATTTTGAATGCAAAAGCTTCCATAATACTGATCGGAATCCCTTCATATTGACTCACGTTCAAAAAAAGATCAATTTGGTTCTCGAAATAGTATTCTTTCAATTTTGGATTATCGATAAAACCATAAAAATTGTAAGTTATATTTTCTTTGTTGCTAAGTTTTTGTTCAGCAATTGATACTAAGTTTTCATATAGCATTCCGTTCCCAAAATGAATCCAATTAATTTTTAAATTTTCAATTGATGCCAATGTTTCAATAATTAAATGAATTCTTTTGAGCTCAATTAAATTTGAACAACTGACAATAGTGAAAATTTCATTTTCCGGCTTTATTCTTTCAACCAAAAATTTCTCTTCTACATGAACTCCAAGTCTATTTACTATTAAATCTTTATTTTTGGTTGATTCACCGTACAAATTTTGAAAATACGATTTTCCTTGTTCAGCAATGAAAAAGAATTTGTCCAACTTTTGAATCATCAAGGTTCGAAATGGCAAGTAGTTTGGTGAATGTCTTTCTAGATATAAATCAAAAGCATGAAACCTAGAACTCAATTTAGCATTTGGGTACTTATCCTTAAGCAAACAATATCCAACAACCACTTCTGTGCACCAGTAGGAATGGAAAAATAACTCCTCATTTTTTAGTCCTTCTCTTTCAATTATTTCTTGATACTTTTTTTTCAACCGAAGTCCTAGATTGTAATAATTAATCATTACCCTAAAACAACTTCCAAATTGACTGTTTTTTTGACTTTTCAAAAATCGAATTTCTTCTTGCACATTTTTTGAAAAAAAATTCAAATAACCAACTATTTTTTGAAAACGACTCAAATGAATGGATACTTTCTCAACGGTTACATTGCTGGGAAGTTCATAAGTTTGCGAATTGATTGTATCCGTTGAAACAATGATAATTCTATCGAATTCCTTGGAAAAGCGAGCGATTTTGTCTGCAATTAAAGGCTCTCCTTTTCCAAAAGGATAAAAATTTGTTACAAAAAAAAGTACTT
The DNA here is from genome assembly GCA_044361165.1 of Crocinitomicaceae bacterium. GTDB lineage: Bacteria > Bacteroidota > Bacteroidia > Flavobacteriales_D > Crocinitomicaceae > JAQVCM01. Next base: position 36,506 of record JBIKJE010000011.1, on the reverse strand, counting down.
TCATTCGCTTTGAAAAATTGTTTTGAAAAGAAACACTACAATATTAGTAATAAAAAGCCCTTTTTAATTGCTTTTTCTTGAAAACAAATGACCTGAATTAAAAAATGAAAAAAAACAGAATACGCTCAATATTGTTTAAATTTGAAAATTATTAGCAAAATTTCAAGTAAAATGATTGTGATCGTTGATTATAAGATGGGGAACTTAGGCTCAATTTCCAATATTATCAAAAAAGTTGGCCACTCCTCTGTTATATCCTCTGATATTGAAACAATCAAGAATGCCACAAAAATAATTTTACCAGGTGTTGGTTCATTTGATAAAGCGATGCAAAATTTAAATGAATTAAACTTAATTGAAATTTTAAACGAAAAAGCACTCAATGAAAAAGTCCCTTTTTTAGGTATTTGTTTGGGAATGCAACTTTTAACTAATCAAAGTGAAGAAGGAAATGTGAAAGGCTTAGGTTGGATTGATGCTGAAGTAAAGAAATTTGATTTATCAGAATTTCCTGATCTTAAAATCCCACACATGGGTTGGAATGAGGTCGAAATACCTTCGCAACACCCACTCTGCGATGAACTGTATGAGAAATCACGTTTTTATTTCGTTCACTCATATTATGCAGCCTGCAAGAAAAAGGAAAACATTTTAATGAAAACGCAATTTGGGCGACCATTCGATTCTGCTATTCACCACAATAATATCTTGGGCGTTCAATTTCACCCTGAAAAAAGCCATAAGTTCGGTATGAAACTTTTTAAAAATTTCATTGAGAAATGCTAAGAACACGAATCATTCCTTGTTTACTGTTGAAAGACAATAAACTTGTCAAAACTGTAAAATTTAAAAATCCTACTTACGTGGGAGATCCTATCAATGCTATCAAAATTTTCAACGACAAAGAAGTAGATGAATTGGTTTTTTTAGACATTACTGCATCTAAAGAAAAAAAAGGTCCAAACTTCAAACTAATTTCTGAAATCACAACCGAATGTTTCATGCCTTTGGGCTATGGCGGAGGAATTACAACCATTGACGAAATTGAAAAGTTATTTAATTTAGGTGTTGAAAAAGTAATTCTCAACAGTATTTGTCACCTTCAACCTGAAGTGATTAAAAAAGCTATTGCAATTTTTGGTTCACAGAGTATTGTCGCTTCAATCGATGTAAAAAAACATTGGCTCTCAAAAAAACAATTTGTATTTATAGTAAGCGGTGAACAAAATACCGGATTTTCACCAGTTGACTACGCAAAAAGAATGGAGGATTTAGGTGTAGGGGAAATCATTATTAATTCTATTGACCAAGACGGCACAATGGCTGGATATGACCTCCAACTGATAAAAAGTATTTCTGAGTCCGTGAAAATTCCTGTGGTAGCATTAGGCGGTGCTGGTTCACTAGATGACCTCAAATTTGCAAAACAAAATGGAGCTTCAGCTGTAGCTGCCGGAAGTTTATTTGTCTTTCAAAAAGCGCACAGGGCTGTTTTAATAACTTATCCGAAAACAGAAGAAATAAACAGTATTGTAAACCTTTAATTTCTATAGTACAATTAATTACAAATTTTTAATAATCTCCGAAAGTTTTTTAACTTGTATTTTTCGAGAATAATTTTCAACGCCAATGGAGTTACATTCAATTTTTTTATTTACCTCGAACTCTTGGTATAATTGATTTAAAACTGGTAATAAGCAAGATTCATTTTCTACAACGACACCAGAATTTGTCTCTTCAATAAGATCTACTTGTAAGTGATGACTAACCCCTTCAATCTCTTCCATCGTATAATATTTTTCTTTCAACTTCAATGCTTCAAGGTCATTTGAATAACACATCAAAATTTTTCTTTTGATGCCTATGTAATCAAAGATTTTGGTACCCATGAAGGAATAATAATTAAACAACAACATCACATTATTTTTTGCCAACTCTTTCAAAAGTAAATCATTTGATATTCTTGTATAGATCTCGATGTGATTTTTAAGTTCTGGGAACTTTTCTTGAATCAATTCTTCAATTTCAGTCTTTTTATTGATGCCATATAAGTTCAATTTAATATTTACATTCGTTGTTTGGGTAACGAACTGATGAAATACCTTTAAAAAACTTTCAATTGGATGCCAATCGTAAATCGTACCAACAAATGCAATCTGCAAAAAATCAGAAGATTGAGGAACTTTGGCTGCATTACCTATGACTTCTGGATCGTATCCATTTGGTAAAATGTGAGTGGGAACGTCACCGATTAGTTCTCTGATACCAACTTTTAAAAACTCTGAGACAGTAATTATTTTGCTTGCTGTCTTGACGATTTTCTTTTCAAAAAATCTGTACCATAGCTTGAAAACAATATTCTTATCATTGTCTTTATTCAAGGACCAAGGATCTCGGTAATCAGCAATCCAAGGAATATCAAATTCCTTGCTCAATTGTGAAGCATATTTGAATAAAACAAAAGGTTCACCAGAAGCAACTATCGCATCAACTTTGTTGTCCTTTAAAAAAGCCCTTGCAGCTTTATAAAGTTCTACTTTTGGACCGGTGTTAAAAATATATTGAATGAATTCATAATAACCTGTAATTGATTTTCGAAGTAAAATAAATCTCTTTTTCCCATGCTTTAATAAAATTCTATTACTTAAATTGGGGAAATAAGGCGCCCTAATAATTTTACCATAATTTAATGATTCTTCAACAACTTCTTTCTGCTCACTTGCTGAAACATAATCCAGAAAATTACCATGCTTATTTTCCCATTGTCGTGTAACAACAACAGGATATACGTCAAATTCATTCAAATATTTGAACCAATTATATGGACGCAACCCGCCAACGGAAACGTATGGCGGAAAATCATAAGCAAGTATCAGTACTTTTTTTGGTTCCAATTTATTCCCTTTTTAACTTATTCATCAATGTCATCCTACCAAAGTTTACTACATTTTCTCTTTCAAATTAATGAAAGCAAGGAAACAAATAGTTCAAATAACATCGTAGTAATCTGTAATCTAGTGTGAACGTACATATAGGTGACAAGGTTTATTTATTTTTAAAAAAATGTCTATCAAAGGCTTTGAATTAATTTTGCCAGTTTTTCAACTTGAATCTTTCGTGAGTAATGTTCAGTATTTACTGAATCACAAGCTACTTGACCAGTTTGTAAAAATTCATCATACAAGTTTCCTAGTTCTTTTAGAAGCATTTCTGCATTTTCAACAACTAAGCCTGAATTTGTTTTTAATATTATTTCCTCTTGGATATTCTCATTGACAGATAAATTCAGGTCTATATTATAATGCTTCGCCTTCAATAATTTTGCCTCAGAATCATTTGTATAGCAAAGCAATATCTTCCTTTTAACGCCTAAATAATCATAAATTTTTGTGCCCGTATAAGCATAATAATTGAACAACAACATGGCATTATGCTTTGCTAATTCTTTCAATAAAACATCATTTTGAAGTCTTGGTGTAACTTTTACGATATTTTCTAGGATTGGAAAATCGTTTTCTATCATTTGGATAACCTCCGATGCGATATTGATTCCAAACAAATTAAATTTAATTTTTGCTTCGGGATGATTAACTACAAATTGGTTTAAAACCATCAAAAAACTGCGTATTGGATGCCACTCATAGATGGTCCCGACAAATGCAATTTGTAAAAAATCTGATTCCTGCGCTACATCCGCAATTGCCTTCATTCTGTCAGGATCATAACCATTGGGAAGAATAAAAAATTCTTTATCTGGCAATCCTGATGAAATGACCGCTTTAAAAAAATTGTCTACGGTGGTAATTTTACTCACAGTCTTCAAAGATGATTTTTCAAAATATCGATTGATAAAGCCAAATTTTTGATTCATTTTATTGGACTTGTTTTGAGTCCAAGGATCTCGGTAATCGGCAATCCATGGAATGTCAAACTCTTTACTCAATAAAGCGGCATATCGGAATAAGACGAATGGATCTCCCGTGGCGATGATTGCATCAACTTTGTTTTCTTTCAAAAATTCCCTAGCGGCATGCAATAACTCTACCTTGGTTCCTGTTTTGAAAAAAAATTGCGCAAACTCATAGTAGGTTGTTATCGCTTTTCTGAGAAAATTATATTTACTTTCTCCATATTTTAACAACAAGCGATTGCTTAAATTTGGATTATAAGGAGTTCGAATAATAGTCCCGCTTTCTGTTTCTTCCCTAACAATAGTTTTACTTTCACTGGCAGAAACATAATCTAAAAAATTTCCAAACTTATTCTCCCATTGTCTTGTTACAACAACAGGATAAACATCAAATTGATTCAAATATCGATACCAATTGTATGGCCTTAAACCTCCTACCGAAACATACGGCGGAAAATCATAAGCAAGAATTAATACTTTTTTTGACATCAATTTTAATATTGAAATTCACTGAGTTTAAAAACCAATTTTTTTATACAATCAGTAGCAAAACCAATTGAACCTAAATTTATTTTTACAGTGTCCGAAGTTAAACAATTTTCTTCGAACAACTTTAATTTGTCTGGGTCAAAATCAATTTTCAATCTATTTCCGATACAATTCTATCAATTTATCTGCATATTGGCTTAATCCGAAATTACGCGCAAACTGCTGGGCTGACTGACCCATTCGGATGCTTAATTCTTGATCTGCAATCAGAAGCTCTAGCTTATCAGCGATTAACTTGGCATTTCTTTCCCAAATCATAAATCCATTTTTACCTTCTTTAATCAGCGCGCGGTTACCAAAACCATCGGTACTAACAACTGGCAAACCGCAGGCCATTGCTTCAATCAAAACCAATCCAAAAGGTTCATAGACCGCTGTATGTAAATATAGTACTGACCTTTGCAGAAACTGCTCAGGAAAATCTTGATTTCCATGAAAAATAACTTGATTTTCCAAATTCAATGTTTTAACCAATGATTTCAAAGGAATCAAATTGGGTCCATCACCGAGTACATTCAATTTCAAATCAACGCCTTTTTGTTTCAATAAACCAATAGATTCAATCGCCAACGCTTGTCCTTTTTTGTCGACTAAACTTCCAATTATTGTTATTTCCAAATTATTTTTTGGTTCAATTGATGGCGTGAATCTTTGTAAATCTATGGCGTTATATAACAATAACTTTTGAATTCTATTTGGTAAAACACTAACCGCGTAGTTAAAGGCATCTTCAGATATACATATTGCTAGTGCATTTTCAGCAAAAGACTTTAAGACCAACTTTCGCTCATAAAATTCGGTCAATTTTTGCTTATTAAATAAGGTTTTCAAAGAAAATTTATTCAATTGTCGCATATTGTCGTGAAAATGAAAAATACGTTTCACCTTGGTTGTAAAATTTATTTTGGAAAGTACCACCTCGGATTCAAACAGGTGACTGTGAACAACATCCGGATTGAATTCATCAATGAAAGTCTGTAAATTTTCAACATCAACAATCCCTTTCCCCTTCAAGGATGGAATAAATTTGGATGGAATAATTTTCCAAGTGATTGAATTTGATAAAAACGGATAATCATTTTGATCTGAAAATGTGACCAATACAACTTTTGTTTCTGCCCGTTTAGAAAGTTCTTGCACAATATTCAGCGCCAATCTTTCAGCGCCCCCTTTTCTCAAATTCGGAATTACATGGATTACCCTCATATTAAATCAATGCATTAACTTTTTCAAAAGACTGAAATAGACTCAATCGGATTGCCAAATTTAGTTTATATTTTGTTTGAGCATTCTTTGGATGAACCAAAATACTTTTTAAAAGAAATTGAATTGCTTTACCTCGTTTTCCTTGATAAAACCAATATTTAAAAATCGACAAGTAGCTATTGGAAATAATTTTACTTTGCAATGCTTTGTCTGATGCACTTCCAGGATGATTCTTTGAAAAACAAAATTGCAAGGTTTGCAATTGCTCTAATCCTACATTGTTCTTGAAAACATTTATTGACCTATCTCCGTGCTCTTTTACAGCAATGGTAAACTGATTTTCTATATATTCAATCTCAAAATCTTCATTGATTCTCAACCACAATTCCAAATCTTCACTAATTCTGATGTTTTGGTTGAATTGATGTTTCAACAGTATTTCTCGATTGATACAAACCTGCTGACTATGAATCGTGGCATTCAATAAATCATCAAATTTTCCAATTCCATGGATATTTTGCTCAGCTCTTTCTTGAATTTCCTTTCCTTCCTCATCAATCAATAGACCTGTATAATACATCTTTACGGCATTACTATTTTCTATCTTCTCAAACAATCTTTGAAGTCTGGATTCCAAAAAATAATCGTCACTGTCTAAAAAGCAAATGTATTTTCCTTTAGAATGATTGATTCCATTATTTCTAGCAGCACTTCTTTCTGCATTGTCTTGATAAATCGATCGGACCCTGGCATCTTTTGCACAATAAACTTGCATTAAAGTGGCAGTTTCGTCAGTAGAACCATCATCCACAACAATTAATTCCCAATTTGAAAAACTTTGTTTCAATACACTTTCAATCGCAATTGGTAATAAGTTCACTCTGTTGTAAGTGGGAATTATGATTGAGAAAAACGGCAAATTCGCCTGCCTATCGAAATTTATTTCATCATCCATTTCAATCTTTTTAAAAGTGGAATATTAAATCCTTGTGTCAAAATCTTGGAAGCTTGATAGTCTCTCAACTTCTTGGTGTTGTAACAATAGTTAAACCATAAAAACTTCAGTCTATCATTAAAATAATTGACGTTTAAGTTCTTTGTTTTTGAATTTTCAAAAATTAACTTCTCCAAAAAAGACTGCAATTGAGCACAATCAGCATTAATCTTAGCGTATTCATATTGATTCAGGAGAATAAAATCTTCTATTTCATTGTCAGCAATGAGGTACCCGATTTTTTCAAATTCGCGTTTGATTAATCTGTAACTATTTTGGGTTTGAATATCTGCGAATAGTTTCGAAACTTCATGCTCATGGTGTCTAACCCGGTACAAGTAGGCTTGAACATTCGCCAATTTTGTAAAACTTGACATGCGTGTAAACAACTCAAAATCTTCTGCGTGTTCATAATCCAAGCTAAAACTCAAAGAATTCATCTTCAAGACCTCTGTCCTAATCATGCATGTGCCGTGACTTAGATGTATTTGATACAACTGATTGAAACAAATTTCATCATGTGTTGGTTTGTACATTACACGACTAATTTCGGTAGATTTATCCTTGAAATTAATGAATCCTGCACCAACAATTCCAACTTCAGGATTAGATTCCATAAAATCAAATTGTACTTGCAATCTATTCAATTCACTGATATCATCAGCATCCATTCGAGCTACGTATTTTCCAGCAACCAAATCAAGTCCCCGATTTAAAGTTTTAATCAATTTTAAGTTGACTTCATTCTTAAAATATTTAATTCTAGCATCCTGGTAACTTAAAATGATTTCTTCACTTTGATCAGTTGAACCATCGTTGATAATCACAAATTCAAAATCAGCAAAAGTTTGATTTAAGATGCTATCAATTGCCTCATTTAGATACTTTTCAGCATTGTAAACTGGCATTAAAACTGAAATGATTGGATGAAAAGTTTTTGTCATACTTTGTTTTTTAAATGAGTCAACAAATCTTTGCTAAACTTTTTTGAAAAGATCGTGGCACCAAAGTCATTTAAGTGTTCCGAATTGTAAAATAATTGTTTTTCAAATGAAATAGAATCATGAGAATAATCCCAAAATGGTATTTTTTCCTCTTCTGAAAGCGATCGATAAATTTCAAAGATCTTTTCTCTATTCTGAACAAAATCTTGCCCTTCTACATATTCTGGTGTGTAAACAAAGATCAGTTTGACACCTTGCTTTTTCAATTCTTTGATGCTTTTTTTAAATTTGCTTATTAAATTGACATCAATTTTAACAGTATATTTTGAATCATTTTCCAATGCCCTATGTTGATTTTCTACCCAACTACTTTTGTTTCCCCTAAAACCCTTTTGGCGAAATTTGGGATACGCATTTGATTCAGAGACTTTGTAAAGTATTTCATATTTTCCGAAATACCTCACCGAGGGCAATATGAAATCATAAAGATTGAAATTTTCTGTTTCTATTAAAGTATTGAAATACCTTGAATTTTGGAACATGTATGGCAAAAATTGATCACTATTGTATAGTTTGTCCTTTTTTTCAAAAGTGAAAACATCCAAAGAAAAAACAATTAACTTTGGTTTTAAATTATTTTCAAAATATTCTTGATGCCTCAAGTATTGAATGTCAAAATTTTGACCATCAACACCAAAATTATAGGTATTTAATCCAGTTCTATTTTTTAATATTTTAGGATTAAAATGAACCCAAGCTCTTGAAGAACCATAAATGGCCAAATCAGCTTTTATGTCGCCTTTATAAATATCTGACCAAACCTCAAACTCGCCTTCATTTAAATTTGTATTTTCAAGTTTTTTAGAAAACACAATATCAAAAATCACCATAAAGACGACAATTGGAATAAAAAACTTAATTAACCGAAGAACAAAATGCCGCATATCAAAATTGAAAATAAATAAATTCTTGGGTTTGTCCACCGAAAATAAAAATCAAAAGTAAAAGTAGGTAGTAAAACCCAATTCTAAAGTAAGATCCTCTTTTTATTCCAATATGTTGAAGTGCAAACTTGCTTTCTCTTCCGCTCCACTCAACTAAAATAAAGAATAGTAGTAAAGCAAATACTGCTAATCCAATTTCATAGATGATTAAATTATATAATTCGATAAATGAAGAATATAAAATTGAACTGCTAAAAATCTTTTTCACAATTTCAAATGCCATTTCAACGGAGGATGAGCGGAAAAATATCCAAGCCAAAACAACTAGGAAAAAGGTGAATAAAATTTTAGCTAGATCAGAAAAACTTGGTAGGACTTTACCTTTGGCTACAATATTTCTATCAGAAACATCCACATTTAAAATAATTAAAGGAAAAATATACAATGCATTTATTAGTCCCCAAATGATAAATGTCCAATTTGCACCATGCCAAAAACCACTTACTAGAAATATTATCATTGTATTTCTGAGCTTTATATACAATCCACCTTTTCCACCACCAAGGGGGATATATACATAATCTCTAAACCATGAAGACAATGAAATATGCCAACGTCTCCAAAATTCTGAAATATTTCTTGAAAAATAAGGAAATGAAAAATTTTGTAATAATTCAACTCCAAACAACCTTGCAGTTCCTAACGCAATATCGGAATAGCCCGAAAAATCACCATAAATTTGAAAGGCAAAAAATACTGCTCCGGCAAATAAAGTTAAACCAGAATAATCCTGGTAATGATCAAAAATTAAATTGGCATGTTTCGCACACTGATCTGCAATTACAACCTTCTTAAATAAACCCCATAATATTTGCCTTAAACCGTCAATGGTTTTTGTATAATCAAATGCGCGTTTCACTTTTATTTGAGGAAGCAAATGTGTCGCTCTTTCAATAGGACCAGCTACTAGCAAAGGGAAAAAACTAACAAATAAACTATAATCTACAATGTTTTTTTCTGCCTTGATCTTATCATTGTAAATATCAATGACATAAGATAAGCCGTGAAAAGTGTAGAATGAAATTCCCACGGGCAAGACCACACTAATTGTCCAAGGATGAATCTCAAAACCAAAACTAGACAATAAATCTTGAAATGAATCAACAAAAAAATTGTAATATTTAAATACCCCCAGAAAGCCTAAATTGATGAAAATACTGATCCAAAGCCAAGATTTTTTTGCTTTTTTAGTTGTGGTATTTTCAATCTTAAGACCAGAGAAGTAGTCGAGTGAAATCGAAAAAATCAATAAAAAAAGAAATCTCCAGTCCCAACAAGCATAGAAAAAATAACTTGCTAGTAAAAGCAATGTATTTTGCACAACCAACTTCTTCTTATCTACCAACCAATACATGATGTAAATAAAAATCAGGAAAACTATAAAATTGATTGAATTGAAAAGCATTTAATTCTTCCTGTTATTTAAAATTTGCTTTGTAATTGGTAAATGTTGCAAAAGCATAAATATTTTACTTTTATTTTGCCAATCACGGGGATACTTCAAGAGAAATCGACTTACTTCTACAATTAACTTCTTGGATTCATTTGATTCATAGTAAAAGTTAATTAACTGATGCCGAAGGTTTCTTATTATTTCTCTTTTAAATTCAGTGGATAATTTATTTTTGATCAATGCATTATTAAAAATCAACTCCATGGCCACCAGCTGCGGTGAAATATAATTTTTAACCAATCCTCTGGTGTTTTCAGCATGAATCATTACATCAACCGTTGCTAATGGAATTTGAATCAATGGATGCTCAGAAACAACTCGTGCAAACAATTCAACATCTTCATTGATTTGTAGCGCGGTAGAAAAATTCAACTTTTCTAAAATTGTATGGTGAAAACACGTTGTTGGTGTACCGATCTGATTTTTAATCACATATTCAATCAAATTTTCACCTTCAGGTGAAGGAAAAATCACTTCTTGTTTTCTATCTGGAAAATTCCAAACCATTCCCGTGAAAAACATGGCAACTGGTTCGTTTTCCGAGTTTATTTTTTCAAATAACAATTGCAGATGATTGCTTTTCCAATGGTCGTCACTGTCACAAAAACAGATATATTTTCCTTTGGCTAAATCAATTCCTTTATTTCTAGAGGCACTTCGCTCTAAATTGATCTCATTTTTGTGGTAATGAATTCGCCCATCATTGATTTGATCAATAACATGTTCTGTTTGATCAGTCGAAGCATCATCAATAATCAGCAACTCAAAGTCGGTGAATTCTTGATTTAAAATCGCATGGATTGTTTCTACAATCAAATGGGCTCGATTGTAACTGGGAATAACAATTGAAAAATATGGATTTGTCATCTATTTTCAATTTTCTTTTTGAGTAATAATACCTTTTCATAAATTTGAAGGTAATCGTCACCCAATTGCTCAATTTGTTCTATTTCCCCCTTCAAAGCTTCAAATTTTAATATAAAATCTAAATTTCCAGCTTTAGTTTTGTTGACAAACCAAATTTTAGGGAAAAACTTTCTCAATTCACGCTTTTTGTAGATTAGCTTATCTTTCCAAAAAGGTAATTTGATGTTTAAATTTGGAACTGAATCGTTATCAATTACATATTGATAAACTTGCGTAAACAACCTGCTCTTTCCAAATCCTCTATGTAACTTCTTTAAATATTCAATATTCATTCTGTTGTCAGGCATGTAGTGCTTGAAAGTCAAAATTGGATGAAAACCTAATTTTAAACCCATCATACTAGCCACGATGCAATATTCAGTATCACCTCCTGACATCAAATCATTGCCTTTTCGATCTGATAAAATACTTTCAAAACCAACTTGGTCCAATTTTTCAAAAAAAGACTTTTTGATTGCAATTCCTGCACCATATAACTCAGTTACCTCATTCAAATTATTAGTTAATCCAGAAGCAAGCTCACCACAAGCAAAATTTGTTTGATATTTCTCGAACCAAATAGGATGAGTAGCTTCAAATTCTGGCTCTCCAAATCCACCAATCATTTCAAATTCGGAATTCTCTTCGAACAACTCACTTAAGTTTTTCAAGTAATCCAAATCCAACCAATTATCATCATCACAAAATAAAATAATATCATGTGTTGCTGCTAATCTTCCTGCTTTTCTCGCGTGGCTCAATCCAGCTTGTTCTTCACGAATGATTTTAAATGAAATCTTATCCTGAATTTTCAAAAGATTTTCTGCTGTTTCGAAAGTTGAATCCTTTGATGCATTATCAACAATCACAATTTCAAAATTCGAATATGTTTGCCCTAAAAGATGTGAAATGGTTTCTGGCAATCTTTTTTCACTGTTATAACAGCAGATAATCACTGAAATACCCATTATACTAATAATTTAGATTTAATCTTGAACTTATAAAACTTGGCGGATTGATTCATCTCTTTATATAAATAGGCTACTTTTTGAAAAGAATCTTTTAAATTTTGATTGATTATCTTCATGGTGTCCTTATCTGAAAAAATTAATTTCAAACATTCCAACGTTCTGATCATTTTCAAATTCCTATTGATTTCAGATTGTCCACCATACGCTCCATTTTCATGTAACCGATATGTCGAAGTTTTTTCGTCTAAGAAAAAATAATCTCCCGTTTTGGCGTTCGATAAATGGATGATCCAATCTACATATGGACTTTTAAAATAAGCTGGTGGAAAATCAATCTTGTGTCTTCTAAATAAGACAGTGCAAGTGGGGATATTATTGCCTTTCAAAATGTGACGAAAAGTCAATCTTTCAATTTTATCAATAACATATTCAGGGTAATGTCTGTCGCTCATTTCATTTATCACCAATGAATTGGTGAAGCATGCAGCCAAAGTTTTATCTTGCTCTAAAATTTCAACTTGTTTTTGAATTTTTTCTGAATCGTTCCAAAAATCATCACCTTCTAATAAAGCAATGTAATCTCCAGAAGCAGCTTCAATACAATTTTGCCAATTTTTTTGCATTCCCACATTTACATTGGCAGGTAAAAAATTCCAATCAAGTTGATTTTTGTGCAAAAAAGATTCTATGATTTTTTTTGAATTGTCAGTCGAACAATCGTCTGCAATAATTACTTCCAAATGAGGATAATGTTGATCAAAAATGGATTGCAATGTTTGCTCAATATACTTTTCCTGATTATAACAAATTAAACAAACACTTACTTTAACCATATTTAACTAAATTAGCATAAAAATTCAAAATATGAATCTAAACTTAACAAAGTTAGGTAAATTTTTAAATAAAAAAAGGCTTAAAAACAATTCATTTTGTATCATTTCAAATGACTGTTGGGGTGGTGAATTGTACGGTTACTTTGATGTTCAATACAATACACCATTCATCGGATTATATCTCATGGCTCCTTGTTACATCAAATTACTCCAAAACTTTGAAGATTACATGCAATTAGATTTGAACTTCATTGAAAAGTCCAAATACGAGGATGTGAACGCTTATAAACTAAATAAACAATTCCCTACAGCAACATTAGGAGATATTGAAATCCAATTCCTTCATTACAAATCAAATGAAGAGGCCCAAGAAAAATGGATAAGAAGGAAAGAACGCATGAATTTGGATCGCTTATTTTTCAAATTTGATGGACAAAAAGATTTGGCCGATTTGGCATTGATGAAGGAATTTGACAAGTTACCATTTAAGAACAAAATTTGCATTTCTCAAACTAAAACTACGGAAGTTAAATCAAATATTTATTGCCCTAATTGGGAACAAGATGGCGCAAAGATGTTTACTAAATCAATACAGTTTTTTAGTATAACCAAATGGCTAAATTCCTGAATTAACCTCTAAATCAATAGAAACAAAAATTTTATTTCCAGTTTTTTCGTCGATAAACCAAGCGTTTTTGTAATCACCATGTGTCAATGCACGCAGTAAATCAATCGTTTCACCAATTGTTTGTGTCTTCGCTAAGTCCAACCCGCACAATTTATTAAAATCACTCTTCAAATTTAAATTCCCTTTTTCAGGCATTGGTTTTGATTCGTATTCACCTCCAATAATCGAATCTAAATACATTTCCAATAATACAACTTCCGCTTCCTGAACGCGATTATAAGCAGTTAATGAAGTATCATTAGCATAAACAGGTACTTCCTTTTGTACAATAATTTTTCCATGATCTAATTCTTCGTCAATTTCGTGGATGGTTGCACCCAAGGGCAATTTATTTAAAATTGAAAAAACTTGCGGAAACCAGCCCCTGTTGTATGGATTTAAACCAGGATGAACATTGATACATCTTACTTTTTGAACCAATTCTGCAGGAAAAATTTGTTTGGAATGAATTGAAAAAACTAACTCATAGTTTTCAATAACCTTTGCAAATTCAGTTTTAACATTCAATGCGACTGGAATCAAACCCCCTATGATTTGAATTTCCTTTAGTGGACTTCCATTGGGACTAAATGCAATCGTAATTTGTTCTTTTGAAAAGCCTTTCGCTAAATAGATTGCAATGAATTTTTCAACCAAATAAAGGTTGTCTGAAAGTACAAGGATTCGCTTCATAAACTACATATTTTCAGCTATTAACTTAGAAATCAATACAATGTCAGACTCCTCTAAATCTGGATAAAAAGGCAAACATAAAATTCTTGATGAAATATCTTCTGAAATGGGACAAGCTTGATATTCAACATAGGGTAAATTATTCAGAGAAGGATAAAAATACCTTCTGCAAAAAATTTGTTCAATTTGCAATTGTGATTTTACTCTTAAAGCCACTTCTTCCGATTCAAACAACACAGGAAAATAGGCATAATTATAGCCTTCCAAATCTGCAGGTGTTGGATAAGATACTAGCAAATTTTCCAATTCTTGCTTGTATTTTTCAAAAACGAACTTTCGTTTTTCGATAATTTCATCAATCAATGGAAAAACACAAAGTCCCATGGCTGCATGCAATTCTGACACTTTGGCATTGATTCCCATTTCTTTGTAATCATCATAAAGATGACCAAACTGGTGAAATAACAATATTTTTTCTTCCAAAGCAGTATCATTACAAACGATTGCTCCGCCTTCTATTGTGTGAAAAAGCTTGGTTGCGTGAAAACTACAAATACTAATATCACCAAACGAAAAAATCGATTTTCCATTGTAAAAAGAATTGAAAGCATGTGCCCCATCATAAATAACTTTCAAATTGTATTTCTTGGCAATTTCTTGAATTTTCTCAATATTACAAGGAAAACCAAATACATGTGTTGCAATGATTGCTGAAGTTTCAGGTGTGATCGCAACTTCAATTTTATCAGCGTCGATACAAAAAGTATTTTGTTCTATATCAACAAAAATAGGATTACAACCTTCCCAAATGATTGCACCTGTAGTTGCTACATAAGAAAATGGTGTTGTAATGATATCACCTTTCAATCCCAAAGCTTTGATGGCAATTTGCAATGCAACCATGCCATTATTAACATATAACAAATGATTGACATTCAATTTTTCCTTCAATTGCTTTTCCAGATCCAAGGCATACGCACCTCTATTTGTTAACCATCGAGTTTCCCAAAGTGGTTTTATTTTTTCACAATACGCCTCAAATGAAGGCAAATATGTTCTTGTTACGTTGATCATAATTATTAACGATTAGTAAAAAACCATTTTATTCTTATCAATATTCTTTTCTTACTTAAAAAATCAAAATTCCTCACCTGTTCAAAAATCAGCTAAGCAATCTTAATCTTTAAAATTAGATTGCTAGCTTAACTCACTTTTTTTTACAAAGTTTGCTACTTTAATCCAATCTGCTGGCAAAAAATATGAATAATCAATCTCTTCACTATTTAACCATGTCTCCGGTGAAATAACTATTTTATCATTTGAATTTGCTAGCCAAGCTGCCCACCAACTAAAAGTACTGTTTGGAATGATATGATGTTTACAACTTTTCATTATTCTAAAGTCTTCATAAAAGTCAGGAAAATTATGTGCAATAAAATGATGTTCGCCCTCTATTTTTAAGTTTTTTTGAACCCATTCATTGTCATCTGAAAAAATATAAAACACGGGATCATTAACTTTTTTTTTAATTAAATCAATAGAATCATTAAAATAATTCAAGTCACAAACATTGTGAATTGAATACTTTAAAAAATCACCGCGTCGAACAGACAAACAAACTGAATTTTGATTCAGAATCATTTCAATAAGAGCCTTATTTTCAGGACTTGGAGGGCTTGCCAATTGAAAATCATTAATCAAAACAGATCTGATATCTTTAAAAAAAAATTCAGAGGTGAAATAACCTTCAATATATGTTCTGGAATTAATCTTCAAAATATTTACATCTAACTTTTTCAGGTCTTCTTTGAAAAAAGGTTTTTTGAAATATGGCAAAAAGTTTAATCTTCTTTGAAAAAAAAAATTGATTAATCGATTTTTAAAAATTCCATTTTTAATATTGTAAATCTCCTCATCAGTTGGCTCTTCAATCACCAAATTAAATTTATTTAACCCAAAATTTCTATGATTTGAATTCTCTTTAAACCAACTTAAATCATATTTAACTTTAATGCTAAATCTTCTCTCTAAAGCCCTTCCTAGAGAATATTGAAACATTTGATTTCCAAGACCTTGAAACACTTTAATTATAATCATTCTATTATAAAGTTATTAGATTTCCCAATTCAACTTTGGTCGAATTAAATGATGTGAAATATCACCAAACCAAGCTTCGTTTTCTCTGTTATCTAACACTTCAAATGTCAAAACTTCTTGTAATAATTGAATCGCCGTTGAACGATCTCTTGTCAAAACAATGGTCACAAAAAACAAACCATTGTTTAACAAATCTTTGGGTATTCTGCATACAGCCGTTTTGTTGCCTTTTTTTGTAATGAAACTTTCACTCAAAGTATTAAAAACCGTTTGTCCAAGCGCACTTTCAATAGTCATACTCAAATTTAATTCTAAATCTGATTCATGAATTTCAATTTCAAATGCAATTTCAAAATCAGTATCAACTGATATCACATTGCTATTACTTTGCATGGAAATCCAAGATTTGACTATCTGAGCCAACGGAAATTTTTCTTTATCAATAATAAATTCAGCAAGCAATTTAGTAGCTAAATTTTGAGTGACGTAATTTTGAATGATTTCTTGCATAGAACCCATTGAATTCACTTGCCCATTTTGAAGAAAAAGTCCTACACTACAAAGTTCTTTTACCGCTGCCATGTTGTGACTGACAAACAAAACTGTTCGTCCTTCACTGCTGACATCTTTCATCTTACCCAAACACTTTTTCTGAAAGTCTGCATCCCCAACTGCTAAAACCTCATCAATCACCAAAATTTCGGGTTCTAAATGAGCAGCAACAGCGAAAGCCAAACGAACATACATACCTGAAGAATATCTTTTTACGGGAGTATCAATGTATTTTTCAACACCTGAAAAGGCCACTATTTCATCAAATTTTGATTTGATTTCAGTTTTGGTCATCCCTAAAATCGCACCATTCAAAAAGATGTTTTCTCTTCCTGTCAATTCAGGATGAAAACCAGTTCCAACTTCTAACAAAGATGCAATTCTTCCTCTAATTTTTATTTGACCTTTGGTTGGTGCAGTAACTTTGGATAAAATCTTAAGAAGGGTACTTTTTCCAGCACCATTTCTTCCAATGATACCTAAAATTTCTCCTTGATTTATTTGAAAATTAATATCTTCTAGCGCCCAAACATACTTTGAATCAGTCATTTGCTCACGATTGTTTAATCCAGTGATTTTTTCATAAGGATCTTCTTTTCCCCTGATTTTATGCAACCAACGGTTAAAATCATGAGACAAAGTCCCAGAACTAACTTGTCCTAATTGATATTGTTTGTATAAATTTTCTACCTTGATGACCGGCATCTAACGTCTTTTTAGAATGTGATTGAAAATAAATCGTTTAAACTGTATCCATGAAATTTTTCTCCACGCGATTGAAAATCAAAACGCCTAGCACCAAAACGACGGTGGAAAAAACAGCAGAATAAATCAAACCTGCGATGTCTAAGTATCCAATTCCAAAAAAAGCATACCTAAAGTTCTCTATTATTGGGGTGATCGGATTGTAAGATAATATTTGATGTAATTTTCCCGAAGTAAAACTCAGTGGATAAATAATGGGTGTGGCATACATTAACAATTGAATTCCAAAGGTTAACAAGAAACTCAAATCTCTGTATTTGGTTGTCAAAGCCGAAAAAATAATCCCCAACCCTAGCCCCATGATTGCCATGAGTAAAATTAATACAGGCAGCAACATAATCGTTGCATTGATATTGATCTGTGCATCATGAAAATAGACACGATAAACTGCGATACAAGCAAAAAGTAAAATTTGGATCCCCAATTTTATCAAATTGGAAATGACAATTGAAATAGGTGTTGCCAAGCGAGGAAAATATACTTTCCCGAAAATACCTGCATTGGCAACAAAGGTATTAGAAGTTTTACTAAAACAGTCTGAAAAATAATTCCAAAGCGTAATGCCCGAAAGGTAAAATAAAATCGGATCAACATTATCAGTAGGGATTTTTGCGATTTTACTAAAAACAAAGTAAAAAGTAATCGTAGTAAAAAGTGGTTGAATAAATAACCACAAAGGACCTAATACAGTTTGCTTGTAAACAGAAACAAAATCTCTTTTGACGAAAAGCATTATCAAATCTCTGTACCTCCAAAGTTCCAATAAATTTAAATCTAACCAATGTCTTTTAGGTCGAATTATTTCAGACCAATTTTCATCTTTACTCATATTTTTCACAAGCGTTTGTGCCAAATCCTAATACATTTTGAGAAAAAAAATAATAAATACCCAAAATGTTGAATTAGCAACAAAAATAGATTTTTTTTTTATATTACAGATGAAAACAGCTCTAACAATCCCAAGATAGTCAATTTATTTTTGATCAGTTAACAGGCTATTGACAGGAAGGCTATTTGATTCAGGCATTTCATCTTTAGCATTTTCTTCTTCATTTTTGGGACGAATCACCAGTAACAATGCCAAAAAAGGCAACAAAGGCGCCCTTAATCTTACCAAAACGCCAAAAATAATAGATGAAAACCCTGTGATAAATCCAAAAATCAATACAAAAAACAAACTAAAAAGCAGAAATTCATTTTCGCGGATCATTTTGACCCTTCGCCATCGATCATTGGTGAAAAATTTAATTAGAAAATAAATTAGAATCGTACTCTCAATTCCATTTAAAAGAAGCGAAACACTCAGTGCCTCAAAAATATAAGGCCTAAACAATCCTGCCAATATAGCTTGCGGAAAAACCTTAATCAAACCTACAGGAGAATAGTCCGTGATTTCAATTGTATATTTTTTTCCAGTATATATTTTATTATTAGTAAAATCCTGCGTTTGAACTTCCGCTTCTTTGATGTATTTTTCAACGGACACTTCCTCTCCATAAGATTGAATTCCAATAAAAAAACCACCAATACTGATGATGGCAATCAATATTTGTACGAATCTTTTAAAAAATGGAAATTCTTTAAATCTGTTGGAGAGTCGTGAACTCAAAGCGATAAAAATTGGCAACATCAATGAAATTAAAACCACTGATCTTAAATGAAAGATTAACCAACAATGAAACAAGATGATGATCAAGCTGGTGATTTTTGATTTTTGAAATCCATAGATCAAACTAAAAAAATGTGTTACAATTGAAAAAATAGAAATGACCACCAAAGTATCTTTAGATATCCCCGTGCACCAAAAGCTGAGTGAAGGAATAAACAAGATGGCATAGGTAACCCAACGATTTGAATCTGGAAAAAGCCGCAATATCAATTTATAAAATCGCCAAGTAACATTGGCAGTAATGGTTGCAAATAAGACTGTGATTGCCAAATAACTATTTAAGGTGATAAATGTAAAAAGCGAAACTACCTTGGCAACAAAGAAAGACTCTTTCTCTTTCATAATCCAAGTTGGAGGCAATCCTGTTTCTAAGCCATACATATCTCTAAATTCAGGCGTTCTGTATTCATAATACATATTGTTGAAATAGGTTTCTGGTGAAATTTGAAAGAGCCTATTCATACAACCTGATAAGTCCCAAAAGGCAATCGAATCACCCCCTCTGACAAAGAAAATATAATAAAGTGCAAAGACGATGGAAAAACCAACTTTGAAAATTAGGTGTCTTATATAATCTTTGTTTAGTTGCTTGTCTTCTACTTTTGAAAGCTTGTAAAATGTAAACCCAAAAATTAAAAACAACCAAATAAACAACACAGCAAAATCCATGATTGTAAAGAAAGTCAACCTTTTGGAAGTTAGATTTTCTAAGAAAAATGAAAAGGAAATTTTTTCCATGCTGTTCTAAATTGTCAATTTTCAAAGTTAGTAAAACTATTGATTTTCGTGTTTAAAAGAATCTACAAGAAAAAATCGCAGTGTCATCAACCAAATTTCTTGCTGCGCGCCATTCGTCAAGTTTGGAAAAAATCAAATTGTTCATGTCTTCCATTTTTAATGGGTAATAACTGTGAACCAATTTGATCAATCGTTCCAACTCAAAAAAATCATTTTTTTCATTCTCTAATTCAATGATTCCATCTGTGTACATCACCAAAGTCGTATTGGGTCCCAATTCCAAACTTCCTTGATTGATAAATGGCAATTCTTCCAACATTCCCAAACCGATCGAGCCTTGATCTAACATTTGTACTTTTTTGCCATTTGTGATAAACGGATGATTGTGACCAGCATTGATGTAGTTCAATTTTCTCGTTACTGCATTGTAATGTGCCACAAAAAACGTGATAAACTTTTCACCTTTGGCACTTCTGATCACTTTTTTATTCAATTCTTCAACCAAAAAATCAAGCTCAAATCGCTGATAACTAAACAAAGTTCGAATTGTTGCTTGAAAATTCGCCATCAACATTGCCGCACTGATTCCTTTTCCAGAAACATCAGCAATACAAATAATATATTCATCTTCACCCAAAGGAATAAAATCATAATAGTCTCCACCAACTTCATGTCGTGGCGTATATTTTGCTGAAATGTCCATTTTACGATTAGAAGGCAAATCCGAAGGAAAAAGCAATTTCTGCATTTCCGAAGCAACTTCCAACTCCTTCTTGATTCGCTCTTGAATGATTCCTAATTTGGTCATTCGCTTATTCTCAACGGCAACCACAATGATATTGGCCAAGGTTTGAATAAACGTCATGTTGGTCAATGTTTCAGTCAACCTTAATTTCTCATGCTCTAAACCAGCAACCAACAAATAAGCCAACGGTTCATTTTTATGAAAAACGGGAACCACAACATCAAATT
The DNA here is from genome assembly GCA_044361165.1 of Crocinitomicaceae bacterium. GTDB lineage: Bacteria > Bacteroidota > Bacteroidia > Flavobacteriales_D > Crocinitomicaceae > JAQVCM01. The sequence continues at coordinate 15,583 of JBIKJE010000011.1, read as the reverse complement.
CATCAATAATTTTGGATGGTGAAGATTCAATCACCGTAATTTCTTTGAAACGAGATAAATCTTCTTTGACATTGATATCTTTCACTTTGCCTTTAAATCCAACTTTCAACAAACTCAGCCATTCGTCTTGTTTGTGGAACAATACAAATTTATCAAAACCCAATTGCTCTTTGAGAATAAATCCCAAAATCCTAGTCAATTGATCAACTGGTTGATTCGTATTTATAGCATTCGTAATTTCCAACAAGGAGTTTAATTTAAACTCTTGCAGCGAAATTTGATGCTCTAAATGTTGAATCAGTTTTTCTTGCATGATTTATTTCTTAGCCAATTGACGAATTGCCACCATCTCTTTGAATTTCTCTTTCACTTCTCCCGCTGGACTTCCAAAATAGGTTAAGCCTGGTTTTAAATCTTTTGAAATTCCAGATTGAGCCAGAACGACAGAGCCTTCACCCAAGACAACATCGCTCGCAACGCCAACCTGTCCCCACAAAATCACATTATCTTCCATCGTGACACAACCAGCCACACCCGTATGACCTGCCATCAGACAGTTTTTACCAACTATTGTGTCGTGTCCAATATGCACTTGGTTGTCGATTTTAGTACCTGCGCCAACTCTAGTTGTAGAAGAAACACCTGCATCAATGGAACACAATGCGCCGATTTCAACGTCTCGTTCGATCCAAACATTTCCGCATGAGTGCATTCGCTCTCTGCCTTCGGGTTTCTGTTTGTAATAAAAAGCATAATGTCCTAAAACAGAATTTGGTCCGATAATCACATTTTCTTCAATCACTGAATCATCGCCAATATAGCAACCTGGATGAATAGTTACATTTGCGCCAATTTTTACACGATGACCAATAAAAACATTGGGATAAATCAATGCAGAATCGTCAATTTCACATTCTTCGCCGATCATTGTAAATTGAGGCTTGAATGGAGAAAAGCATTTGGTCAAGCGATTGTAATCATCAAAAGGATTTTTGGAAATCAACAATGATTTTCCTTTCGGACATTCCACTTCTTGATCAATTAAGATGATTGTTGCTGCACTTTTAAGTGCTTTTTGATAATACTTAGGATGATCTACAAAAACCAAATCACCAATTTCGACCCTGTGAATCTCGTTAATTCCAGTAACCAATTGACTGCCATTGCCAATAAATGAAACGTCGATCAATTTTGCTATTTCTGCAACTGTATGTGGTTGTTTTAATTTCATTCCAAACAATTCTAATTGTATAAAATTACTTTCAAATAGCACTTCTTTTTTACTTGAATCTATATTTTATCATTGCTTGGTTGTTAATTACAATTTATTTTAAAATTTATTTGAACCAATACTACGCACGGTTGTATTCGACTACAACAAAAAATCAATGCTATGAAAAATATTCTTTTAATTACATTTGTTACCTTGTCTCTTTCCATTTTTGGACAAACAAAAATTATCGCCTTAAAAAGTCACAGTGGTGATTCGGAATCAATCAATTTTGAGTCTGATGGAAATTTCGGGATTGCTCCAATACGACTTGATTCTGTGGTGAAAATTGGACCGAAATGCATCGTCGAAATCGATAATCATGGCGGCAGAGATACCGTTTACGAACATCCTGCATTTTTGAATCCAAACATCACATTGGAGGAACTCAAAAAACAATATCCAAGAATCAAATTTGTTGGTTTTGAAAAAGATTGGAAGGAATCAAATGGACTCAAAACCAAACCACGCAAAGGAAGCTTATATTTGTTTGGAATTCTTACGGTTGGGATTTTGATTTCACAATGGAGAAAAAATTTTTTATTAAAACATTAAACTTTTAAAAATGAAACATTTAACACTTTCTTTATTTCTGATATTGATTTTGGATTTTGGATTTGCACAAACTAAAATCATTGCTTTCAAAAGTCATTCAGGAAATCCAGTTGATTTTGACGCCACTCTAGAAAATGACAATTTTGGAGACTTCCCTGAGATGCGCATGATCAAAATTTTTGATACGGTGAAAGTAATCTCTGACAGCCAATTCGTCGAAGTTTGGCATCATCAATATTTGGGTACTATCGAGGATACGTCAAGAAAATACTATTACAACAGAGACACCAATTTGATCTCGCCAAATTATAGAGTTGATACAAAAATCATTAAAGAAAACTACCCTTCGTCGACGGTTTTCAAGCACTATGACGCTAAAAAGAAAATCGAGAAAAAAAGCAGAACAAAAACCAATAATTTGTGGCTATTGTATTTGATTTTAGGTGGAAGTTTAACACCTTTTATCATTCAATTTTTCAAAAAACCTGAAACGGAAAATTAATTGAAATGATTGAAAAAATAATCAATCGAAGTTTGTTGGTGTTTATTGTATTGTTCGCAATAACACTGCCTTTTCCATTGCATTTTTTTCCTTCCTTTGGATTTTTAGTCAGCGGTTTTTTTCAATCGATCAATGAATTTACAGCAACGCACATTTTTGGGATAAACTTTAAATTCATTTCAAATATAGAATCCGACTCGCTGGGACTTTACATTCATTGTTTTCATTTATCGCTCATTTCATTGTTGTTAGGTTTTGCTTGGTCCAAATGGTTTTTACGATTTTCTGAAAATCAAATTCTGTATTTCGTACAAGTTTCAGCAAGTTACGTTTTGGCATTTTTCCTGCTGAAATATGGCGTTGATAAAATTTTTAAAGTTCAATTTTATTTCCCTGAACCAAATACGCTCTTTACTCCTCTTGGTTATTTGTCGAAAGATATTTTGTTTTGGTCAACGGTTGGTTCCTCGTACAGTTATTCTGTGATTTCAGGAATTTTAGAAATCATACCAGCGATTTTGTTACTCAACAGAAAAACAAGATTATTGGGCGGATTTATCGCTTTTGGAGTGATGTTGCATGTGTTGATCATCAATTTCAGTTTTGATATTTCAGTCAAAATCTTGAGCTCTTATCTACTGATTTTAGCACTAATTCTCATTTTACCGTATGCAAAAAGTCTTTTTTCAATCCTTTGGAATCAATCAGAAAGATTCACGCGACCAGAATTTGAAAATGTCAATCCAATCAAAAATCGATTTCAAAAATTATTCAAAGCAATTTTGATTGCAGCAATGCTTTTTGAGTCCTTGTATTTTTTCGCAGAAAACAATATTTACAATGACGATTTGGCGCCAAGACCCAAGTTTCACGGCGCATATCAAGTTAAATCAAACTTTGGTTTGACCTCAATTGCCTATAAAACAGATTCAAAACATTTCGGAAAAATTGATTCCATCAAAAGAATTTTCATTCACCGTCGTGGATATTTGATTTTGCAATTTCAAGACGAGCATTTCCGTGATTTTCCAACTGCTTTCAATGAAGCTAAAAATTCATGGATTGTAAATACGCCGAAAAAGCAAATAGAAGTGCGTATTCATAAAGCCAATGATTTCTATTTTTTCACTTGGGAAGAAATAGAATTGGTGAATAAAAAACCTGTTAAAATTTATTTCGAACTGAAAACGGAAAAAATTGACTTAAAAAACCTACCGCTTTCAAAACCGCTTTTTCACTGGTTTGTGGCTTAATTAGAAAATCATTTTTTTAAACTTTTGACGCAATGCTTTTTTGTAGTCTACTGGATAAGTTCTTTTTCCAGTAAAAACATCTGTCATCGCTTCTGCAAAAAGTTGACCGTATTTTGAAAGCAGCATATTTCTAATTGTCTGACTTTCGTAAAACATTTTGGCGATTAAAACACCAGTTTTTAGTTCTGGCAAGAGGTTTTTATTCAACTTTTGATTGTAAAGTTCTTCGGATTTTGTTTCATCCAAATTACTTTCTATCAACGCTTCCGCGCAAAGTTTACCACTCAAAATCGCATTCGACAAACCTTCCGCTACGATTGGATCTGCAAAACCAGCAGTATCACCAGTCAAGAAAACCTTGTTTTTCACAAAATAATCTGTTCTTGGGGAAACAGGAATTACAAAACCGTGTGCATCTTCCGAAATGATATTTTCAATACTCAACGTTTTCAAATAAGCTTGATAAAATGCTTTTAAATTCAAATTGTCTTTGGATTTTCTCAAAACGCCAACCCCAATCGACAAATGATTTTTCTTCGGGAAACACCATCCATATCCTCCAGGAACAGCGTCGATGTCGAATCGCACATCTTTTGAAAGTCTTTCAAAATCAGCTGGAGAAACTTCCACTTCATATTCTAAAGCAGGAATAACATTTCGTGTTTCTTTCCAACCCAACATTTTTGCGGTAGCACTCAAAGCGCCATCAGCGGCAATGATAAATTTCGCTTGCACAATTCCGTTTTCAGTATGAATTTGATTGATTTCACCCAATTCAATCGAAGTAACTTTGTGATTTTGGAGCAACTTGGCGCCATTTTCAACTGCTTTTTCGACAATCAAAAAATCAAAAGTATCACGCATCACCATGGAAATGATGGGCGTTTCTCTTTGGGTCGTGAGTTTGAGGTTCTTTTTCTGAAAGAATGTATCGACGGCAAAAAATTCGGCTTCAACCGCACTTGAAATGTCAAAGGGAATTAATTTTCTTCCACGTTCAACCAAACCGCCACCACAAGTTTTATATCTTGGCAAGGTTTCTTTATCCAAAATTGCAACCGAGAATCCGTGATTTGCCAACTCATAAGCCGCTATTCCACCGGAAGGTCCACTGCCAATTACCGCTACATCAAAAACATTCATGCTGTAAAAATAGAAAGTAAATTCAAAATGTAGATTGAATCAGAGATTTTAAGTCGGAAAAGTAATTTTACATCGCATAAAATCCTTTTGTCATACAAAAACTGACATTCCGTCATTTATTCGATAAAATAATTGGCTACACCTTTCCATTTTGTCATAATTGCGGTATTTTTTTTCATCGGCACAAAAATTGACTTTGAGAGGGAAATCAAATTGAAAATTAAATAATAAACAATATGGGAAAGATTATCGGTATCGACTTAGGAACTACAAACTCTTGTGTTTCTGTAATGGAAGGAAACGAACCAGTTGTAATTGCTAACTCAGAAGGAAAAAGAACAACGCCATCTATCGTGGCATTTGTTGAAGGAGGTGAGCGTAAAGTTGGAGATCCTGCCAAAAGACAAGCGATCACCAACCCAACAAAAACGATTAACTCTATCAAACGTTTCATGGGTTCATCTTTTGATGACATGAAAGTTGAAGCTGGAAGAGTTCCTTACGAAATAGTAAAAGGCGACAATAATACTCCAAGAGTAAAAATTGACGACAGAACTTATACACCTCAAGAAATTTCTGCAATGATTCTTCAAAAAATGAAGAAAACAGCCGAAGATTATTTAGGACAAGAAGTAACTGAAGCAGTTGTAACTGTTCCTGCATACTTCAACGATTCTCAACGTCAAGCAACGAAAGAAGCAGGTGAAATTGCAGGTTTAACAATCAAAAGAATCATCAACGAGCCTACAGCAGCAGCTTTGGCTTACGGTTTAGATAAAAAAGGAATTGACCAAAAAATCGTTGTTTTTGACTTCGGTGGTGGAACACATGACGTTTCTATCTTAGAATTAGGTGATGGTGTTTTTGAAGTATTGGCTACAGACGGAGACACACACTTAGGTGGTGATGATGTTGACAATACAATCATTGACTGGTTGGCTGACGAATTTAAGAATGACGAAGGAATTGATTTACGTCAAGATCCAATGGCATTGCAAAGATTGAAAGAAGCAGCTGAGAAAGCGAAAATTGAACTTTCTTCAACAACTTCTTCTGAAATCAACTTGCCATACATCATGCCGGTGAATGGTATTCCAAAACACTTAGTAAGAACTTTACAACGTTCAAAATTTGAACAATTAATTTCTACAATCGTTGAAAGAACAATCGCTCCTTGTCGTTCAGCTTTGAAAAACGCTGGTTTGTCTACAAGCGATATCGACGAAGTAATTTTGGTTGGTGGTTCTACAAGAATTCCAGTAATTCAAGATGCAGTTGAGCGTTTCTTCGGAAAAGCGCCTTCTAAAGGTGTAAATCCTGATGAAGTAGTTGCAGTTGGTGCAGCAATTCAAGGTGGAGTTTTGACAGGTGAAGTAAAAGACGTATTGTTATTAGACGTTATTCCATTGTCTGTTGGTATCGAAACAATGGGTGGTGTAATGACTAAATTGATTGAAGCAAACACGACAATTCCAACCAAAAAATCAGAGACTTTCTCTACAGCGTCAGACAATCAACCATCAGTTGATATTCACGTTATCCAAGGTGAACGTCCAATGGCAAATGACAACAAATCTTTGGGTCGTTTCCAATTGACAGACATTCCACCAGCGCAAAGAGGTGTTCCACAAATCGAGGTAACTTTTGACATCGATGCAAATGGAATCATGCACATTTCAGCGAAAGACAAAGGAACAGGAAGAGAGCAATCAATCAAAATTGAAGCATCTTCAGGATTGAGTGATGAGGATATCAAAAGAATGCGTGCAGAAGCTGAGGCGAATGCAGATGCGGACAAAAAGAAAATGGAGGAAGTTGAAAAAATCAACAAAGCAGATTCTTTGATTTTCCAAACTGAACGTCAATTGAAAGAATACGGAGACAAAATTCCAGCAGATAAAAAACAACCAATCGAAGATGCTTTGGCAGAATTGAAAGTTGTTTTTGAAGCAAAAGACATGGCAAACATGGACGCAGCAATGGATAAATTAAACAATGTTTTCCAAGCAGCTTCTCAAGATATGTACAACGCAGCTAATCCTCAAGGAGGCGACGCTGGTGCAGGTCAACAAGCAGAAGGAAATCCAGCGGATGAAGTGACTGATGTTGACTTCGAAGAAGTGGATGAGAAAAAATAATTTAGATTAATCTAAAGTAAAGCCGATTCTTAGGAGTCGGTTTTATTATTTTCAATTATTACAAAACCGCTTCAATTGAAAAATTCGCTCCACCAAGCACATTGAAATTCAATTTTCCATCCAATTGATTGACTAAATCTTTTAAAATTTCGATTCCAAAAGTTTCTTTCTTGCTTTCAAAATCAAATCCTTTTCCATTGTCTTTAATCATCATCAATAATTGATTGTCTCTTTTTAATATTTCGATATCAATGATTCCTTTATGTACAGCTTTAAAAGCATGCTTGTAGGAATTGGTGATGATTTCATTCACGATTAATCCCAAAGGAATGGCTTTTGACGCAGAAATTTCAATATCTTCAATGTGTTTGTTGATAATGATATTTTGATGTGAGTGCGCAAACGAATCATGCAATTTTGTCAAAATTTCGTCGATGTATTCTTTGAAATTAATTTTCTCAAACGTCCTGCTTTTATTCAACAAATCATGCAGAGAAATAATAGAAAGTACTCGATTTTGAAGATTTGTAAACAAATTTTCTTGCGTTTTATCTTTGCTATTTTGTGCTTCTAAATGAATTAAGCTCGAGATAATCGCCAAATTATTCTTGATTCGGTGATTCGATTCTCTGAATAAATTTTGCAGTTCATGCAAAGCAACTTCTAAATTGGTTTGTGCTTTCTTCCGTTCGTATGTTTCGATTGCGAGTGAAACCATTTGAGCAGCTATCAAACCGAATTTTTGATCTTGTAAAGTCCATTTCTTTTCTTCGCCAATATTTTCAAAACAGATTACTCCAATAATATCTCCCTCTATTCGAATCGGCACGTCCATCATTGCATGAATATTATGTGGAATCAAATATTGCTCCTTTAATTCATTTGTTAATGGATTTTCCATGGCATTATTTGTAACAATGATTGTCTTATTTTCAAATAACTTAAAGTATTCTGGCATGGAAATCCTCGGTAAACTTTCTTGCGCAAACGGAATATGTGCAGACTCATCAAAATTGCCGATACAATCAATTCTATCTCGTTTTTCATCTATTCGCCAAACATTCACGCGTTTTGTTTCCATTGCCTTTGCAGACATTTCTAGAATCTCAAAAATGGCTTCGTGAAGATTTCCATCTCTAATTTTCCTTGATTTAGAAAAATGTTCGATTGCTAAAGTTTTCTTGAGAATGTCGCGTTTTGTCTTTTGAAGCTCCAAATCGTCTTTCATGGAAAGCAACACCAACAATTCCCCATCCGAGCCGCGATAAGACAATGCATTGAGAACGATGGGAAAAAGATGATTGCCTCGCTTGATATTGAACCTGAAAAAATCGGATTGAAAACTTTGAATATCGCCTAACCAATCTTTAAACTGATTGTCTTCTTCAAAAATGATACTGGTGAAATTTTTACCAATTAATTCCTTTTCTCTAAAGACTTTTTTTGAATGGTCAGTAACAAAAAGAATTTTTCCGTGACGATCAACAATCATCAAAGATTCCTTGAATGGACGTATCAGATTTTCTAGTAGAAATGGGTTGATTTCTTGATCCATGACAATTTATTTCTAGTAAAAGGTACAAATTATTTCAACACAAAATAACTTTAATCAATAGATTTTCAGTTTTTTATAAAATAAAACAATTTTTAACTAAAAAATTAAATAAAACTAAAAAGTCGGAACGAATTCATCCCGACTTTCAGTATTTATGCTGTTTCAGATTATATTTTAATAGTTAATCTAAACAAGAAATTTCTTCCTGCTTGAGGAAAATAATAGTTTTCATTGATGCGTTTTCCCCCAGAAATATATCCAAAAGTGTATCCATTATTTTCGTATAATGCATTTAAAACGTTATTAGCCAATATTCCTAAATTTATTTCTTTGACTCCTTTGAACTTAAAACTGTAGTTCACCATCAAATTATTTGTAAAATAGGCATCGATGCTTTTTGATTCGTTGGAAGTATTATCCAAGTATTGTTTACCAACATATTTTGCTTGCCAATTGAAAGTCAAGTTTTTTACCGGTTCATATTGTAAACCCAATGCGGCAATTACATTTGGCGAAAAAGCGATATCGGTGTTTGAATGCTGGATTTCAGTCTGTATCATGTTTCCATTCGCATCATAATTGTCGTAATTGTCTACATACTCAGTGAAGTTTTGAATTTTATTCATGCTTAAAGTAAAATTCCCTGTCAAACTAATTTTTTTCGTTAACAAATATCCCGCTTCAATTTCGACACCAGAGCGGTAACTTTTTGAAACGTTTGCACGATTGTAAGCCCCAACATCGTTGATTTGTCCCGTCAAAATCAATTGATCTTTGTAATTCATCAAATAGTAATTTGCGTTCACGAAGATTTTTCTAGCATGAAATCTATAGCCAACTTCCAAATTTTGCAGTTGCTCTGGTTTTGGTCTACTGTAAATTGAGCTCTGCACAAAATCATCCCTCACAGGCTCACGATTCGCAACACTAAAGGATGCATATAAATTATTTTTGTTATTCAAATCGTAAGATAATCCAACTTTTGGATTGAAGAATGTGAAAGCCACATTTTGAGTCAAGGGAATCAAATCGCCATAATATTGGTCGTTGCCGATGTATTTATAACCAATGTGACGAATTTGAAGATCCACAAAAAAGTTGAATCTTTTCAATTGATAATTTGCTTTTGCATAAGCACTTGCCTCAAACTTACTTGCTTGATTATCATAATAGTGTTGATTGATTTCACTTTGTGAAGCCGTTCGAGCCCAAATGATTTCTCCAAAATGTTTTCCATCATATTGATTGGCTCCTCCACCAACAATCATTTTGAAATTTTTTAAATTGTTGTAGGTTAATGAAAAAATGGCCCCATAAAAATCATTATCCAACCATCTTCTGCGAATTAAATCGGTGGTTGAAATCGTATCACTTCCGTAAATAACAGGCGTCAATCCATAAGTTGAAAATTTCTGATTCAATCTGTATTGTTCGTAATATCCAGCACCACGCGTTAAATGGGCTGCGGTATTCAAGGTCAATTTGGGATTAAAAACATGAGAAAAATGCAATTGATAATGATCTTGTTGGTAATTATCAGTTTCATTCTGGTAGGTATAATAGTTGTATTTTCTTGGGTCTGAATTAAACAAATTCAAAGAATCTTGCGCGGTTTGATAAGTTCCGCCTGGATAATAATTATTGTAAAAATGAGACAGTAAACTGTCTTTGTTTCCTTTCAGCTTTGCTTCAGGAATTCCATTCCAAGCTTGATAAGTTGATTCTTTACCACCAAAAACAATGGCTTTCAAAATAGATTTTTTTCCAATCCAAGCTCCTGAAAGGTAAAAGGATTTCAAATTTGAACTTGAACGATCGACAAAACCATCAGAAACAATGCGTGATAATCTCGCATCGACCACAAAATGGTTATTAATCAAACCTGTTCCTACTTTCACAGTATTTCGTAAAGTATTGAATGAACCTGCAGAATTGTCCAATTCTACGTAGGCTTCCTTGCGAATATTATCCGATTTAATATTAATACTTGAACCAAAAGCTGCTGCACCATTTGAAGACGTTCCAACTCCTCTTTGCACTTGAATATTGTCTGACGAAGAAGCAAAATCAGGCATATTGACCCAAAAAACGCCATGTGATTCAGCATCGTTTAATGGTATTCCATTTACCGTCACATTTGTCCTCGTTGGATCAACACCACGAATTCTTATTCCAGTGTATCCAACTCCCGCTCCCGCATCAGATGTCACAACAGTTGAAGGTGTAGATTGCAACAAATAGGGCAAATCTTGTCCAAAATTGTTTTGCTGGATTTCTTTTTCACTCAAATTTGTATAAGTTGTTGGCGTTTTTGAATCTGCTCTAACAGCAGCAACTTGTACTTCCTCAATCATGAATGCCGAAGGAACTAGAACCCAATTTTTTTCGACATCACTTCCTTTTACCAAGAGTTTCAATGATTGGGTTTCATATCCAAAAGATGAAACGATAACCTCAATCGAATCATCTTTGATTCCCTTCAAAAGATAAAGCCCATCTTTTCCAGCGGTCGAACTGTTATATGATTGCTCGATACTAATTTTAGCGCCAACGATAGGAATTCCATCCTGATTGGTGACTTTGCCTTTCAAATTGTGTTGACTAAATGCACTGAATGATGTTACCAGTGCGAGTAACGTGTTGATTTTTGTAATCCTTGTTTTCATTTTTTTAAAAATTTAACAAGAATAAGGGGCTAATTCTCTGAATGTGAATAATTAGCAATTAATATTAAAGTATCATCTTCCCTACGCAAGCATTATCCTGACAGGTTCAATGGGTATAATCTCAGCCCTTTTGAGGCACCCCTTAGAGATGGTACAAATTTATGTAATAAAAATTTGATTTCAGCAGAAAATTTTGAAAACAAAAAAAGCCAAGTTTTAAAATTCAAACTTGGCTTTAGAAAAAAATATTCTTTTTATCCTAAAAATGGATATCTATAATCAGTCGCTGGCACAAATGTTTCCTTGATTGTACGTGCTGAAACCCAACGCAACAAATTCATCGAAGCACCTGCTTTATCGTTCGTTCCTGAACCTCTTGCACCACCAAATGGTTGTTGACCTACAACAGCGCCTGTTGGCTTATCATTGATATAGAAGTTACCAGCACTATTTTCTAATTTCTTAGTCGCCAAATTAATAGCATATCGGTCATTCGCGATAATTGAACCTGTCAAAGCGTAATCTGAAGTTTGATCCAAAATGGTCAACGTTGCTTCAAAATCTTTTGGTTCGTAAACATAAATTGTCAAAACTGGTCCAAAAATCTCTTCACACATCGTTTTGAATTTTGGATTGGTAGTTACAACCAAAGTTGGCTCGATGAAATAACCTTTCGACTTATCATAGTTTCCTCCTGCAATAATTTCAGCATCAGTGGAAGCTTTGATACCATCAATATACGCTGCAATTCTATCAAAAGCTCTCTCGCTAATCACCGCATTTACGAAGTTACTTGTATCTTCAGGAGAACCCATTTTCATCGAATTTACTTGTTCAACAGCAATTCTCTTTACATCATTCCAAAGATTTGAAGGAATATATGCACGAGAAGCAGCAGAACATTTTTGGCCTTGAAATTCGAAAGCACCACGCGTCATTGCGGTAGCAACTTCTGCAGCATTTGCAGATTCATGTACCATGATAAAATCTTTTCCACCAGTTTCACCGACAATTCTTGGATAACTTTTGAAATTTTCAATATTATTTGCAATTCCTTTCCACAAATCACGGAAAACACCAGTTGAACCTGTGAAGTGTAATCCCGCAAAATCCTTGTGTTTGAAAATCACCTCACCAGCATCTTTTCCACTCACTGTAACCATATTGATTACACCGTCAGGCAAACCTGCAGCTTGAAACAATTCCATAATTACCTGTGCTGAATAAATTTGCGTTTCAGCAGGCTTCCATACCACTACATTTCCCATCATTGCTGGCGCAGCAGATAAATTAGCAGCGATAGAAGTAAAATTAAAAGGTGTCAATGCAAAAACAAAACCTTCCAAAGGTCTGTATTGCAAACGATTCCACATTCCAGGCAAAGATTCAGGTTGTTCTTTGTAGATTTGCGTCATGTATTGCACATTGAATCTAAAGAAATCAATTAATTCGCACGCAGCGTCGATTTCAGCTTGAAAAACATTTTTAGATTGCGCCAACATTGTAGCAGCATTCATTCTTGCTCTGAAAGGTCCAGCCAATAGATCCGCAGCACGCAAAAATACAGCAGCTCTGTCTTCCCAAGGCAAATTCGCCCATGCTTCTTTTGCCTTCAAAGCAGCTTCTATTGCTTTTTCAACATGTGATTTATCACCTTGATTATAAGTTCCCAACACTTTTGAAATTTCGTGTGGAGGGTTCAACGCTTTTTTATTAGAAGTAAAAACTTTTTCTGCACCGATATACATTGGAATGTCAATAGGTGCCTGATTATACATTTGTTTATAAGTTGACAATAAAGAATCACGTTCCGGAGAACCAGCAGCGTATGCTTTTACTGGCTCATTCACCGCAACAGGAACTGTTGAAATCGAATTTGACATAATAAATAATTTTGCAGTAAAATTAATGAAATTAAATGAGGCATAAGAGTAAAATAGCTGTCAAAAAAAATAAACTTTGCTAATCTATTGTGCTAGAGAACTGTATTTTAAATGCTAAATTTGCACAATTCAATTATCATTGCTATTTTGACAAAAACTTTTAACGTGCAAAGACTTATACTTTCTATTATCATCGTCATTTCCTGTCATTTTTCCGTTGGACAAAATATAGGAAAAATCCAAAAGGAGTTAAAAGAAAATCCAAAAACAAGAATTCAGAATGCAGCAAAATTGAGGGATCACTATGTGGACTTTTCAACAGATTCCTTATTTACTTTGGGATCATACTTGATTAAACAAGGTATAGAAGATGATGATGTTCCAGTTTTAATGTATGGAAAAATCATTCTTTCCTCCTACAACAATCTAAATGGCAAGACAGAAAGCAGTATCAAAATGCTTAAAGAATGTGAGCTGTATTATCAAAAAAGAGGCGACTATGAAAGGTTGGCAGATGCGCAAAACATGTTAGGTATTGCCTATATTTATTCTGGAGACTACAACAAAGCTGCCAATTCCTTTGTGAAATCAATTAAAAATGCGGACAAACTTGATGAGAATAATGAGGCATTTATTGCACAACTTAATTTAAGTGAAGTATATATTCGCGAAGACAAACTTGATCTAGCTGAAGCAGAAGTTTTGGCATACATTGAAAAATGCAAAAAGATAAAGGCCATCAATGGTTTAAAAAAGGGATACGACTTTTTGGCGAAAATAAATATGCAGAGAGATAATATGGATTTGACCATCTATTATTACGAGAAATCTCTCAAACTTGCAATGAAAGACAAATCCTATATGAGTCGTGCTTCCGCTTTTAATAACATTGCCATTGCACATTTTGAAACAGGAAAACTCGATTTATCCTTGCACTATTTTAAACTAGCACTTGATTTAAGGATTAAAATAAACAGACCCAAAGAAATTTCAGAGAGTTATTACAATTTGGGGGATTGGAACTTTTACCAAGATCATTTTGATGAAGCTTTAAAATATTATCAATTGTCATTAGGAGTAGCTTCAAAAAATAATTTACATCGAGAAATTGCCGACGCTTACGACAAAATCTCCATGAGTTATGAGGCAAAAGGTGATTATAAAAATGCGTTGCAATATGCAAAAAAATTCCAAGAAGAAGAAGCGAAAAATTACAAAAGAAATCAAGTGAATGAAACTGATATGCAGCGAACTATTTATGAAATGGAGCGTGAAGAACAAATACTGAAACAGAAAAAACGAGAAGATAAAATCCAAAATAAAGTAACTGTAGAAAAAGATAGAGGAAAAATCATTGTTATCACATTTACAATTATCGTTGCCTTAATGATCACTTTCTATTTCCTTCAAAACGCTCGAAAAAATAAACAAAACGCAAAACTAATTACTGAAAAAGAATTTGACGAAACTGCTTCAAAATTAAGATTAAGAGACCAAAAATGGCAAGAACTAGAAGACTTTATTCAAAAAGATAAACACTACAAAAATTCAATAAATACTTTTGAAATTAATGCAAATGAATTTAATTCAATTGGTCAATTTCAATTTCTAAAACTAATTAACGGCGACTATCTTTTTTGGGAAACTCCACTTTCAACCTTGGAAAATTACATTCAGAAAAATTATTTTGGGGAAGTAATTGGTGATAATACAGATGAGAAAACAATTATTCAAATCTTGGAAAATCAACAATTAATCGATAGTTCCAAACTTTCATTTACGTTCATTTCTTTGCAAGATAATCAGCTATTAGTTGACGGCAAAAATGGTTTACTAATTCAAAACTCTAGTAAAATGTCATTTCTCAATGAAAGTGGAACAGTCATTGCGCATCCAACTTTACTAATTTCTGAACGACTCAAAAATGAACTATTAGCTACAGAAAATTGGGATAAATTTTTAAGCCAAATTGATATGTTACCTAGAATGTCAAATGAAATGGCCCTAGACACCATGTATACTTGCTGGAAAGAAATATTAGAAGACCAACATCTTGGAATCCTTTTTTTCTTTGATCAAAGACAGGTGAACATTGCATAATCTTATTACCTAGATTTCGATTAATAAAACTTTGTTAGCACATCCATAAATAGTTAGATGAGATTTTCCAAATCGGAATATTGCGATATTCCCATTCTAAAAGATAGCAGGATTACTTTTTCAAACCAAAATGGAATGTTTTGGTCCAATTTAAAGTCCTACTTACTTTAGAAGTAATTGAAATGCCGATTATTTCCATAAGCTGTCATTCAAAGCACTTGAGAAACTAGCTAACTTAATTTAAAGTAAATACTTAGAATCATAATTGAAAGAAAAAGCTCTTGAATCATGTTGAATCTCAAACAAATGAGGATAATACTTTTTCATTTCCAAATGCATCAATTGAATAGGTAAATCTTCGAATTCTCCATAAAAATGATTGTATTCCATGAATTTACTTACTCCTTCAAAGGCTTGAAAGAGTGAATCATTTTCACCGTCAAATTCCAAGGGAGTGACTTGGGAGATTCTACAGATTATTTGGTCAAATGCTGGTGTACATTTCACCCATTTACCTT
>JBIKJE010000155.1:0-4127 GCA_044361165.1 Crocinitomicaceae bacterium | reverse complement strand
ATAAGCGGCTGCCAAACGCCATTTTGCAGAATTTGTCAAATTTCGTTCTTCACGCAATCTATTCATCGCGCCCAATTCTGGCGTTGAATTCAAAGCCAACACAAACAAACGATACGCTTGCACCATTTGATTTGCCTCATTTCCTCGAGATGAAACATTCATGTTGTTTTGACTCGACCAATTTTTTGCTTCCATTTGAGCGTATTTTACCCATCTGCGTTTCATATCAGCTGGTAAATTATATCCAGCTTTTTCTGCTTCGACCATGAAATGACCAGCGTAATTGCTTCCCCACTCACTTTCAGAACCTTCACCTGGCCAATAAGAGAATCCACCGTTGGAAGTTTGGAACAATTGGTATCGCTTCAATGCATTTTTGATGTTTTTTACAATTTTTGTTTGTTGCGCTTCATTCAAGTCAGTCAATTTTCCTAAGAATAATTGCGGGAAAACAGCAGAAGTTGTTTGTTCAATGCATCCGTGTGGATATTGTATCAAGTAATTCAATCTTCGCTCAAGTCCCATAGAAGGAACATTGGACAATTCGACTGTTGCCTTGTTCGTGCCTAAAATTCCCTTGAATTTCAAGTCTGTATTCCAATCTTGCCCTGGTTCTATGGTCAAAGATGTTCCTTCTGTCACCACAGGATTTGGCGCGCGGATATCCAATTCTATTTCTTCGGTCGATTTTTCATTTCCACTGATTGCGGTAATTTTGATTTTCGCTATTCCCGTTTTCAGCGCGACTTTCAATTTGAAATTCAATACTTCGTCACCAATTTGTGTAAACTTGATTGACTGTGTTTTTTCTCCTTGAAGCACTACTAAATCGTTCACTTCAACAGTCACTTTGACATCTTTGATGAATTTTTCCATCGCGAAAACATTCACCGGCAATGCTACTTCTTCTCCTGGACCCAACACCCTTGGCAAAGTCGCTAAAATCATCAACGGTTTCTTCACAGGAACTGTTTTTTCAGCTTGTCCGTATGCGCCATTGTCATGTGCAATCACCATAACACGAACGGAACCAACGTAATTTGGAATTTCAATCGCATGAGATCTTGTTTGTCCAGCTTCCACTGTAAATGGACCAATATATCTAACCATCGGTTTGAAACGATTTGCTTTTGGATTTTTTCCAGCATTTCCAGAACCATCACCACCAATACTTAATAATTTATCCAATTTTCCAGCATAAGCACCGATTACTTGGTCATACATGTCCCACGTTTTTACACCTAATGCTTCTTTGGCGTAGAAAGTACTCCATGGTTCTGGTGTTTTGAAAGAAGTCAAATCCAACAAACCTTCATCTACAACTGCCAAGGTATAAGTCATTTTTTTGCCATTTGCTTCTTTTATTTTTACATTCGCCGTTGTTTCAGGCTTCAATTCATCCGCCATTACAATTTGTGGGTAGATGTGCGTATCAGGATCTTCGACCATCACAGGCACAACGCCATACATGCGAATTGGTAAATCGTTTTTTGTATTCGCATGTGGTTGAATGAGCGTAACATGCACGTAAGCATTCGGCGACATCGCAGCTGTAGCTTGAAATTCATGTGTTGTTTCACCTTTTTGCGTTTCAATCCAGAACTTTTGAATCACTTTTGTCCTTGTTTCGATGCTAATCAATGCACGACCCACATTTGGTGAAGGAAAAGAAACTTTAATCATATCGCCCACATTGTATTTTTCTTTGTCACAAGAGAAATTCAACATATTCGCATTTTCATTGTTTTTGCGGTTCGCTCTGCTCCAATATGGCCAATCAACAGTGACAATTGTTCCAGTTTGGTGCTGATCTTCCAAATCCGTTACAGTCATCAGATATCTTCCATAATCGGGATATTTGATTTTGAAATTGAACGAACTTTTTCCGTTTGGAGCGCTGATTAGTGTGTCTTGAACGACAATCGTTCCTGAACGTCCGATGTAATTTGCCACATCTTCTTCACCTTGCTCATACCACCAACGCCATTGAATTTTGTAGATTTTAACCTGCAATTTTTTAGTGCTCACTAAATTCCCGTTTTCGGCAACTGTTACAACATCAAACTTGTAATTATTTCCAGTCTCGAGTGAATTGTCGTAACTTTTTGTTGCAGGCGCTTGAATTCCGACATACGTTTTGAAAGGAGAATATGGAATTGAAGTTCGATCGATGCTGAAATCCCCGCCTTTTTCAAACACCTTGGTGATGTATGTAGCGCGCATCATTCCTGGTGCATTGTTTCCTATGTTCAATTTGGTATTGATCATTGCTTCACCATTGGAATTTAAATTTCCTTCAAAAACAAATTCATCATTGGTATTGTATTGGCGAATTGGCGAATCAAACTCGTACTTTTTGAATTGGTCAAAAGTGGTATTCGTCTGGCTGATTTTGGCGTTGACGAGCACTTTTAAATTCTTCGCAACTGCACCGTGCAACCATTTTACGGAAAGCAAAGAACTGTCTTTGTGCTTGGTGTGTTTTTCGTCCAAATAAATCTTCAATCGATTTGGTTTGATGGTTTCGACCTTCAGATTTTTAGAGAAAGTGATGTTTCCAACGCGGACATAAGCGGTATAATTTCCAGTTGGAGATTCTGTGCTCGTTTGCGCTCTGAAATCGTACATTCCATTGACGTGTTTCGTTTTTGTCACTTGGTAAATTATCTGACCGTTTGGATCTTGCAACTCAAATTTAACTGGATGATTTTCTGGGATTTTGTGCAATTTATTTTCCAAAATGAAAGTCAAGTACAACGAATCTCCTGGACGCCAAACGCCACGTTCACCATAAATAAATCCTTTGATTCCTTTTTGAACCAATTCTCCTTCTACGTCAAACTTACTCAATGAATTTGTGTAACCATCGAGCAATTTCAAATAGCCACGTTGTTTGCCCAATTTGGCAATCATCAAGAAAGGTTTTTCGCTCAATTTGATGTCCAACATTCCATTGGCATCTGTCATTCCTGAAGCAATGAGTTGTTTTGAATAATCAAAATATTGCACTTCGGCATTTTGAATTGGTTTGGTAGTGATTAAATCATTTACGAATGCATGCGAAGTTTTGTCTTGATCAAGTTTGAAAATCATTCCTAAATCTGACGCCAAAATGTTTCTGCTAACGGCTTTTCCGTTGTAGTAGCTGTTGTCACATGCAGAATAATCTTCCGAATAATAATCCCAAGTATCGTAACCACCGTCAAAACCGTAACTGTTCCACAAGTTTTCATTCCAATTTGGATCTTCTTCCTCTTGAGAACTTTCATATTCTTCGTTTTCATAAGAAGTTTCCTCCGCGTCTTCGTCAGATTCACAATCGCAAATCGCATCGCTTTTGTTGAACTTTATACTTACACGGTATATTGCCCCCGGATCTGGTTTGATTAATTTTTCCAAGTCGATTACATGTTGTGACCATTCTTTCAAATTCGTTTTTTTGTTATAGTCCAATCTGATTTTTTTCTCAGCCACGACTTTTCCGAAACGCGTCAATTCATCGTTTCCATCTAAATTGTTGACTTGTAAAAAGTGGTGAACATTTGTCTCGTAAATTTTTATAACACGCACATCTACAGACTTCAAACTAATTGATTCAAATGGGAAAATCAATCCGTTGGAACTTGGCAAAATACTTCCGTTTCCTTTGAGTCGCACCAAAGGTTTTGGTTCTTCGAAAGTGATGTAAGAATAAAAATCTTCCAATTTTTTGTATCCTTTTGCATTGCGAATCCCGTTGCTGATGGATAATTTCTTGGTGCCTAAATAACGTTTTGTAAAGTAAATATTTACCGTATTGTAATCGATACTGTACGTCAATTTATCAATTCCTTCAATGGTGATAATTCCATTTAGATTTTGATTAGGATCAATTGGTTCGCTGAATCTTACTTCAACAAATTGCTCCTCATTGTCTATTACTTTAGAACTTACAACTTGAAAATCGCCCAGTGCAGGAACATCAATTTCTCTTTTTCCGCGACTGATAGATTCGATTGGCGTTCCATCCCAAGTCACTATCACTTTACTTGGTTTCTCAGTTCTGGCGATACTGTCGAAAGTGAAATAGTAGCGATTTTCATCGTAATAACTTTCACTCAAAGTCAATTTCAAAGGTTTTCCATCTT
>JBIKJE010000154.1:0-4137 GCA_044361165.1 Crocinitomicaceae bacterium | reverse complement strand
GTTTACTCTTTAATGCAAAGATAATACTCCGTTAATTTTGTTGAAGGATTGATGCTGTAATTTTGTTCAAATTTTTAGAAAATTACGTTTTTCAATTAATAAGTATGAACAAATTTTACTTTACGCTTTATTGTCTATTATCTATGTTAAATTCCTTTAGTCAGCAAGGGCTTGAAGGTATTATTGTAGAAAAGTATCATGAAGCGAGTAACAATGAGCTACAAAATTATGGTGTACCAAAAGGAACTGTAACATATAGAATTTATGCAGATTTAAATCCTGATTTTCGATTTCAAGCAGCTTATGGAAATGCAAATCATCCTTTGACAATTTCAACATCTACCAGTTTCTACAATGATACAGAACACGGTGATTTTATACCAAATACTATTGCAAGACGAAATTTGGGAAAAAAAGCCTTAATGTTGGATTCATGGCTCTCAGTTGGCGCTGCGGGAGAAAAATATTATGGCATCTTGCAATCCTCAGATGATACTTTGGAAACGATTAAGCATCCAAATGGCTTTTTTGGAGCTAATGAAAAAGAAGTATCAATTCTCAAAAAAGATGGTTTACTATCAAGTGAAAATATTCCTAGACCAACTTTTTTTGGAATCGATAGTGCAGTAGCAGTTTTTAAAAATAAAGTAGGCTCTGAATTTAAAACAACAAATGGTGCTTGGGCTTATTTAGGCAGAGGATCTGTTGGTGCTGATTCGCTAACCAAAAACACTGTTTTAATCGCACAAATTACAACCAATGGTGATTTTAATTTTGAATTAAATATTCAAGTTGGTTCAACTAAAACTGGAGAAATACAAAAGTATGTTGCCAAAAATCCAATAGGCAATGAAATCTTGATGCCTCAATTAATTTACTCGAGTGCATCAAAAAAGTCAAAAAAAAATAAACGAAAAAAATAGAAATTATGAAAAAAACAATGTTTTTTGCTTGTGTACTAGCAAGTTCATTCGCCCACTCACAAGGTCTTGAAGGTATTGTAGTTGAAAAGTACTATGTGTCAGATTTAGCAGATTCTTTAAATGCAGATTCAAATGGTGCTACCTCTCCATTAAAAGTTGGATCTGTTACTTACCGCGTCTTTGCAGATTTAGCTGATGGATATAATTTTATTCAAATGTTTGGAAATTCAGAGCATACTTTGAAAATTTCAACAACAACTGATTTTTATAATGACCCAAATAATGGAACCGTTTTTCCTCAAAATACGAGTGTAGTCAATACACGTAAAAACACCACTTTAATTGATTCTTGGCTTGCTGTAGGTGGAGGTGCTAGTGGACAAATGGGTGTTTTGAAATCTGAAGATACTGATGGTTCAATTGGAAATGCGCATGGAGTTTTAGAAAATGCTGATGCTTCAATCGGATTACCAATTAATGGAACGGGGGCACAAGACGGATTAATGCCAGGTACACCAGTAATTCCAAATTCATTAGGACTAGGTTCTTCTACAGATATTTTTGATCAAACTCCTGGAAATTCTTTTGTTTCAAATGGCGGAGCAATTGCTGCTTTAGGTGGTGTTCAGGGCGTTACTGCAAGTAATATGGTTTTAATCGGACAATTTACAACGGATGGAGTTTTGAATTTTGAATTAAACATACAAATTGGTACACCTGTAGCTGGCGGAAGCGAAACATATGTGGCTACAAATCCAACCGCACCAGAATTATCAATTCCAAGTTTGATTTACACATCACCAGTTTCAAATGTGGGTATAAATGAAAATATCTTAAACAAAGAAAGTATTACAATTTTCCCTAATCCAACAAAAAATACTTTCAATGTTGTTGTAGTTGGACTCAAGGAGCAATCAAACAATGATTTTTACCAAATTCAAGATATCAAAGGATCTGTTTTGGGTAAATCAAGTTTGACCGTTACCAATGGGAAAATTAGCCAACAAGTAGATATTTCTGCTTTACCAAATGGAATATATTTTGTTACAATTTCTGTAGCAGGTAAAAATTCAACTCATAAAATCATTAAAGAATAATTCTATTTTAAAAAGATTATTCAGTTTCTTATTTCATGTTATGATTCACAATAACTTTCATCCCAAAACCATTGGATTCAAATCTTTAGGGCGTTTCAATGTGTTGAAAATGGCATTTTGTTTGGTTCTTTTTTTGATTTCAAATGAAGCTGTAAAAGCGCAAGGTTCTTTGACGGGTAAAATTTTTGACGAAAAAGGAGAGCCGGTTTACAACGCAAAAGTTTTCAATAAAAATGATAAATTAAAAGTGGTTAGATCAGATTTTGAAGGGAATTATTCCATCGAGATTAAAAGTAATCAACCTCAAAATATTTTGATTGCTTTTATTGGATATGATACAACAAGCTTGATAGTAAACCCCCTCAAAAATGAAGTGATTGAAAAAAATATCGTTCTGCAAATCGAACAATTAAAAGTTACAACAATCACTGAAGTTTCTATTGTTGCTCGTCGCTCAAAAGGGAATGATGAATACATGGATAAGAAAAAAGAGAATTCAGCTACTACAATAGATTATATATCCAGTGAAACAATGAAGAATACTGGAGATCAAAATGTGTCGGCGGCTACTTCCAGGGTTTCTGGTGTTTCTTCCAGTGGCGGAATCATTACTGTGAGAGGAATTGGTGATAGATATGTAAAAACAACTTTAAATGGGTCGAGAATTCCAACGCTCGATCCATTGACAAATAATTTGAAATTGGATATTTTTCCAGCAAGTTTAGTTGACAACGTTATTATTACTAAAACAGCAAGTCCTGATTTACCAGGTGATTGGTCTGGAGCTTATTTATCAGTTGAAACAAAAGATTATCCAAACAAATTAAGTGTGAGCTGTGATTTTCAATTTGGATACAACGCGCAAACTACTTTCAAAGATGTAATTAGCTCTCAGCGCAGTGAAACTGATTGGTTAGGATTCGATAACGGTTTAAGAAACAGGGAGCAGGAAAGTATTCTAAGTCCAAATTTTAATCCTACATCTTATCAGGAATTGGTAGCGCTAGGTTTAGAGGATTTTTATTCTAATTTAGGTGTTAATGGTTGGATAGATGGTAGTTCACAAGGTGAAACATATTTCAAATTAGGTTTGGTTGAATTGGGTTTATTACCAAAAGGGTTAATCAATGACCCTGTTGCATTCAATAATGCTAAAGCAATTTATTTGAATAGCTATAAGCCTCAAGCTTTTGATATTATGAATCCAAATGGGGCCAATTATAACAATGGTTTTTCAAACAGTTGGAACACGACAAAACGCAGAGCGCCATTGAATATTTCTCAGAGTTTTAGTGTGGGTGATCAAACCAAGCTATTTGGTAAAACTTTGGGTTATTTTGTCGGTTTCAGATATGGTAGTTCGGTGAGATATGATCCAAATGGTATTTCACAAAGAATTGGTGCCGAAGAATTAGGATTTCCTGTCGATTTTGTTGATAATGCGCAAATTAGTAGAGAAACAAACGGATGGAGTGCTTTGGTAAATTTGGCATATAAACTTAATACTAGAAATAAATTTTCTTTCTTGTTTATGCCGAATTTTACTGGTACAAACGATGTGGCTAACTTTTCTACCGTTTTTGATAATACAGCTTCTCAAGAAGGAAGGACTCAAATAAATCAATTTTATGAGCAAAGAAAGCAAATGATTTATCAAGTCAAATCAGAGCACTTTGTTCCTGGATCAAAAATGAAAATTGATTTCAACGCTTCTTATACAGTTGGAAGCAGTATTGCACCTGATTTTAAAGTTACTCAATACGACTTTTTAAAAGAAGATGGAGTAATTACTGATTATATTTTTGCACCTAGTGCAGGTGATGGAATTAGAAGATATTACCGTTATTTGGATGATAATATTTTAGATTCTAGAATTTCAGCTGAATTGCCATTCGGTGATTCTACCAAAAAATTAGTTAGGAAATTGAAGTTTGGTGGAGCATACCAACGAAATGATAGAAAATCCAATTTGAACGAATTTTATTTATTGGATGGAAACAACTTCAATAAGCCAGAATTGTTAAACGATGATATCGATGCCTTTTTAAGTGAGGATAAATTTATTCTGACAGATAGGAAAGTTGATTTTTATTACACTGAAAGAAGTTTTTTCAGAA
>JBIKJE010000073.1:0-15502 GCA_044361165.1 Crocinitomicaceae bacterium | reverse complement strand
CCACGTCAAGCCGATTTGTTGATCGTTGCAGGGACAATCTCTAAAAAATTAGCGCCGATTTTGCGTCAAGTGTACGAACAAATGGCTGAACCAAAATGGGTTTTGTCGGTTGGTGCTTGTGCTTCAAGTGGTGGAATTTTTGATACTTACAGCGTTTTGCAAGGAATTGATAGAATCATTCCAGTAGATGTTTACGTGCCAGGTTGTCCGCCTCGTCCAGAGCAAATCATCGATGGTATCATGAATATCCATGCATTGGTGAAACAAGAGTCTTTGAGAAGAAGATATTCTGATAAATACAAATCGATGTTGAACGATTATAACATTGAAACGGATGTCAAATAGTACAATAACTAACGAATTTGGGTTGGCAAGATTGACAGCCAAATTTGGAGATAAAATTATTTCATCAGAAACACCTTTTGATTTATTGACTATCGAAGTTCCCAGTGCAGATGCACACGAAATCATTCAGTGGTTAAAGGAAGATGAGGTTTTGAAAGTGAGTTATTTGACAAATTTAGGTGGAGTTCATTATCCAACTGAAAAAGACAGAGAATTTGCAGTGGTTTACCACATTCACAGTTTGGTGAATAATTTCAGAATTCGTGTGAAAGCATTTATTCCTTTGAGTAATCCTGCGATTGCAACCATTACAGATATATTCGTAGGTGCCAATTGGATGGAAAGAGAAACTTTTGATTTCTACGGAATCATTTTTACAGGTCATCCAAATTTGAAAAGAATTTTGAACGAGGAAGACATGGATTATCATCCAATGCGTAAAGAATACCAATTGGAAGACGATACAAGACAAGATAAAGACAACCGCTTTTTCGGAAGATAGAACAGTAGTATTATGAATGAATGGTTAGACGACGATATTAAACCGGGAAACAATTTATCGAAAGAGACAATTGACGGTGACATTGCAACGCTCAACTTAGGGCCTACGCATCCAGCAACACACGGAATCTTTCAAAATATACTGAAAGTGGATGGAGAAAGAATTTTATCTTCTGAACAAACAGTTGGATATATTCACCGTGCTTTTGAAAAAATTGCAGAACACAGACCTTACAACCAAATCACTCCTTTAACGGACCGACTAAATTATTGCTCTTCACCGATCAATAACATGGGGTGGCACATGACCGTTGAAAAACTGATTCAAGCAGAAATTCCTAAAAAAGTAGATTACATGCGTGTAATCATCATGGAATTAGCAAGAATTGCAGATCATTTGATTTGTAATTCAGTAATTGGTGTTGATACAGGTGCTTTGACAGGATTTACTTACGTTTTCCAACAAAGAGAAAAAATATACGAACTTTTTGAAGAGGTATGCGGTGCACGTTTGACAACAAATGTGGGTCGCATCGGTGGATTTGAAAGAGATTTTTCGCCTACTTTTCACAAAAAGCTGAAAGATTTCTTGAAAGAGTTTCCGAAGGTTTTCAATGAGTTTGACAATTTGTTGTCAAGAAATAGAATTTTCATGGATCGTACAATCAACGCGGGACCAATTTCTGCTGAACGGGCGCTAGAATATTCATTCTCTGGACCAAATTTAAGAGCAGCAGGTGTGGATTATGATGTCAGAGTCATGAATCCATATTCTTCTTACCAAGATTTTGATTTTATTGTTCCGGTAGGAACACAAGGAGATACTTACGACCGTTTCCAAGTGCGTCAGGAAGAAATTCGCCAAAGTTTGTCTATTATCAAGCAAGCTTTAGACGCGATGCCAGAAGGTAAATATTTTGCAGATGTTCCTGAATTTTATTTGCCTCCAAAAGAAGATGTTTACAACAAAATGGAAGCATTGATTTACCACTTCAAAATTGTGATGGGTGAAACGCCTGTTCCAGTTGGAGAAGTTTACCACAGTGTGGAAGGTGGAAATGGTGAGGTAGGTTTTTATTTGATCAGTGACGGTGGAAGAGCACCTTTCCGTTTACAATTCCGTCGCCCTTGTTTTATTTATTACCAAGCATATCCAGAAATGATTACAGGTCAAAGCATTAGTGATGCCGTATTGACATTAAGTAGCATGAATGTGATCGCTGGAGAATTGGACGCTTAGTTTATGAAAATAGAAGTTACACAAAAAAGTAGACCTGTTCTTAGCGCCGAAAAAATGGCCGAGATTCAAGGTGTAATCAGTCAATTTCCTGAAGGGAAGTCAAAAAGCGCGGTAATTCGTATTTTACATATTGTAGAAGAAGAAGCTGGTGGTTGGTTGAGTCCTGATACGATGGACATGGTTGCAGAAATTTTAAATATTCAACCAATTGAAGTTTATGAAGTTGCGACATTTTATACGATGTTCAATTTGAATCCAGTTGGAAAATACATTTTTGAGGTTTGTAGAACTGGACCTTGTATGTTGGTTGGAAGCGACAATATCATTGAATATATTGAAAACAAATTGGACGTTAAAGTTGGAGGAACCACTGCAGACGGCATGTTTACATTGAAAACAGCTGAATGTTTGGGAGCTTGCGGTTACGGACCAATGTTGCAATGCGGAAAACATTATCATGAACATTTAACTCCTGCCAAAGTTGACGAGCTAATCGACGCTTGCAGAAAAGGAGAGATCAAAGCTAATTTTTAATACGGATGGGAAGAAAATTACTTTTAGAACACATTGACGTTCCTGGTATTGAAACGTTTGATGTATATAGAAAAAATGGCGGTTACCGTTCGGTAGAAAAAGCGTTGAAAACAATGTCTCCTGAAGAGGTTGTGGAAGAAGTGAAAAAAGCGAACCTAAAAGGCCGTGGTGGAGCAGGTTTCCCTACAGGTTTGAAATGGTCGTTTTTGGCAAAACCAGAAGGTGTTCCAAGATATTTATTGTGTAATGCAGATGAATCTGAACCTGGAACTTTCAAAGACAGATATTTGATGGAAAAAATTCCTCATTTATTGATTGAAGGAATGATTGTTTCAAGTTACGCTTTGGGTTCAAATTTATCTTACATCTATATCCGCGGTGAATACATGTGGGTATTAGAAATTCTAGAAAAAGCAATCGCTGAAGCATACGCCAAAGGTTTCCTTGGAAAAAATATTTTAGGTTCTGGTTTCGATTTAGATTTACGTGTAGCTCCAGGTGGAGGTGCATACATTTGTGGTGAGGAAACTGCCTTGATTGAATCTTTGGAAGGAAAAAGAGGAAATCCTCGTATCAAACCACCTTTCCCAGCAGTCAAAGGATTATGGGGTTGCCCAACAGTGGTAAACAACGTGGAAAGTTTGGCGACAGTTGTTCCAATCATCAATGATGGAGCAGAAGAATATACCAAATTAGGAACAGACGCAAGTAACGGAACAAAATTGATTTCTGCTTGTGGAAATGTTACCCGAGGAGGTGTTTACGAAATTGAATTAGGAATTTCTGTTGAAGAGTTTATTTACGGTGACGAATGGTGTCGTGGAATTGTAAACAACAAGAAAATCAAAGCATTGGTTCCTGGAGGTTCTTCAGTTCCAATTTTGCCAGCACATTTGATTACCAAAACAGCAGCTGGAGAAAATCGCTTGATGAGTTACGAAAGTTTGGCTGATGGTGGTTTCGCTTCTGGATCTATGCTAGGTTCTGGTGGTTTCATTGTTTTCGATGAAGACCAATGTATCGTTAGAAATACTTGGAATTTCGCGCGTTTTTATGCGCACGAATCTTGCGGACAATGTTCACCTTGCCGTGAAGGAACTGGCTGGATGGAAAAAGTATTGCACCGACTTGAAAATGGAAAAGGAAATATGCGCGACATTGAATTGTTGGCAGACATCAATAAGAAAATCGAAGGAAATACAATTTGCCCATTAGGTGATGCTGCGGCTTGGCCTGTTGCTGCTGCAATTCGTCATTTCCGTGAAGAATTTGAGTGGCACGTGACGCATCCAGAAGATGCTGTGAAAGGCAATTATGGATTGTTAAAAGGAATTACAGTTTAATCAACTTTTTGGGTCAAACCAAAAACGAAAATAAAATATAACCATGGTCAAAGTAACCATTGATGGCATAGAAGTAGAAGTTGAAGCTGGAACCACAGTTTTGAATGCTGCTCGCAAAATTGGAGGAGATGTTGTTCCGCCAGCGATGTGCTATTACAGTAAATTAGAAGGTAGCGGTGGAAAATGCCGTACTTGTTTGGTTGAAGTTGCAGCTGGTTCTGCAAACGATCCAAGACCGATGCCAAAATTGGTCGCTTCTTGTTCAACGCCAGTGCAAGACGGAATGGTAATCAAAAATAAAACCAGTGAGAAAGTTCACGTGAATCGTGGCGCTGTTACTGAGTTTTTGTTGATTAATCACCCTTTGGATTGTCCGATTTGTGACCAAGCAGGAGAATGTCATTTGCAAGATTTAGGTTTTGAACATGGCGCTTCTGGAACACGTTACGAGGAAGAAAGAAGAACTTTTGATCCAATCGATATCGGTAACAAAATCAAATTGCACATGAATCGTTGCATTTTGTGCTACAGATGTGTGATGGTTGCCAATCAATTGACAGACAAACGTGTTCACGGAGTTTTAGGTCGTGGAGATCACGCTGAAATCAGCACTTACATCAGCAACGCGATTGACAATGATTTCTCCGGAAACATGATCGATGTTTGCCCAGTAGGTGCATTGACAGATAAAACTTTCAGATTCAAATCACGTGTTTGGTTCTTGAAACCAATGGAAGCCTCTAGATCTTGTACAAAATGTGCGGGTAAAGCAGTTGTTTGGATGTTTGGTGAAGAAATTTACCGTGTGACAGCTAGAAAAGACAAATACGGGGAAGTGGAAGACAACGATGGAAAACCAGCTTGGATTTGCAACGATTGTCGTTTTGACCATAAAAATGTTTCAGATTGGAACATCGAAGGGCCAAGAAAAATCAACCGTCATTCTGTGATTTCTGCTAATCACTATGAAAAAGCGAATCCATTGGAAAACAATACTAAAAAAATCAAATAATGGATACTGGATTATTGATAGAAAAAACGATTCTTGTTGTCGTGATTTTTGCAATTACATTGTTTATTGCAACTTATCAAACTTACATGGAACGTAAAGTCGCTGCGTGGTTGCAAGACCGTGTGGGACCAGATAGAGCAGGACCATTTGGGATTTTACAACCAATTGCAGATGCTGGAAAAATGTTCTTCAAAGAAGATTTCATTCCTGCCAATGCGGACAAATGGTTGTTTATCATGGGACCTGGAATTGCGATGTTTACCGCTTCGATGACCGGTGCCGTAATTCCTTGGGGTCCACCATTGGAAATGTTTGGAAGAACAGTTGTTTTACAAGTTGCTGATATCAATATTGGAATTTTATTCATCATGGGATTTGCATCTATTGGTGTTTATGGAATCATGATTGGTGGTTGGGCTTCTAACAATAAATTCTCTTTGTTTGCTGCCATTCGTGCATCATCGCAAATGATTTCTTATGAATTAGCGATGGGTGTTTCAATCATCACATTGGTTTTGATGTCAGGAAGTTTGAGTTTGGGAGAAATCGTTCATCAACAACACGGAATGAATTGGAACATTTTCTATCAGCCAGTTGCTTTTGTTGTTTTCTTTATTTGTTCGATAGCTGAATGTAACAGAGCACCTTTCGACTTAGCTGAATGTGAAAGTGAGTTGATTGGAGGTTATCACACTGAATACGGATCAATGAAATTGGGATTCTTCTTGTTTGCTGAATATGTGAATCTATTTATTTCATCTGCAGTAATTGCGGCTTTGTTCTTTGGAGGATATAACTTTCCAGGAATGGATCACTTCTCTGGAAATACATTGGCTATTTTAGGAACAGCAGCATTCTTTGCGAAAATCATCTTCTTTATTTTTGTGATAATGTGGATTCGTTGGACATTACCAAGATTCCGTTACGATCAATTGATGCACTTAGGATGGAAAAAACTAATTCCAATTGCGATGATTAATTTATTGATTACTGCGGTTGTGATTGGTTTCAACTCAGGTTGGTTTACTAAAAAATCAGCGAAAGTGAAACAAACTGAAAAAAGTGTTGCAGTGATGCCAAAAGCGAAAGTGGCTGCTCAGGCTAATTACAAAATCAATTTCAATAATTAAACAGAAAGCATACCCAAAGATATGGAGAGTTTATCAAATCGAAAAAAGGTAGTTTCTAACAAAAAAATGAGTTTTGTAGAGAGTCTATATTTACCAGCAATCGTTGGTGGAATGTGGATTACAATCAAACACATGTTCAAGAAACACAATACGCTTAAATATCCAGAACAGCAACGTGTTTTTGCTCCAGTTTACCGTGGAATGCACGTCTTAAAACGCGATGAGCAAGGTCGTGAAAACTGCACAGCTTGCGGTTTATGTGCTGTCGCTTGTCCTGCTGAAGCAATCACTATGGTGGCTGCGGAAAGACAAAAAGGCGAAGAAAATTTGTACAGAGAAGAAAAGTATGCTGAATCTTATGAAATCAACATGTTGCGTTGCATTTTCTGTGGTTTGTGCGAGGAAGCTTGTCCAAAAGAAGCGATTTTCTTGACAGATAGAATTGTACCTACCAATTTTGACCGTGACGAATTTGTCTATGGCAAAGATCGTTTGGTTGAACAATTGGACAATAGAATAGACATCACAGTAAGACAAAATACTGGTAAAAGAGGTGAAAAATGAGTAGTTTAGAAATTATCGCAACGGTTTTAGGCGGACTAACAATTGGCTCTGCGCTGATGGTGGTCTTGAGCCCGCATCCCGTGAGAAGTGTCTTGTATTTGATACTTACTTTTTTCCTGATTTCAGGGAATTATATCTTGATGAATGCACAGTTTATCGCAGTGGTTAACATCATTGTTTATGCAGGTGCAATCATGGTTTTGTTCTTATTCGTATTGATGCTCTTAAATTTGAGTAAAGACAACGAGCCGAAATCTTCTATTAAGATGAAAATTGCCGCAACGTTTGCTGGTGGTGCGCTATTGACTGTATTGATTGCAGCATTGAAAGACAGTGTGATTTTACCAAAAACAGAAATGTTGGAAAATCAGCAAGGAATGGTTGAGAATTTAGGACAATTGTTGTTCACTAAATATGTACTTCCATTTGAAATGTCTTCCATTTTGTTTATCGCTGCCATGGTGGGAGCTGTTTTATTAGCAAAAAGAGAAAAACAAATAATCGAGTAAGAATGATATTAGCTTCTATTTTTGAATCCGGAGTATCGATACAGTTTTACATTGTATTATCAACGATACTTTTTGCGATTGGTGTTTTGGGTGTTTTGATAAGAAAAAACGCCATTATTGTGTTGATGTGTGTTGAAATCATGTTGAATGCGGTAAACCTTTTGATGGTTGCTTTTTCCACTTATTTTGGAAATGGCGATGCGCAGGTTTTTGTGTTTTTCATCATGGTTGTTGCAGCTGCAGAAGCGACCATCGGTTTATCCATTTTGGTATTGCTTTACAGAAACAACAGATCAGTAGATATCGGATTGTTTAACAAATTAAAAGGATAATCAGATGTCAGTACAACAACTCGTACCCTTAATTTTATTGTTTCCTCTCATCGGAGGAATCATCAATGGTATATTCGGAAAAAAATTACCAAAAGCATTGGTTGGTTCATTAGCTACTTTGGCGTCAACGTTATCATTCGCAACTGCTTTGATGGTCTTTTTCCAATTAAATGAGCCAGTAAAAATTCATTTGTTTAGAATGATTGACCTAGAAGATTTGCGTTTAAGCGCAAGTTTATTGGCTGACAATCTTTCTTTGTGGATGGTTTTGATCATCACAGGAATTGGTTCTTTGATTCATTTGTTTTCAATGGGCTACATGAAGCACGATGCAGGATATTCTAAATTCTTTACGTATTTGAATCTCTTCATCTTCGCGATGTTAATCTTAGTTTTGGGAAGCAACTATTTCATGTTGTTCTTCGGTTGGGAAGGTGTAGGAATCTGCTCTTATTTCTTAATCGGTTTCCATTACAGCGATGCTGAAAAAGGAATGTTGAACGGAATTGCAGCTAGAAAAGCTTTCATCATGAACCGTATTGGGGATTTAGGATTGCTAATCGGTTTATTCTTGATTCTTTCTCAATTCGGTACGTTGGAATACCAAGAATTGGCAAATATCGTAACTGTTGACAAAATCCTTGGAACGCCTTGGATGATGTTCGGAATCACGATGTGCTTGTTCATTGGTGCAACAGGAAAAAGTGCGCAAATTCCATTGTTTACTTGGTTGCCAGATGCGATGGCGGGACCAACGCCGGTTTCTGCATTGATTCACGCCGCTACGATGGTAACTGCAGGTATCTTTTTGGTTGTTCGTTCAAATTTCTTTTTTGAATACGCACCAATGACGCAGGAAATTATGTTGTATATCGGTTTGGCAACTTCATTGGTTGCAGCTTTTATCGCGATGCGTCAAAACGACATCAAAAAAGTATTGGCTTATTCAACTGTTTCTCAATTGGGATTGTTATTCGTTGCACTTGGAATGGGCGCTTACACAGCAGCGATTTTCCACGTTACAACGCACGCATTCTTCAAAGCGTTACTTTTCTTAGGTTCTGGTAGCGTGATTCACGCGATGTCAGACGAACAAGATATTCGCAAAATGGGGGGTTTACGCAAGAAAATTCCATTGACGCATTTGACTTTCTTAATCGGAACGTTGGCAATCACTGGTTTCCCATTGTTGTCTGGTTTCTTTTCAAAAGATGAAATCGTTGGACACGCATTCAGCCACAATGTGGTGATTTACGGAATCTTGATGTTCAGCATTCTTTTAACAGCGATTTACATGTTCAGAATGTATTTCGTGGTTTTCTTTGGTTCTTTCAGAGGAACTCACGAACAAGAGCATCACGTTCACGAAGGACCAGCTTCAATGACTTTACCGTTGGT
Source organism: Crocinitomicaceae bacterium (assembly GCA_044361165.1). GTDB lineage: Bacteria > Bacteroidota > Bacteroidia > Flavobacteriales_D > Crocinitomicaceae > JAQVCM01. Next base: position 6,594 of record JBIKJE010000073.1, on the reverse strand, counting down.
GATTTTGGCTATTTTATCTGTTTTTGGTGGATTGTTAAACTTGCCTGGAATTTGGTTGAAAGGTCAAGCGCATTGGTTGTCTCATCACTTGGAGCACAATACTGGCGGATTGAATTTAATTGAAGCAGAACATGCAGACAATGGCATTACATTGATGTTGATGATTATTGCAGTTGCAGTTTGTTTGGGAGCATTGGTTGTTTGTTACTTAGTTTATGGTAAAAAACAAAATGTTCCAGTTGAAGACGCTGGATTAAGCGGATGGCAAAAAATCTCTGCAAACAAATTGTACATCGATGAAATTTACAATTTCTTGTTTGTTCGTCCTACAGAATGGCTTTCAGTTGTTGGACATAAATTCATTGAAATTATGTTCTTGAATGGAATCATTCTTGGATTTGCAAAAGGAATCGGAGCATCCGGTGAATTGGTTAAAAAATGGCAAACTGGACGTGTGAACTGGTACATTCTTTGGATGGTTAGTGGAATCGTTGGTTTGATCGTGTATTATCTTGTTAAAATATAAAGGCTTTGGAACTTCTTATAATACCTAGTTTATTTGCGCTTGCGGCGCTGGTGATTCCACGAAATTTCATGCGATACTTCGGTTTAGCAGGTGGAGTTACTTCGGCAGTGGTTGCTATTGTACATGCTGTATATTATGCACCGACTACGAAATACGTTTCTTTATTTGATCCACATTGGACTTCAACTTTCGGGTTGAGCTACAAAATGGGTTACGATGGAATCAGTTTAATCATGGTTGTTTTGACCAATGTCATCACGCTTTTGATTTTACTCAGCAATTTCAACAAAGAATTGGCTTCCAATAAAATGTTTACTGCCATGGTATTTTTCATGCAAGTAGCTTTGTTGGGCGTTTTCACATCAATGGATGGATTGCTGTTCTATATTTTCTGGGAAATCACTTTGATTCCCGTATTCTTAATCGCATTGTGGTTTGGCGCTCCTGGAAGAAAACAAGCATTGATTAAATTCTTTATCTACACTTTTGTTGGTTCATTGGCAATGTTATTGGCATTGATGGCAATCAAAACAGGAATTTGCGGAAATTTACCAGCAGCAAGTTTTGCGGTTGAAGATTTAATGGCAGTTCAATTGTCAGCTTGCTCAGCCTGTTGGATTTTTGGAGGTTTTTTATTCGCTTTTGCAGTGAAAATTCCTTTATTTCCATTCCATACTTGGCAACCGGATACATATACGAATTCACCAATGGCAGGTACGATGTTGCTTTCTGCTTTGATGTTGAAAATGGCGTTATACGGAATGATTCGTTGGATGATTCCTTTGGCTCCTGAATCGTTGGAATCTTATAAATTGCCAATCATCATTTTGGGAACAATTGGTGTAGTTTACGCTGCAATTTTAGCAATCAAACAAAACGATATCAAACGAACTTTTGCTTTTGCATCTATTTCGCACGTTGGATTGATTGCAGCAGGAATTGTTTTGTTGAACGTCGATTCAACCATGGGAGTTTTTGTTCAAATGATCAACCACAGTTTGGTTGCAGTTGGACTTTTCTTAGCGGTAGATATCATTGAAAGCAGAACAGGAATTAGAAGCATGAGTGAATTGGGCGGAATTGCTAAACAAGCACCGAAATTTGCTTTCTGGTTTGGAGTGGTTGCTTTGGCATCGATTTCAGTTCCATTGACAAGTGGTTTCATTGGTGAGTTTTTATTGATTCGCGGGGTTTATTCCTACAATTGGATTATCGGTTTGGTAATTGGTTCAACTTTGGTTTACGGAGCTGTTTATACTTTGCGCGCTTACCAACTTTCAATGTACGGTCCTTCAAAGAATTTCAATTTCCCAGATTTAACATGGAATGAATGGTTGGTATTTTTCATTCTAATGGTTTTAATTGTGATTTTGGGTGTATATCCGCAATTGGTGATTGATTTTGTTCAACCAAGCGTTACACGATTATTCGAAAATATTCATTCTTCAAAAATTTTAGTTCAATAATATGGTAGCTCTAATTGTAATATTCATCAGCGGTTTGCTTTCACTTTTCTTGGCTTTTGCAAAAAAACCTTGGTTAGTTTTGTTAACTGCTACAGCTGGATTGATTGCTGGTGGAATCTCACTTTTCACGCAGTATTATTATCAGTATGATTTCATCCACTATGAAGGACTAAAATTTGATGGTTTTGCCGTAGCATTTGGTTTAATAGCGATTTTATTCACTTTGTTGGTCGTTTTAACTGGATACAGCTCTTTCAAAGACAAACCGCAACACACAGGTGATTACATCGCCTTACTGTTGTTTTCTTTGACTGGTGCTTTGAGCATGCTTGCATTCACTGACATGTTCATGTTTTTCTTAGGATTAGAAATTCTTTCAATTCCAATTTATGTAATGGCCGGAAGTAACAAAGAAGATGTACGTTCTTCAGAAGCTTCTTTGAAATATTTCATGACTGGTGCTTTTGCAACAGGTGTATTATTATTCGGAATCGCTTGGATTTACGGAGGAACAGCTTCTTTCAAACTAGACGAAATTGCAGCATTTATAAATAATGCAGAAGGAACACATTCTTCATTGATTTACATTGGTTTGTTGATGATTTTAAGTGCTTTCTTATTCAAAGTAGGCGCAGCACCTTTCCATTTTTGGAGTCCTGATGTGTATGACGGAAGTCCGCACGTTGTAACAGGTTTCATGGCAGCAGTCGTGAAGTTGGGAGCATTTGGCGCATTCATGAAAATTTTCTCTGTAACATTTGGTGGTTTACACGATTTTTGGGCCCCAGCGTTGTCTGTACTTGCAATTTTGACCATGTTCGTAGGTAACTTGTCAGCGTTGAAACAAATTCGTTTTAAAAGATTGTTGGCTTATTCAAGTATCACGCATGTAGGTTATGCTTTGTTGACAATCATCGTACAAAGTCCTGACAGTGCATTCAATCTTTGGGCTTATATTTTCTCTTACGGTTTTTCAACGATTGGTTTGATTACAGTGGCTATCATCATTCACGATGAAGAAGACAGAATCGAAGCATTTAGAGGATTAGTGAGAAGAAATCCATTTACAGGATTTGTAGCCATTTTAGGTTTATTGTCTTTAGCGGGTGTTCCGCCATTGATGGGATTCTTTGGAAAATTCTTGGTTTTCTCAGAGGCAATCACAAAATATCCTTGGTTGGTTGCAATTGCGATTGTCAATTCTGGAATCGGTATTTTCTACTATTTGAGAATGGTTATTTTAGTTCTTCAAAAAGAAGATGACGACAAACCAAAAACACCAAGACATAAAGTACCAGCATTGCAAATGATCGTTTTAGCGATTTGCGCTTTGGCTTTGTTGTTTGGCGGAAATATGTTGATTTTCTAAGAAATTATATTCTTGATATTGAATCCACTTCAGAGGAATTTGAAGTGGATTTTTTATTTCAAAAAAATCAAAAATTGAGGGGCTAGTCCTCTAATAATAAGTGTATTTTTCAACTAATTTTGTAGCATTAAATTGAAATTAATTTAGTGTTTGACAACACCAAACCCGCGTCATTAATTGATGCGGGTTTTTTATTTGTTTTCTTTTTCTTTTTGAGCTTCAAGCTGATTGGCAACATGAACCCTGTAAGCTATCAAAATCGGGAATGCGACTAACATTAAGAAAACCAAAAAATATCCCATTGGCAACAATCTAAACCCAACAACATCTTTCAAATCTTCAGGACTTGTGCCAATTCCTATGAAATATGACAAACTCATTTTGACCTCTACCGAAGAATTAATCCCATTGACATTAAAAGTATATTCTCCATCGAAAATATTGATCGGAACCAGAAAAAAGATGGCTGAAAGTCCTATCATTGCTATAAAAAACACAACTATTGGCTTACGCAAATAACTACCCATTTGTACTAGAATTTAAATTCAATTTCAAAGGTGTGAATTTTAATGGAAAAACGAATGATTTAATTCAGCTGTTTTTTAAAATCGTTTTTTTGTCCGACTTAATGGTTTGATTAAGAATTTGATTCATTTTAAAATGGGATTCTTAATAAATCAGCGTTGATAAGTAAAGGTTCACCGTAATTTTTCATTCTTTCTGCGTTGTACCTTTATGTCGATGAAAAGATTTTTGTGGAAATTTACCAAATGGTTTTTCGGAATCATCGTTGGGCTTTGCCTTACAATTTCCTTGTTGCTTTATATTTTCAAAGACGACATCATCAATTATGTAGTTGGAGAAGTCAACAAAAACCTCAACGCAAAAGTCACCGTTTCTAAAATTGATTTGACATTTTGGGCAACATTTCCCAATGTTTCGTTGGATTTTAATGATGTATTCATTCAAGACGCTTTGCCAAATGCAACGAAGAGCGACACACTGTTGTATTCAGATTTAATTCGTCTAAAATTTAATCCCATCGATTTGTGGAACGAAAAATATGACGTCAAACGGGCAGAAATTCATCCTGGAACGATTCAATTGAAAATTGATTCAACGGGAAAAGTGAATTATGATATTCTCAAAAAAAGTAAATCTTCAGCCAAATCTAAATTCAAACTGAAATTAAAAGAGGTTCAATTCGATCAAATTAAATTCGCCTATTCAAATCAAGCTACGGGACAGTTTTATAAAACCAAGCTCAATCAGTTGAATCTTTCTGGAGAATTTACCGAAAAACAATTTACTCTCAATGCAAAAAGCGATTTGTATATCAATTCGTTGAAAAGCGAAAGCATTGCCTTATTGACAAATAAACCAGTTGAATTTGATTTGCAAATTAAGGTCAATACAGAAAAAAACACTTTTGAACTTCCAAAAAACGAATTGTTGATTTCCAAATTGCCATTTCAAGTCTCTGGTTTCGTTAATCCTGAAGAGATCAAATTTGATATTTCTGCTAAAAAATTGAGACTAGAAGAAGTGGCTTCAAAATTGTCGAATCAATTAGATCAAATTAACACTTTCGAAGGAAAAGGATTTTTCAATTTCGACTTAAAAATTGCGGGTAAAAATGACAAACAGGTCGTACCTACAATGGTTTGTAATTTTGACATTCAAAACGGATCTTTGCGTGAACCAGCGCAAAAACTGAAGTTTTCTGGAATCAATCTCAAAGGCAAATATTCTAACGAAGCGGGCAAAAATGCCGAGTTTTTAAAGTTGTGGAACTTGAAATTTAATACCAGTTCTGGACCTTTTCAAGGAGAGTTTTTACTGACCAACTTTGCGTTGCCACATTATGAAGGAAAAGCCAAAGGGAATGTCGATTTAGCCAGTATTCACGGTTTATTTCATTTGCCACAAATTGATCAAATCACAGGAAATTTAGACATCAATAGTCAATTTGACATTCAAACCATTCAAGATGAATCTGGACAAAAAGAATTAGATTTCGTTACCTGCTCCGCATCGTTAAATCTGCAAAATATCAATGCCAGCGTAATCAACGATACTAGAACTTTCAAGTCGCTCAATGGTTTTGTGGGCATTGAAGGTGATGAAGCAGCAGTGCAAGACATTCGTGTCAAAATTGGAAAATCTGATTTTAAACTGAATGGAATTTTCCAAGAAATTGCGCCTTTCATTGATAAAAAAGGAAAATTGATCGCGAATGTAGATTTGCAAAGCAATTTCATTGATGTTGAAGATTTAAGTTCCAAGCATCTTGAAAAAGGCGTGAGCATCGAGCCTGAAAGAGCTTTTGTTTTGCCAAACAATGTGGATGGAACCGTTTTGCTAAATGTTGGACAATTGAAATACGAAAAGCACCATTTCAATCAGTTGAAAAGCAATTTGACTGTCGAAGAAAGGTTGTTGACATTCAGAGAATTGACCTTGCAAAATGCAAATGCAACCGTTAGTGGGAATTTGGTCCTTGAAGAAACTTCGCCTGAATACTTGGTGTTGCAGTCGGTGCTTGAATCCAATAATATTTATTTCAAACCACTTTTTCAAGAATGGAATAATTTCGACCAAGAAGTCATTACGGAAAATAACATTGCAGGCAAAGCACACATTAATTTACAGTTTCAAGCACCTTTTGATTTGCGTTCGGGAATTATCAAAAATGCGATTGTTGCCAAAGCGCACATTTCGATTACAGACGGCGCGTTGAAGTCGGTTTCTACTTTCAAATCCATTACCGAAAGTTTGAAAACTTCTCCTGTGAGATATTTGCTCAAGAAAAGAAACATCAACGATTTTGAGAAAAAATTGCTCGATTTGAGATTCCAAACCTTGGAAAATACCATCGTCATACAAAACGGGAAGCTTGAAATTCCATTGATGGAGATCAAGTCCAATGCGTTAGATATTGAAACTTTTGGTTGGCATACATTTGACAATCAGATTGATTACCATTTTGCGTTCCGTTTCAGAGATTTGATGACCGTTGAGCGCGAAACTGAATTTGGGATCATCGAAGACGACGGCACAGGATTGATGATTTTCATGCGCATGCACGGCACCACGGATAAACCGATCATCGAGTGGGACGAAAAAGCCAAAAAAGAGCAAGCCAAAGAAAATCGCGAAGCAGCCAAGATGGAAGCACTTTCTATTTTGAAAACCGAGTTTGGATTCAGGAAAAACGACACGACGATTGGTGT
>JBIKJE010000153.1:0-4177 GCA_044361165.1 Crocinitomicaceae bacterium | reverse complement strand
CTTCACTTAAACAATATACAGTTGAGTTTTCAAAATTCTCATCCATTTTGATAATCCCAATGTGCTTTTGAACCAAAACCTTAACGCCATAAATTGGACCATTTCCAACAGCGAAAACGCGTTTATTTTTGGTTTCAACAACAGCTAAACCAATCATAAATGGTCTTTTGTATGCAACAGTCGCATTTAATTCTTTGTTTGCTTTAAAAATTCTTGAGCCATAATCAGCAGGATTCATAAAAATGAATGAACTGTCGGATTGCATCTCAAATTTTAACTCATCAGGAAATTGGCAATCTTGCCCAAAGAACACAGTTTCGTTCGCATTTTCTCCATTGAAATCAGTTTTAATAACAGCAATTGAATAGTTGTTTAAATCGAGTGTCAACATTGCTGGACCTTGATTGGTCATTTCTAATCCATAAGTTTTAGCGTAAGCATATTTCTTAGTCCATTCATAATCGCCAGCATCTGTGAAATGATGCAATGTACCAAATTTGATCGCGGTTGTACTGTCGTTATAACCTGAAACATACAAACCATTCGAAGGTGTCGATTGAATCGCATTCACATAAACGGTAGAATCTCCAGCAGCATCTAAAATATGCGTCCAATCTACATTTCCATTCGATGACAGCTTTGCTACAAAAATACTTTCGCCGTAATTGATATTCCCCGCAAGGGCATATCCTCCGTCGTTGGTTTCTGCAACGGCACTGATTTCATAATCTGAATTGTTAGCAATTGCCAAAGATTTAGACCAAAGTGTATCGCCCAAATCATTCAATTTCAAAATGTAACCTTCGTATTGCAAGTTATTATTATTGACAGCTTTTCCAACTGCGACATAATCGTTGTTACTAGTTTCTATCAGTTGATTGAAAACTACATCGTTTGAAAGTGGACTTTGAACATCTACAAATTTATTCCAAAGATAATTTCCCAAAGAATCGACTTTACAGATAAATCCTGCGTCGAAATAGGAAGTTCCGCCAAGTAGCAAACCACCGTCAGAAGTTGCCAAAACAGCATTAGCCTCTAAATCACCCGCAACTTTGTAAAAAACTTTGGTGTAAAGTGAATCTTGTGACCAAGTGATCATTGTCAATAAGCTAACAATAGTTAAGAGTAAGATTTTTTTCATTGTACTTGATTTTTATTTATAAAATAACGTATTCAAAGGCTAATACGTTTGTCGTTAATTATTTTATCCACATTAATTTTTCTCGTTCCACTTTCATGCGCAAGAAACCAAAAGTAACTGTGACGATCGTTCCTGAAATTTCTTCCACACTGCCAGACTGTTTGGTTTCAATCAATTTCACCACTGAACCAACTTTGATTTTGTCTCGTTGGTAAGTATCAACTTCAGGTTTTCCTGGTTTCACTTTTTTAGGTTTATTCGCATTGACTTCGGATTTCAGTTTTTCAGCCAATTTTACTTGCTCAATTTTCCCTCTTTCAACCGTCAGATATTTTTTTACCTCTTCTATCAATGGCTGATTGGCATCTTTTTTTCTCGTTTTGGTTTGATATCGATCGATGAAGGTTTTGAGTTTTTTACCTAAATTGACATATTTGTTGTCTCGCTCCATGGCGATTTGCTGTTGCGCCAATTTTTCTTCGAAACGTTTTTTCTTTTCGTTGTATGAAACACGTGCTTCTTCCGCCAATTGTTGCGCTTCAATGTGTTCATTGTTGAGTTTTTCTAGATACGTTTTCTCCCGTTGCAACTCGCTCAACAACCTGTCCATATTGACTTTGTGCTCGTCAATTTTCGTTTTCGCTTCCTCGATTAATTCTAATGGAATTCCGTTGATTTGCGCCACTTCGAAGGTAAATGAACTTCCCGGTTGACCTATAGAAAAACGATACAAAGGCTCCAAGGTTTCAGTATTAAACAGCATACAACCGTTGATGGCATTTTTCAAACGATCTGCTTTCAATTTGATGTTCCCATAATGCGTGGTGATGACACCAAAACATTTTTTGTTGTACAATTGCTCGAAGAAAACTTCCGCCAAAGCACCGCCTAAATCAGGATCTGAACCAGTTCCAAATTCATCTAGCAACAACAAAGTTTTGCGATTCGAAACTTCCAAAAAATGCTTCATTCGCTTCAAACGATAAGAATAAGTACTCAATTCATTTTCTATCGATTGATTGTCGCCAATGTCCGTTAATATGGAATGGAAAAAGCACATTTTACTGTTTGCGTCCACAGGAACCAACAATCCTGCCTGCAACATCAATTGCGCCAAGCCAATGGTTTTTAAAGTGATACTTTTCCCTCCCGCATTTGGACCAGAAATGACCAACATGCGCGAAAATTTGTCCATGATTAAATTCTGTGGCAAGGTTTTCTTTCCAACTGCACGGTTATTTTTCCATAAAATTGGATGAAAAGCGTTGATCAATTCAATGTGTGGTTCGTCTGAAATTGATGGCAAATCAGCATTCAAATCAATTGCTAGTTTTGCTTTGGCATTGATGAAATCTAATTCCGTCAACAAATTTTGATATCCTTGAATCAAAGGAAAATGATGCGCGATGGATTTCGTAAGCGCTTGCAAAATTCTGAAAATCTCTTTGCGTTCATCGTCTGTCAACAATTCCAATTCACTGTTCAGTCCGACGTTCACTTCCGGTTCGATGTAAGTCAAACTCCCTGTTTTCGAAGAACCAACGACAGAACCTTTAATTTTTCTTTTGTGTGTAGATTGAACTGTCAGCACGCGTCGATCATTGACAAAAGTTTCTTTGGTATCGCCCAACAAACCCTCTTTCAACAACTTGCGCATTTCCTTGTCAAAATTTCGGTTGATTTGATTTCTTACCGCATTGATTTTTTGACGAATGGCGTACAATGCTGGAGATGCATCGTCCTTGATATTTCCACGGCGATCGAAAACTTTCTCAATCGCTTCGATGATTTCTTTGGTGTAATAAACTTCATGCAGTAATCCGAACAAATTGGGATATTCTTTTTCTCTTTTGTCAAAGAAATACAATATTGCATTCACCAATTCAGACGCGCGTGAAATGCGCACAAATCCTTCTTGTTCAAGCACTGCATTGTGAATTGGCAAAAACCTCAATTCTTTCTGTAATTCGTCAAAATCAAGTCCAGGGAAAGATTCACCTTCCGTTCTAATCGTGTGAAATTCTTTCAATTTATCCAATTCCAAACGCAAAAAATTGGTTTGCGAGGAAGGCGATAATTCTCTCAGTCGCTTCTTCGCCGTTGGACCAATTCCCAACTCTTCCAACCATTCTTGAATCGTTGTAAATTCTAAGTCTTGTAACGTTTGCTGATCGAATGAATTCATGGTGCAAAAATACTTATTTTAGTGAGACAATAGACCGGAGACAATAGACTTTAGACATTAGACTGGAGACATTAGACTTTAGACATCAGATTGGAGACATTAGATATTAGAGTTTCAGAATTGCCTCAGTTTATGCATTCAACTTAAAATTATAAAGCAATAACAAAAATTTAGTCTAATAGTTGCGTAGCAACGGTTCTAATGTCTAAGGTCTAACAGCGAAGCGGGTCTTTTTTCAAGACTAAATGAGTTTTCAGCCACGGATGCACGGATTATTTTATAAAAAAATAATTCCCTCCCTTTTTCCGTGTAATCTGTGTAATCCGTGGCAAAAAAAACACAAAAAAAAGCCACCAAGTGAATCGATGGCTTTTAGAATATTTGCGGTTGGGATTATCTGTTTAGCATCACAGGCATTACCAACATCAAGATGTCTTCATTTTCATTGTCGGACGTTGCAGGAACTAATAATCCAGCTCTGCTTGGTTCGCTCATTTGGATTTTGATTTCTGGTGTGTCGATATTGTTCAACATTTCCATCAAAAATCTTGAGTTGAAACCGATTTCCATGTCTACACCGTCGTAAGAACAAGTCAAACGCTCGTTTGCTTCGTTGTTGAAATCTAAATCTTCAGCAGAAAGTGACAATTCAGAACCAGCAATTTTAAGCTTGATTTGGTGTGTTGTTTTGTTTGAGAAAATCGAAACACGTTTGATAGAACCTAAGAATTGTAATCTATCAACAGTCAATACATTTGGATTTTCTTTTGGAATCACCGCTTCGTAATTTGGATATTTACCATCAATCAATCGACAAGATAAAACCAAATCATTGAAAGTAAAAATCG
>JBIKJE010000010.1:0-58232 GCA_044361165.1 Crocinitomicaceae bacterium | reverse complement strand
TTTTAGCTTTGATTGCGTAGCCTTGAATTTTTTTTGGTTCTTTATTTGTTTCAAGACAAAAAAAGAACAAGGCGAAAATCTCATTTAATCAAAACCAACTTCCCCTGCTTCATCACCTCCCCATCCGAAACCAACACACATTGATAAACCCCATTCGAAAACCCGCTACAATCAATATTCAACTGAATTTGTCCTTCACCAGTAAAATCAACTTTCTGCACCAATTTCCCTGTGGCGTCGAAGAAAGAAATGCTTTGATTTTGGTTGTTTTGTGGGATGAAATAATCTATGGTAACAGCACCTGTGGATGGATTTGGGTAGAGGTTGAAAAGCATATTATTTTCCTCTAATTCATTTAATCCAATAAAAGCATTGCAATCTTCAACGATTCCTGAAATACTGTCATTTCCTTGGCAATTGGTTTTAACCACCCAAAAATAATTGGTTGGGCTTGCGCCACTTCTTAAATCAACTACCATTCCTGCCATAACCATACCCTCATCCAGGCAAATATCCATGCCGTAGAAATAATGTTGTGTTGAATCTTCTTGAAAATAATCATATTGCTTTTGCCAAATGATTGTGCCATCAGTTTCATTTAATTTATATAAAATGCCATAGTAAGTATTATTTAAGTCATCTCCTTGGCTATCACCACAAGCTACTATTTCCCCACTTGCTAATTGTTTAACCCCAGTAAACTCCTGTCTTTTTTTGATACCCTTCATTTTTTTTTGCCATATTTCATTGCCATCTGGGTCAATTTTTAGAAGGAAAGCCGCTGTTGAATCTGTTGATAAATAAGTGAGCCCAGCCAACGCATAATTTCCATCATTCAATTTACAAATGGAAGTTCCATAATCATTCAATGATCCACCGTAGGTTTTTTGCCAAAGAAAATTGCCTATGCTATCGGTTTTTACCAAATACATGTTGTATGTACCGATTCCAAAACTGTAGGTTGTACCAAAAAGCATAAATCCACCATCATCAGCAATCTGCATAGATGCAGACCAATCTAGATTTGAGCCACCATAGGTTTGTTCCCATTGAGGAATTCCCAAACTGTCTGTTTTTACTAAGTAGATATCACAATCAGTCGTTTGACCGAGGGAATCCAAATTATATCGCAAACCACAAAAAATAAAACCGTAATCAGGAGTTTCTTTAACGCTGTAGCACCTTTCAGAGCGGTCAGGTAATCCAATTTTTCGCACCCATATTGTATCTCCGGTAATATTGTTAAGCTTGATTAAGATGGCATGTGATTTGTGAAGAATAGGGTCACCCGATACCCCCCCTAAAATGTAGTTTCCATCTACCGATTCAATGGAAGAAATCAATAATTCGCCTGAATTTAATCCAATATCAGCAGAATAAGACCAAACTGTATCACCAATATTATTGACTTTAATACATGTCATTTTTTGTTGGTTAAAATTCATGCCAACAACAATAATATTACTATCTGAGGTTTGCATGACTGAATTCGCACGAGTGAAGTTATTTGAATTTGCAAAGTTGCTTTGAAAAGTTTTATTGAAAACAAATTGGCCAAATGAACTTGAGGAACATGTGACAAATAGAATGAAGAAGATTATAAATTTCATTTTAGCAATTTAGGCTTTTTGCAGTGTTTAAAGTACGTTAAAACCGCACAATTCTCCCATAAATATTTTGATTTCAGTTAAATATATAACAAAGTGACATTAAAATAGATTGATTTTGACATTCAACTGTTGAAAGATTCTCTTACCTACTTTGTGAAAGATGTTGGTATTTTAAGGCTACCTTTGCTTGAGTCCAATTGATTTATTGGAAATTAGGTACATGTGTTTCCTTTGGTAGGGAACGGTAAATTAAAGTATATGAAACAAAAAATCGGTTTACTTTTAAGTGGATTTTTATTGTTGGCAATCACCACATGGTCGCAAAATCAGCAGGCAAATAACAATGACAGTTTGTTCGTTTCTGCGGCTGCGCAAGAAAAATTCAATGCAGGCGTTGGTGCTTTTGAAAAGCAAGATTTTACTTCGGCTGTCACAGCGTTTTCTGAAGCAATTGAGGTATCGCCACAATTTGCCAAGGCATATTTGAATCGAGGTTACGCTTATTTGGAAATGAAAAACACCGCCAGTGCCAAAGCGGATTTTTTGCAAACCATCAACTTGGATAAAAGTGCACACCAAGCATTTTTTGAATTGGGAATCATCGCGCAAACGGCAAATAACAATACTGAAGCGATGGGCTCTTATTCCAAAGCGATTGAGTTGAATGCCACGGAAGCGAAATATTTCTACCAACGCGCAGTTTTGTATTTCGGACAAAAAGACTTTCCTGCTGCGAAAAAAGACTTAGACGCTGCCATCGTTTTGAAAAAAGATTACGCTTTTGCACTCAACGACAGAGGAAGCGTTTACCGTGAAATGGGCGATTTGCCCAATGCGATCAAAGATTACCAAGCGGCAACAGTTGCGGATTCAAAATTGACGATTGCATTCAACAACTTGGGAAGTGTTTACAGAAAATCGGGAGATTACGATAAAGCAATCAAAGCATACAGCGATGCCATTGCATTGGATTCAAAATTCTATTTGGCATACAACAATCGCGGTTTTGCAAAATTCAGTAAAGGTGATTTTCAAGGCGCAATCAATGATTTCAACAAAACGATTGAATTGAAAGAAGATTATGCTTTTGCTTACAACAATTTAGCGTCTGCGTATATCAAACTTGAAAAATACGAAGACGCGATTCAAGCTTGTGGAAAAGCGATTGAATTGGATGCGAATTACGGTTATGCATATTTGAACCGCGGAATTGCCTATGAAATGCTTCGAAATGTTGAAAATGCATGCAGCGATTGGAACAAAGCAGTTGAATTTGGCATTGAATCAGCAGCCGTTTTTCTTAAAAATAGTGCCTGTTCAAACTAAAGAATGATCAAAATGAAAAAGATATTTTTACTAAGTATTGGTTTTGCACCGCTTTTTTTATGGGCGCAAAATGTTGAATTTGATAAAGCAAATTTCAAGGACAAAAAGACAGAGCTGAAGGAAGCAATCACCAACTTGGAAGTAGGTGATAATTATTACTTCATGTCACCTTTTCCTCAATATCCGCAAGGAATTCCATTTTACGAAAGAGCGAATAAGTTCAATCCAAATAACGCCGTGTTGAATTTTAAGTTGGGATATAGCTATTTGCATTCCAATCAAAAATTCAAATGCATGAAATATTTTGAAAAAGCATTTGCATTAAATCCAACGGTTGATCCAGCGATTCACTATTATTTGGGTTGTGGCGCGCAATTATTGAAAGACTGGGACAAAGCCACGGCTTCATACGAATTGTATCTTAAAACAGCAGATCCAAAAAAGGACAAAGAAAATGTATTGTCTGCTAACAAGAAAATCGCAGAGTGCAAAGTGGGAAAAAAATTGGTCGCTGCACCAGTGCGTGTTTGGATTGACAATTTAGGACGAGAAATCAACTCAGACGCTCCTGAATTTGGAATGATTATGAATGCGGATGCAACAGAAATTTACTTTACCAGTAGAAGACCAACATCCACAGGCGGTTTGAAAGATGAATCCAATGATTGGTATGAAGATATTTATACTTCTAGATTTGAAAATGGCTATTGGTCAACAGCAGAAAATGTGGGTGCGCCATTGAATACAAAAGGCCACGATGCAGCAGTTGCATTGAGTCCTGATGGAACGAAAATGATCATTTACATAGACGATAACGGCGACGGAAACTTGTATGAAAGTGTGAAGAAAAACAATGTTTGGGGTAAACCTAAAAAGATGGACAACGACATTTCTTCTTCTTACCATGAATCTTCTGCGTGGTATTCGCCAGATGGAAACAAATTGTACTTCGTCAGCGACAGACCATTAGACAGCCAAAGAGGCGACGCCAAAGACAAAGACATTTATGTGGCTTCTTGGAATAAAAACAAAAGTCGATGGGAAAATGTAGTAAGACTTTCAGAAACAGTGAATTCCCCTTACGACGAAGATGGAATTTTCCTTCATCCTGACGGAAAAACGATGTATTTCTCTTCAAAAGGTCACCAAAACATGGGCGGATACGACATTTTCAAAACGGTTATTTTATCGGATGGAAGTTTCAAAAAACCTGTAAACGTCGGTTTTCCAATCAATACGCCAGATGACGATGTCTTTTTTGTAGTTTCAGCGAACGGAAAGAATGGGTACATCACTTCTTTCAGACAAGATGGTTATGGAGAAAAGGATTTGTATAAGATTTCTTTTTTGGGTGAAGAAAAACAACCGATGCTGAATGCGGAAGACATTCTATTAGCGAGTAACGGAACAGTTGTGAGAGAGAAAGTGATTGAACAAAAATTTGAGATTCAGAAAAGCGAATTGGCTTTGTTGAAAGGAGTGATTCGCGATGCAAAAACCAATCAACCATTGGAAGCGAGCATTGAATTGGTTAACAATGAAAACAATACAACGATTGGGGAATTTACCTCAGATGCGGTAACTGGTAATTTCTTGGTTTCGCTGCCAGCAGGAAAAAACTATGGAATTGCTGTAAAAGTAGATGGCTATTTGTTTCATTCTGAAAACTTTGACATTCCGATTGAAAGTGAATACGAAGAGTTTTCAAAAGACGTTTACATGAAAAAAGTAGAGGTTGGAGAAGTGATCGTTTTGCGTAATATTTTCTTTGATTTAAATAAATATTCTTTGCGCAAAGAATCTCAAAATGAATTGGATAGATTGACTAAGTTGATGCAAGATAATTCTTCCCTACGCATTCAAATTAGCGGACATACAGATTCACGTGGTTCTGCGACTTTGAACAAAGAATTGTCAGCCAACAGAGCGAAAGCGGTAGTAGATTACTTGGTGACGAAAGGCATTGACAAAAAACGCTTAGAATCTCAAGGTTTCGGAAAAGAACAGCCAATTATTAAAGATGAGGCGATTGCTAAACTGAAAACTGAAAAAGCGAAAGAAGAGGCGCATCAGTCTAATCGCAGAACAGAGTTTAAGATTATTTCGAAGTAATTAACAGGTAAAGGTTGGATTCACTTGAGTTCAACCTTTATTTTTTAGGCATTCTAATTTTATTTCGTTAAAATTCTAATACTGAACTGAGTTTTCAGTGACGGTTGTTTCCTTTGCAAATAAGTTTTAATTATTTGCTTTTTGAATGAGAAACAACGACTTTTTGATCTTTATAATCTTTGTTTTAGTTATTATATTTTTTGGTATTTTGTATATTATTTCTGGGATACTAAACCAATCAGTTTGAAGCGCAACTAATTGATTGTCAATTTAAAACTTTTTGCAACTCCACCCAAAAACTTGTTCCATTATCTGTGGTTTCAAACCAAATTTTGCCACCGTGCATTTCAACGATTTGTTTCACCATTGCTAAGCCCAAACCTGTGCCTGTGGATTTGGTTGTGAAATACGGCACAAACAATTTGTCTTGCAACGCTTCTGGAATTCCATCGCCGTTGTCTTGCACTTCGATCAACCATCTTTTGTCCGCTTCGGTTAATCGCACTTGTATCTTTCCTTTTCTATTGTCAGGAATGGCTTGAATCGCATTTTTGAGTAAATTATTGAAAACGCGCAAGATCAAATCTTTGTCTGCGTGCACCCAACAAGTTGAAAGCTCGGTTTCAAATTCAATTGCCACATCTGCTTCTTGCGTGAAAACCACCACAACGCGTTCAATCATGGGGATTAAATCCAAGTTTACCTCGTTCGCTTTGGGCATTTTAGCAAAATTTGAAAACTCATTGGCGATTTTGGCAAGTGCATCAATTTGTTCAATAATAGAAGCTGAAACCTTGTCTAATTTGGCTTTTGAATCAGGATCATTTGGATTGAAAACGCGTTGCAATTGTTGCAAACTCAACTTCATTGGCGTCAATGGATTTTTAATCTCGTGCGCTACTTGTTTCGCCATTTCTCTCCAAGCACTTTCTCTTTCGCTTTGCGCCAATTGCTGCGCTGCGTATGCCAATTCTTCCAACTTTTGGTTGTAATCTTTTACCAAAACACCAATTTCATCATTGGCAGCATAAGAAATCGGTTGGTTGTATTTTCCCAATTGTACTTGTGCGAAATTTTGTTGTAGAATGCGCAACGGCGAAGTCACCCAAGTGGATACAAAAATGGCCACGATGATAGAAAGAGCAAGTAACAAAATGAAAACGTTCATAATCGCGACCAAAAATTGTTGGATTTGATCTTCAAAACCTTTTTGCTGACCGAAATGTTGCAAATTCAGGTAAGCCAGCAATTGTCCGTCGTTTCCATAAAAAGGAATGTAACCAGAAAGGTAATCTAGGTTTCCTATTTTTTCTTGGTGAAAATATTCACTTTTCTTGTTTCGCTTCAGTTGCGTTAGTGCTGTTGGATTCATTTGTTCGCTCACCAGTCCAATGTTGTAAACCTTTGGACGAGAACTTGCCAACAAGAATCCGTTGCGGTCATAAAGGTTGATATCCGTTACAAAAACCGTTGCCAACTTTTGCAAAGTATATTCCAAATAATTCCCTTTTTCTGAAATGGACAAATCTTCTTCTTCGCCTAAATCTTGCTTGATTTCAGTTTCTACCGAACGGATTTTTTCGCGAATCAATTCGTTGGTGTAATCTTGGTATTGATTTTTGACAAACAACCCACTTCCCCAACCGAATGCTACCAAAGCAATGAAAACCAATCCAATCAAAACGACTTGAATTCTGATTGCTAATGTCAAAATACGTTTCGATCTTCCCGTTTTTTTGGTTTGCACATAAATCGGAATTAGCAGAAACAGACCATAAAAACTAAAGAGGTAAGAGAACGAAGTGAAAAATTGAATCGTAGAATGATTTTGACGAGAAAGTACAATGGAATCTCGTTCTGTTCTTCGCAACAAATAATGGTTGTAGCCATCGCTGTCGAAATAACCGGAAATATTAGAGATGTTTTTTGTCAAACCTTCATCTCTCGAAGGATAAGAGAATTTTCCGTTATGACTGACCAATTTCCCGTTGTAATATTTGGCAATTGAATAATTTTCAAGTGATTCAAAAACCTTTGCATTGCTAGAAATCAATAACCTTGGAAAACCGATTTTTTCTGGGATTTTCTTTGATTTCAGGGCGCAAAACAGCAGTGCTTTGGTGCTATCAGCTGCATAAATTGGCTGGCGAATGATGTAAGAATATTGACTTGTAAAATCTTTGATGAAAAAGATATTGGAATCAATTTCAGAGGTAATACTGTGTTTATTGATGATGGATTGCAAGGTGATTAATCTACTTGCAGGCACATTTTTATAGTTTAAAACAGGCTCACTGTCTTTGTTGAACATGAAAAATTCAATGTCATATCTTTCCCAAAAACCATTGAAAAATTTGCGTTCCATGGCGTCTTTGAATTCAGAAACGCCCACAGATTTGGTAGTGAAAATAAGCTTTTGAAGGTAAAAATCACTTTGTATTTTAGATACCAGATTCAAATATTCTACCTCGGTGGTGATGTCTTGATCCGAAGCCAATTGGTTGGCAAAAAGTTCGCGTTCTTGCTTTTCTTTGATGTCGTAAAATTCTTGAAAATTGAAAGAAACATACACTGAGAAGAGAAAAAGCAAGACAATTCCGATGGCAAATTGTTGTTTTCCCTTGAACAAAATGGAATCTAAGATCACCAAACCGTTGATGAGCATTGGCCAAAAAGCCAAGATGAAAAACGATTTATGGATTTCAATTTCTAGCCAAATATAAATTATGCTGGAAATGAGCCAAATAACAACAATCCATTGTTTTCGCCATGCAGTTTTGATCATTGCGATTACTGAAGCACGCATCAAATGGAAATAGCCGTAAAATAAAATTCCCATGGAAATAGTCGCCAAGAATGAATAAAAATTCAAGGAGAAAAGTTTATTTACTTCGAGCGGAATTGAACCATTTTCCACCAAACCCTTTAATAAATCTCCGATATAACTGGAGTAAACCAAACTCAGAAGAAAGATTAAAAAAGCGATTATTTTGAAAAGAAAAGCTTGATTTTTGGAATTGGCATTTGACTTTTTAAGTTCAAAAACTTTGAAGATGATTACAGAAGAGAAATACAATAAGATCAAGCAATTAATCAAGTATTCTCCAAAATTTGGAAGCCACTCAGAACTTGCATAAAGTGTTGGCTGAAAGGCGGTTGCTGACTCCATGAACCACAACCAATTTCCTTTTAAACTTAAAAAACGAAGCAAAAGAATGAGTAGCGGAACAATCCAAAAAATGATCACGGACTGTCTTTTTGACCAAGTCAATAAAGCAAGTAAACCAAAGCTGATGGACGCCAATAGCAAAACGAGTAATATATCGCTGCTACTAGAAGGAATTGGTTGATTTTCAAAAGGAAAAATGGCAAAAATGAATTTTTTGTACATATAAATAGGATAAGCGTTGTCAGTTTCCATGACAATACTTCCTTTGAAAGGCAAGGTTAGATCGGCACTAAAATCGTTTCTAAGGCTTTTGTTTTCATATTGATAATCTCTTTTGATCAAAAAAGAAGCAACCAAATGAATGTTTTTATGCTGAATTGTACGGGCATAATACCAGCCGTTTTGCAAGTGAACCACACCATTTGCTGGATAGTGAATTTCCGCAAAGCGCAGGACAGGTAATTGATTGGTATTCCAGAAAATCAGGGAATCATTTTGATAAATGTGAAAGAAAAAATCTTCATTGGTACTTTGATGTAACAATGAATCCACACCGTATTTTTCACAAACAAGATGCTTATTTTTAATAAAATTACTGAGGTTTTTTTCCTTTTGATTGAATTCTTGTTGAAAAACCTTTACATCTTCCGCATATTCTTGATTGAAAACAGCATGGTAATAAAACAAGAAACTTCCTGCAAAGCAAACACTTAGTAAAAGAAGTCCATATTTGCGGAAAAATGAAATCAAGACACTTGTTGGGTTTTTGATTGATTTTGCAATTTCGATTCTAAAATTTCCACCAAGGTAGCGAAATCTTCGTCAGCATGTGCATCATTTCTAAAAATGAAATTGGCATCTCCTTTATATGGCAGTAAATAATTATTGTAACAAGGAGTTACGTGGTTTTTCCATTGATACAAAATAGATTCGCGCGTATAACCTCTGGTTTCTTGATCACGGTAAAGTCTTCTGTCAAGTTGAACATCTAAATCAACGTCTATAAAAACCGAAAAATCCAAAGAATTTCTGACTCCTGGATAATGGAAAAGAAATAGACCTTCAACGATGACTAAATCCGATGGGTGAATGGTAATCAATACATTTTTATCTGGTGGTGCATTGAAATGATATTCAATCACTTCAATTGGTTCACCGATAGAAAGTTGCTGTAAATCTCCAACCAAATGGTCTTCATTTAAAGCAGTTGGAAGGTCAAAATTGACTTCCCCGTTTTCATCAATGTGTTGAAAATGGATTGGTTTGTAATAGTTATCCATTGAAAAAACAGACGGATTAAGTTCCTGAAAATGCTGAGACAAGCGCTTGAGCAATGTTGTTTTTCCTGAACCGCTCCCACCACAAATACCAATAATCATGCTTTGTATATCAAAATTAAAACTTGGAAGAATATCACATATAAGGTGCATTCAACTATTTTGCAAATGTATTGAAATCAATGCTAATTTTTGCAGAAATTGATTTAAATCCACTTAATGCTTGTTCACTGATCATTTGAATTCATTTAACTTGTTTGATTTTGTGGCTTTTCAAAAACGAATTATTGAAATGAGAAAGGTCAACGACATTTGTTTTTGAAGGTTTTTAAACCTGTTTACCGCCAACAATATTTGACTGGAGTAAATTAGATTTCATGTTTAAAACTTACTTTTTCAATTGCAGTAATACTGAAAAAAGGAGTACTATGACAATAACATCAAATATTGAGGCCTGATTTCGCGCCTAGCAATCGGACAAATGCCGGACATGTTTTGATTTGTGAGCCTTATTTTTTTTAATTCTTCGATTCATGCATACCTTTGCGCCCTCAAAAAAATACAACTAAACTATTAAGTTAATTAAAAACTACTTGAAATCAATAGTTTAAAATCCAAGATCATATTTTACAATGAAAATATTTAATAGAATAAATAGAAAGACTCGTTCGAAAATCACTTATGGTAATTTTTACCATAAATTCACTTCAAACTGAAACTAGAACATATAATACCCCGTATGTTGTCCCCAATTACAAATATGAAATCGAATACGATGATGAGCAGAAGATTCAAGCTTTACAATAAAACACTGCACGTTAAATTTTTTAGGCTACTTTTGATTTTGACAATTGCGATCGAAAGCAATGCTCAAACCAATTTGTGTGTTGGATCTAGCAATCAAGAGTTGTACAGTGGCACTGGTGGTAGTTGGGTTTCTAGTAACAGCGCAATTGCAACTGTAAACTCTTCAGGTGTAGTTACAGGAGTAGCGCCAGGAACAGCGACGATAAGCTATCAAACAGTTTCTCCTTCTACGAACAGTTTGTTTTGGGATTTTGAAACAGGAGCCACCGAAGATGATGATGATGATGATATTTGGAAATACAATCCAACTGCTACCTCAAATTCAAGCTTACTTTCTGGAATCATGACTCAATCAGATGATGGATCCTATGAATTTTTTGGTAACCCCAGTCCTAGATGGGTGATGGTTCAGGAGGAATTGAGTCCTAACAATGGGCCATTCATAGAATTTAACACTTCTGTTGCCACGACCTTATCCAATGTAAGTTTTAATGCATACCACGAGCACAATCCGGGAGAAGCTGGTCCATCATATGATGTTAGATTACAGCTTTCAATATCTGGAGGACCTTGGACTAATATTGGACCCACATTTAATTGCACAGCAGCTAATTCGGGAGCCAACACCTCCATCAACTTAAGTAACACTGCTGTTCCTGCAGGAACACATCGATTGCGCTGGGTTAGAACTAATGGCTCAACAGATGATGACTATTTTGCTTTGAATAATGTTACATTTAATTGTTCATCAAGCGCTCCAACAAGCATCTATTCACAAGATTATATCGTATTAGCTTCACCTTCAATCACAACACAGCCATCTTCAACTGTCCAAAATGTTTGTCAAAATGGTGTAACTATAGCTCGATCAGTTACTGCAACCGGACCTGGATTGGCTTACCAATGGTATGTGAACACTGTAAATAATAACACATCAGGCACCCTGATCAATGGTGCAAATTTAGCTTCCTTTACTCCTCCATCTTCTGTTGTTGGAACATTTTATTACTATTGTATTGTTTCTGGAACTTGTAGTCCCGCTGTTAGAAGTAACGTTTTTAGAGTCAATATAATCGCCTCATTCTCAAATGCAGGTCCAGATCAAACTGGAACTTCAACTTGCGGATTAACAAGTGTTACTCTTGCTGGAAATACGCCTTCCCCTGGAACTGGAGCTTGGTCTATTATTAGCGGAACTGGAGGTACAATTACAACACCTTCTAGTCCAACGTCGAATTTTTCTGGCGTTGCTGGAAATTCGTATACATTGCGTTGGACAGTTACTAATGGGGTTTGTGTTGCTACAGATAATGTTGTCATAACCTTCAATACAATTCCTGTGAACGCTACTTTGGTGGCATCTACGATTGATGCGGACGTATTAGTTGTAGGCGGCGGCGGCGGTGGATCTGCTCGTGCTGGCGGTGGCGGTGGCGGTGGTCAGGTAATTACTACCACAACTTCTATAACAGAAGGCACCGCAGTAACAATTACTGTTGGCTCTGGTGGTGCAGGTGGACAAAATACAGTCACACCTTCCACTGCAATTGTTGCTCCAAATACCACCGCATATGGCGTAAATTCAGGGAGACATGGAGGTACATCAAGTTTTGGTTCAGTTGACGCTCTTGGAGGTGCAGGTGGACCAGTGGCGGTTTCGAGCCGTGCAGGGGGAAATTCATTTAGCCCAACAAATGTGGTTCGCGTAGGAGGATCTCCTTCTTGGAATTCAAACAGTTCTACCAATGGTATTGCTGGTGGAGGTGGAGCAGGAAGTGGCGGCAATGGAGGAAATTCATCACCAACAGGAGCAACCACCTCTAGCGCAACAGCCGGTTCAGGAGGCGCAGGAATTAGCTCAAATATATCTGGAACTGCAGTCACTTATGGCGGCGGAGGAGGAGGCGGTTGCTCAAACAATGCAACGGCCGCTGGTAGCGGAATTGATGGCGGTGGAAACGGTGGAAGAGGCAATGCAATTGGTGCAAATGCTGCTTCAAATCGCGGTGGCGGTGGCGGTGGAAGTGGATTCAACCCAAGTCAAAATCCCAACGCTGGAAATGGAGGTTCAGGAGTAGTCATTGTTCGCTATTTGGGAATACCCAAAGCAACGGGCGGTACAATTACACAAGTTGATGGTTATACAATTCACACTTTTACAACTTCGGGAACTTTTACGGCAAATGCAAGTACTGCAAGTGCAATTGTACCAAATCAAAGCAGATGTGGACAAGGAACAGTAACATTTAATAGTACAATTACCTCAGGTCTAACACTAGATTGGTACGATGCTGCAACTAACGGAACTTTACTTTCATCAGGAACGACAAGTTACACCACCCCAAGTATTTCCTCAAATACAACTTATTACGTCTCAGTAAGAAATACTTCGACTGGATGTATTTCAGCCAATCGCTTGGCTGTTACTGCTACAATTACTGGTGCATCAACAATTTCTCCAGATCAAACTATTTGTGCGGGAACTACTCCTTCAAATATTGTATTAGCAAGTACTGGAAGCTCATTTCAATGGCAATCCTCTGTTGATAATGTTACATTTACAAACATCAATGGTCAAACAAGTGCAACACTTACAGGAGCAACAATTGGAAACTTATCATCTTCACGGTATTACCGAGCTGTAGTAACCAATGGTTCATGTGTAGCAAATTCTCCAGTTCATACAATTACAGTTTCCGATCTTACATTGACATCTACACCAGTTACTGGTAGCTTTATTTGGAGGGGAAATGTTTCTCCTGATTGGACTACTGTTGCCAATTGGAATAAATTTAATGGCACAAATTACATTGCTGTATCTGAATTGCCAGCTATTACTTCAAATGTTATCATTCCAGCAATTAGCGCTTGTATCGCCAATCAGCCCAAGATTTTGACAAATATTGTAGATGTTAATAATTTGACAATCGAAAATGGTGCTTCCTTGTCAGCGACTACAGGAACAATTAATATCAGTGGCAATTGGGTTAATAATGGCATATTCAATCAAGGTACTGGAACGGTTAATTTTAATGGAAATACAGCTCAAAGCATTGGTGGTAACAATACTACTTTATTCCACAATTTAACGCTCAATAAAACGAACGGTGCATTAACTCTTCTTAATCCTACCTCTATTTCAAATACTTTCACAATGACAACCGGAAATATTGTGACAACATCGATCAATTTATTGACAATTGGAACATCGACAACATCTGTTGGTTCAATTGATTGGACAAATGGATCTGTTGTGGGTCCTTTGCAAAGATATTATTCAGCAAACGCAAATGGAACAATGCAATCTGGAATATTCCCTGTTGGTACTTCAACAAATAATCGCTATGCGCAAATAAATTTCATTTCCAATCCAAACATCGGTGGAACGATTACTGCGGAATACATAGCAGGCAGCTGCCCAATTGGATATCAAGGACTTCCCGCAACAATCAATGGAAGTTTGATTACAAATCTTGAAAATGCAGGTTATTGGTCTATTGCTCCTTCTGGAGGAAACTTAAATACATCGAGATATAAACTGGTTCTCCGTGGGAAAAATTTACCTTCTGTTTCTGAACTACACTCACTTAGAATCATTAAATCATCCAATCATTTAGCTTGGAATGATAACATTGCTGGAAATGGAGTTCACACTGCAACTGTTGGAGCAATTACAGACTTTACAATTGCTTCCAATAATATGGTAGGATTTAGTTGGTTTAATGTTGGTTCAGGAAATAACAATCCTCTTCCAATCGAACTAGTTAAGTTTGAGGCAAATTGTAATAAATCATCTGTAATAGTAAATTGGTCAACTGCTTCTGAGCAAAATGCAGAAAAATTCATTATCGAAAAAAGCCGTGATTTAATTAATTGGCAGCAGGTTGCTGAAAAAAGTGCGGCAGGTAATTCTAATTATTTAATTGAATATGCTCAAATAGATTCAAGCCCAATTGGCGGTACTACTTACTATCAACTACGTCAAATTGATTTCAATGGTGATGAAAGTAAATTTGGACCAATTAGCGTATCATGTAATTCGAAAGAAGACAACTATGTTCTTTATCCCAATCCGACGACAGGGTCTTTCAATGTTGAGCTTTCCAACACAGAACAACAAACAATCTATTGTGCAGTTCTTGACTTATCTGGAAAAGTAGTTTATGAAGTTGAACACACTTTGAATCAAGGAACAACACTGATTCATTTTGATAATTTACAACTTCAAAAGGGAAGCTATATATTCCAAATCAGCGGAGGAAATAACAATTGGGGAAATCAATTATTTATCATTAATTAATTAAAAAACACTTTCCATTCGCAAAATTAATAGATGCGCATTAATAAAATTACTCTTAAAACAGTATAATTATACAAGGTCAAAAGTTGTTCTTTCGGATTTTACTTCTGCCTGAATGCGCTTGATTTGTAAACAAATGGAAATCATAAAAACAGCTAATTAAGTCATTAAATTGGACCAATTTTTCGGTATAGTGGTTCTAAAGAGATGAAATTCTTACTTTAAAAACCTTACCTTTGCACTGACTATATTGTCAACCCGATGTTAGAATTTTTCAATGTCCAAACTTTCCAAAAGTGACCAATTTCTAGATTTATCTGATTACGGAAGACCCATCGCCAAAAAAGTGGCACTTTCTCTTAAAAACTCAAGTGTAACGCCCATTCAAGTAACGCTTGTTTTTGGAATTTGCGGGCTAATTGCCATTTATTTTATCTTGACCAATCATTTCAAATGGGCAGCCATTTTTCTAGTCTTAAAATCAATTATCGATGCGGTTGATGGCGAATTGGCTCGAGTCAAAAAAACACCTTCTTATTCTGGAAGGTATCTAGACAGTGTTTTTGATATTATTTTAAATGCATTGATTTTTTCAGCTATTGGTTGGATTTCAAATAGCAGTTGGTGGCTAGTAGCACTGGCCTTTTTCAGCGTCCAATTGCAGGGAACTTTGTATAATTTCTACTATGTGATTTTAAGAAATCAATCTTTGGGTGGCGACACAACCAGCAAGATTTTTGAAAACAAAAGGCCAGCAGCACTTCCAGGGGAAAGTCAAAAATTGGTCAATATTCTGTTTACTTGTTACCTCATTCTATATGGACTTTTTGACAAAATCATTCAGAAATTAGATACCACAGCATTCAAAAGCACCAATTTTCCTAGCTGGTTTATGTCTTGCCTTTCGTTGTACGGTTTGGGATTTCAATTGTTAATCATTGCTGTAATGTTGAGTTTGTCGTGGGTAAATTTGATAGTTCCATTTTTTATTGCATACAACGTTTTTTTAATTCTATTAATTTTAATCAGAAAGCTCAGTTTAAACTAAATTCGAAAATTAGTTATTGTATAAATAACAATATTTACTACCTTTCCAAAGAATTAAAGTGGTTTTACGATGAAAAAGAACTTTTATTTTTTTGCAAATCAATTATCTATAGGGTTTTTCTGTATCCTCACATTTCCATCTGTGGCACAGAATTTTAACGGAAATCTTGACCCTGTTATTGAACAAAAAATCAGTACATTGATGGAAAAAATGTCGTTGGAAGAAAAGGTTGGGCAAACTTGTCAGATCACTTTAGATGCCATCTTGAAAATAGATGATTCTGGAAAAATTGTTGATCCAATCGCTGTTGATCCAATCAAATTGAACGAGGCAATTATCAATTATAAAGTTGGTTCGGTTTTGAATGTTAGTTCTCATACTTTAACATTGTCTGAATGGAAACAAACTTTGGAGAAAGTAAATCTGCCATTTTTATCTAAAAAATCTAATGTCCCAGTATTGTATGGAATTGATGCCATTCATGGGATGAATTATACTGTGGGAGGAACCTTGTTTCCCCAAGAAATTGGACTAGCTGCTTCTTGGAATCCGCAATTAGCGAAAAATTTTGGTAAAGTCACTGCATATGAAATGCGCGCAAGTGGTATTCATTGGAATTTTTCACCTGTTTTGGATTTGGCAAGACAACCACTTTGGTCAAGGTATTTCGAAACTTTAGGCGAAGACCCTTTTTTGGTTTCACAAATGGGAAAAAACATCATCAGTGGTTACCAAGGTGAAGGCAAAGTTGATGCATTTCATGGTGCAGCTTGCTTGAAACATTTTGTCGGTTACAGCATGCCCACTTCAGGACGAGATCGCACACCTGCGCTAATTCCCACCAAACAAATGGAAGAATTGTTTTTACCTCCATTCAAAGCTGGAATTGATGCTGGTGCAATGACATTAATGATTAATAGCGGCGACGTAAACGGAATTCCAGGTCATGCAAATTACCACCTTTTGACAGAAGTTTTGAAAGATCGTTGGGGATTCAAAGGTTTCACTGTTTCAGATTGGGAAGATTTTATCATGTTGCAATCTGTGCACAACATTGCTCCAGATATACAAGATGCGATGGTGAAAGCTTTCAATGCTGGAGTTGACATGAGCATGGTTCCTTACAATCCGCAATATAAAACCTATTGTGAATTGATGGTGAAATCGGTCAAAGAAGGCAAAATTTCCCAAGCGAGATTAGACGATGCCGTAAGACGAATTTTGCGAGTTAAAATGTCTGTAGGATTGTTTGAAAAGAACTTCAATCAAAATAAAGATTATGCGCAATTCGGCTCAATAGACGCCAAAGAATTAGCTTATCAAAGTGCAGCGGAGTCAATCACTTTATTGAAAAACAAAGACAAACTCTTGCCACTTTCTCCTAAAGCGAAAGTGCTCGTTGCTGGTCCAACTGCGAATAATTTGACTTATTTAAATGGTGCATGGACACACACATGGCAAGGAGTTGACAGCAGTTTTAATACTAAGAATTGTTCAACAGTTTTACAAGCTGTTGAAGCTAAAATTGGCAAAGAAAACACACTTTTTGCGCAAGGAGCAAATTTATTTTTAAAGGATGGTTGGGAAGCCTCAGAATTAATAAATACAGAAGACTTTAAAGCAAAAGCGGCTCAAAGCGATGTCATTGTTTTGTGTTTAGGAGAACTTCCATCGACTGAAAAACCAGGAGACATTCGTTCATTGAATTTGTTGCCAGCACAGATGGAATTAGCAAAATTGGCTTATGAAACTAAAAAACCTGTAATTCTGGTTTTGATTGAAGCAAGACCACGAATCATTCATGGAATTGTGGAAGAAGCTTCTGCAATAGTGCAAACTTATTTGCCTGGAGATTATGGTGCTAAAGCCTTGGTTGACATTTTGTTCGGAACTGTAAATCCAAGTGGCAAATTGCCTTACACTTATCCAAAATACGATGGAATCATTGAATTTTATGACCATCCAAAAAGTGTAGATCGCTCAGGTAAAACCAATCAATTTGATGCTTTTGACCCAGAATGGGAGTTTGGTTTTGGTTTGAACTACAGTAATTTCATTTACAAGAATTTGACTTTGAATAAAACCTCCATGAATACAGCTAACGACACAATAGTTGTAAGTATTGAGGTAAGCAATAATTCAGCAATAGAAGGGAAAGAAGTGGTTCAACTTTTTGTATCAGATTTGGTTGGGAGTGTTGTTCCGGCAGGTAAAAGATTAATTGGATTTGAAAAAATCACCTTAAAACCATATGAAGCGAAAAAAATTGATTTTATTATTTCAACTGAAGACCTTAAATTTGTAGACAATAGCGGGAAGTGGATTTTAGAAAAAGGATTTTTCGAATTGAAAATAAACCAGTTAAATTCAAGATTTGAATTAAAATAAAAACAGTATTTTTAATGTATAAAATAGCATTTGACGATTTTTTCAATTACTCTTTTTCTTTAGATAGTGTAATTTTTGGGTTCAGAAATGGTGAAATAAATGTACTTTTAATAAAAAGAGCATTAGAGCCATTTAAAAACATGTGGGCGATACCAGGTGACTTGGTTTACCCTGATGAAGATCTATCTAATGCAGCAGAAAGAATCCTTTTTGAATTAACTAAATTGAACAATGTTGAATTACATCAAGCCCAAACTTTTGGTCATCCGAAAAGACATCCTCAAGGTCGAGTAATTACCAGCGCTTATTTTGCATTGGTTCGCATTGAAGAATTTCACGTCGAAGCTTCCTCATGGGCAGAAGAAGTGAAATGGGTTCCCTTTCATGAAGTTCCTGAATTGGCTTTTGACCACAACCTGATTTTAAATTCAACTTTTGATCTTTTAAAGAAAAAACTGACATACGAGCCAATTTGTTTCGATCTTTTGCCTAAACGTTTTACCTTAAATGAAATGCAACAATTGTATGAATATGCTTTTGGTGTAGAAATGGATAAAGCCAATTTTAGAAAGAAAATCAGGCCTATTCCTTTAATTTCTCACGATGAAAAGCAAATGAATGTCAAGCATCGACCAGCAAAGTTATTTTCTTTCAATTCAGAGTCTTACGAAGAATTAACAGCAAAAGAAAGTTACCAGTTTAAGATGTAATTTTGCATATTTTTTTAGTTATTGTATTTTATACAATAATTTTATTACTTTAGCATAAATATTTTGTTATTGTACAAAAAAACTAAAAACTTATGAAGACAAAAAAATTACTTAATCTTCAATCAACCGTAACGCTTTTGTTTCTGTTGTTTGGAATGTTTAGTTTGCAGGCACAAGTCCAGATGGATTTACCTGTAAATTTTGAAGGTTCGGCCTTTGAATACGGTGTAATTGGTTTTGAGGGCGCTGAAGCATCAACGATTGAAGTTGATCCAACGGATGCTACAAACACAGTTGTAAAAGTTATCAAAGCGAGCACAGCACAACCTTGGGCAGGCACAACAGTGACAGCTCCAGCAGAATTAGGTTTTGCAACACCAATTCCTTTTACATCAACTCAAACACAAATGTCTGTGCGTGTTTGGTCACCAGATGCGGGAATTATTGTAAGATTGAAAGTTGAGAGTCATTTGACACCAACAATTTCAGTTGAAACAGATGCAACAACAACAGTGGCAAACGGTTGGGAAACTTTGGTTTTCGACTTTGCAAATGAAGGAGCAGGAACAGCTGCTTTGAATTTAGCTAATACCTATGATAAAGCGTCAATTTTCTTCAATTATGGAGTTAATGGAGCTACTGCTGGTGAAAAGACATATTACTTTGACGATATCGAATTCTATCAACCAGCTGCACCAACTGATTTAGTTATTACAACAACAGTTTGTACTGCTGCTACTGAAGTAAGATTAACAGGTCCATTTTGGGGCTGGGATCCAACTGCAGGTCCTGTAGCAGTGAATAATGGTGACGGAACTTTTACATTTACATTTGCACCTGCTCCTACGGCAAATATGGAGTATTTATTAATTGTTGATGGCGTTCAAGAAAACTTGATTTCTGCAATGGTAGACGGTGGAACATGTGCACCAGTTACAGATTATGCAAACTATGCAAATCGTATTTGGAACACTACAGATCCATTGACAGTATCGAATACATATGGTCAATGTGTTGCTTGTACCCCACCTACTCCTACTGATTTAGTGATCACAACAACAGTTTGTAGTGCTGCAACTGAAGTAAGATTGACAGGTCCATTCTGGGGCTGGGATCCAACTGCAGGTCCTGTAGCAGTAAATAATGGTGATGGAACTTTTACGTTTACATTTGCACCAGCTCCTACAGCAAACATGGAGTATTTGTTAATCGTTGATGGCGTTCAAGAAAACTTGATTTCAGCAATGGTAGCCGGTGGAACATGTGCACCAGTTACTGATTATGCAAACTACGCAAATCGTATTTGGAACACAACAGATCCATTGACAATTAATAATACATACGGGCAGTGTTCTGCTTGTGTAACTGCAACTGATTTAGTTATCACAACGACCGTTTGTAACACAGCAAGTACTGTAAGATTAACAGGACCTTTTTGGGGTTGGGATCCTAATGCAGGACCTGTAGCTGTTGACAATGGTAACGGAACATGGACTTTTACTTTTTCTCCAGCACCAACAGCGAATATGGAATATTTGTTAATTGTTGATGGCGTTCAAGAAAACTTGATTTCAGCAATGGTAGCCGGTGGAACATGTGCACCAGTTACTGATTATGCAAACTACGCAAATCGTATTTGGAATTTAACAGATCCTTTGACTGTAACAAACACATACGGTCAATGTGGCGCTTGTTCAACTGTAAATCCTAACCAAATGGATTTGCCAGTAACTTTTGAAGGTTCAGTAATTGAATATGGCGTAATTGGTTTTGAAGGTGCTGAAGCATCAACGATTGAAGTTGATCCAACAGATGCTACAAATACAGTTGTGAAAGTTATCAAAGTGAACACAGCACAACCATGGGCAGGAACAACAATTACAGCTCCTGAGGAATTAGGTTTTGCATCTGCAATTCCTTTTTCAGCTACAGAAACAAAAATGTCTGTGCGTGTTTGGTCTCCAGACGCTGGAATCGTTGTAAGAATGAAAGTTGAAGATCATACAACTCCAACAATTTCAGTTGAAACAGATGCTACAACAACTGTGCCAAATGGTTGGGAAACATTGGTATTCGATTTTGCAAACGAAGGAACAGGAACAGCTGCTTTGAACTTGGCAAATACTTATGATAAGGCTTCCATTTTCTTCAACTACGGAGTTAACGGAGCAACTGCTGGTGAAAAAACATACTATTTTGATGACATTGAAATGTACAATGAAACAAGTGGGGATGATTTGTTGATCACTGTTGATGTTTGTTCAACAACAGCTAACGACGTTAGATTGACTGGACCATTCTGGAGTTGGGATCCTACTGCAGGACCTTTCGCAGTTGATAATGGAGATGGAACTTGGACGTTCACTTTCTCTCCTGCACCAACAACTGATATGGAATATTTAGTAATCGTTGATGGTGTTCAAGAAAACTTAATTGCTGACATGCAAAATGGTGGAACTTGTGCTCCAGTAACCGATTACTTTGCTTACGCTAACAGAAAATGGGTATTAGGTTCTGGTGATGTAAATATCTCTTATGATCGTTGTGTTTCTTGTGCTTATCCTGATTTGATTATCACAACAGAAGTTTGTGATCCAGCAACTCAAGTAAATTTAACAGGTCCTATTTGGGGATGGAATCCAGCTTTTGGTCCTCAAGCAGTTGACAATGGTGACGGAACATGGACATTTACAATTTCTCCAGCACCAAATGATACCTTGGAATACTTGTTAGTGAAAGATGGAACTGTAGAAAACTTGATTCAAGAAATGGTGAACGGCGGTGGTTGTGCTCCAATCACGGATTATGCAACGTATGCAAATCGCAGATGGTTGCTTGGACAAGGTGATGTTGCCAATACTTATGGAAAATGTGGATCTTGTATCGTGGGAATTGATGAAACTTCTTTTGAGAACCTGATGGTTTATCCAAATCCTTCTTCTGCAATCTTTACAGTTTCAAACAATGCACAGATTGAAAAAATTACTTTGTACTCTATCATTGGAGAAAAAGTACTTGAAAAATCAATTCAATCAACTACTTCAACATTGGATTTATCTGCAATGGCATCAGGAATCTATCACTTGAACATTCAAGTTGGTGGAGAAACGAAAACCATTCAGTTGATTAAAGAATAATTAGTTTAAGTTAATTTTACAATGAAAGGGAGGTATTTATATCTCCCTTTTTAATACAACTGATGATGAAAAAAAGTATCTTATTTGCAGCATTTTTAGTACTCCATTCAATCTCCCATGCTCAATGGGTGGTGGTTTGGTCAGATGAGTTTGAATCAGCTACATTAGACGAAAGCAAATGGAAATTTGACATAGGTGGAAATGGCTGGGGAAACAATGAAGCGCAATTTTACACTGACAGTCCAACTAATTTTAGTATTTCTGGCGGAGAGGCAACCATTACTGCTCGGGAAGAACAATTTGCAACCAATGACTACACTTCATCAAAAATATTATCAAAAGGATTATTTGATGTAAAGTTTGGGAAAATTGAAGCAAGAATAAAATGTCCAATGGGCAAAGGTCTTTGGCCAGCTTTCTGGATGTTAGGTGCCAATATCAGTCAAGTTTCTTGGCCTGCATGCGGTGAAATTGACGTAATGGAACACATTAATAATGACCCGAAAATCAATGGAACTGCGCATTGGGACAACGTTGGACATGTTTACATGGGCGGAATATCGACTTTAGATGCGTCTGAATACCATATTTATGCTGTTGAATGGACATCAACTAATATCAAATGGTTTGCTGATGGAAATTTGTATTATCAATTAAATATCAATAATGGCATCAACGGGACCAATGAATTTCAATTGCCGTTTTATTTGATTTTAAATTTAGCAGTGGGCGGTAATTGGCCAGGATATCCTGACGCTACAACCGTTTTCCCTGCAGAAATGAAGATTGATTACGTCCGCGTTTACAAAGATCAATCAGAAGCTTCTATTGCAGAAAATGAATTGGCAAATATTACAGTGAGTCCAAACCCAACAACAGGAATTTTGTCGATTCAAAACACCGCACCGACCAAATTATCGAATTACTCAGTTTTTGGATTGGACGGAAAATTGAAGCAAAGTGAAAAATTAGAAATCAATCAAAACGAAATTGATTTGTCTAAACTTGAAAACGGCGTTTATTTCCTGAGGTTAACTAATGAGTTCAGTCAAGAAATCACACAAAAAATAATTATTCAATAATCATTTTACCCCAGACAGAAGGGTTTGTATGAAATCCTTCTTTGTCTGTACTATTCCAACGTTGTTGCTCGCTTCTGAGTTCATTAGAGCCACTTAAATCAACCGCAATTTCAAATCCTAAGTTCATTCCAGAAACCAAGGATGTTTTATACAAATCTTTGAATGGAATCGCCATTTCAACAGCATAACCACTGCCGTTTTCTTTGATTTGATAAGCAACTTCTTTCAAAATTTCTTCATTTTTCCAATTCCAAACGTAAGGATTGGCCCCACAATTAATTCCAAGATGGATGTCGCTCATCAACAAGAACTTGCGTTTTTCATTGCTACTTTGATTGGTTGAAAAAGCAATTTCAATCGCATCACCATTCCACAAATTACTTCCTAATTGTTTATTGACCCTTGGCGTAGAATCGGTAATTTGAAAAGCCATAAATAAACTGTCATTTTTTTGCATCACAGCAAATTTTTGATTTTCTCCGAAACTGCTAAATGGTCGATTCCACTCACTTAAATCGCCGTCGATTTGAATCTTCCCCTTGGCGCTTGGCACTGCTGTTTCTAGCTTCAATTTCCCTGAAAAAGGCACAATTTTAATGGCATTGATTTCAAATTCTCCTTCAGCAAAGAACTGGATGATCAATTGTTTCATGCTCGACATTTCAAAATCGTTTTCCTCAAATGGAAACAGCGAAAATGGAATCGTTACTTTGGTCCAAGCTTGCGTGATTTCTTTGTTTTGAACAAAGTTTTTAGAAAATCCTAGCCAAGACTGCTTGCCGGTGTAATCTTCAAAACCAAACGCCAATGGCAAATTTTTAAGGTTTTTTCCTGTGGAACGAACCTCTAATTCGAGCGCAATTGTGTCCATCAATCCGCCCATGTCTTTCGCTGTCCAAAAATCCCAACCGAAACCCAATCCAACCCAGTCGCAACCGTCTTGGTCTTTGTTCCATTTGACATTCAAAAACTTGTTAGCCTCATCTTCTTTCAACTTTACGTTAATGCAAGAAGTATTTTTGGAAAACCAAACTTCATCAGACATATCATTGCTGAAAATATCCAATTGATTGAATCCGCGAATCGAAAACCCACCTGCATCAGCAGTTTCATCGTACAATCCGATTCTTTTGAAAACACGGTTGTCAATTACATCAACTTGATCTAACTTTTGGATTTTCAAAGTATCCTTTTGCGCCGCAATTTGAAAGATGGACAAGCAAATTGAAGCAATAGAAAGTGCTTTTATCATCATGGATTCAATGGTCCGTTTTCAGTGAAAATAATGTAATCCAATTTAGATTTAGCAAAACCTGAAACTGGATTTGCCAAGTGCAACATGTTGATTTGATTAATTTTATCTGAATTGTGTTGTCCGTTCCCATTGGCTGTTGCAGGACTTCCATTCACCAAACATGGAATGTCGCTATATTTGATAGAAACTAATTTCCAACCAACCCAATCAATCGTAATTTGGTGAGAATATAAATCTTCTGTCGCTGAATCAAAAGTACCATTGGCATCTTCATCTTCTTGAAATTGGAATAGTACCAAACTGTTTGTCAATCCAACTTCGCCATAAACCATCACATTGAAATACAAATTATTTGGATTTGACGTTAATGGAAGCACTGTCGCGCCACTGTATGCTGTTGCTTTGAAATTAATCAATCCAACTAACCAATCCCAATCCACAGTTCCAGCCATATTATAATAAGCATTTCCTTCTGGTGCAGTCACATCCGATTTGATTTGAAAATCCATATCTGCTCCAGATTGAATGAAAGAAGTCCATCCAGGATTGAATCCAGTTTCAAAATCAGTGATCAAAAAACCTGCATTTACTTTTGGATTAATGACTTTCACATCGGTAATCAATGTATCAGGCAAACCAGGAAAAGTAAGTTCTACTTTGCAGATTTCAGTTTTAAAAAGTGGCAAATTAGTTGTTGAACCATTCCACAGTGTTTGACTCGCATCAATGATTTTACTGGTTCCGGTCATGATTTTTTCTGCTCCACTCGTCATTCCGATAACACGCAATTTCCATGGTGTAGTTTTCGCAATTTCAGCGGTAAAAAACACGGTTTCTCCCGCAGCAAAATCAACAGAATCTTTGCTAGATTCCAATCCATTGATGACGCTGAAAGCACCATTTAAATCCTCCAAAGAGGGACCGTCAATTTTATTTATTTCTTCCTTGCGACAAGAAGTGATTAAACTGAAACCTACTATTGAAATGATAAATATCTTTTTCATACGATTAAAATTTCATAACATAAAACAACATCAATTGTTTGATGTTGTATGGGTTTAAAGTATTAAAATTGTTTTTATTTTGCTCATACAAACAAGCCAAGTAAACGTCTTTCGAAAAGTTGAACTTCAAACCTGCAGAAATATTGAGTTCTTGTCCATCTACAATGTACGGATTAAAATTGATGATTTCTCCTTTGTCATTTCTTACTGGCAACAATTCATTTCCAACGCTTGAAAACATAAACGCGTTTCCGAGAATCGACAAATCTTTTACAATTTCCAATTCAACGCCCACATTCATGGTAGTTGATTTCAAACTGATTTTCTCGAACGACAAATCACTTTTGCGTTGTGTGTTTTGGTATGCAGCACCAATGTTGATTACTTGTTTCAATTTCCATTTCAACAAATTTGAAATATCAAAAACCAAGTTTCCTTTCAAGTAATCAAATGATTTTAAATTCAATGTTCCTTGTCCTCTGATTTCGCTCAACTTGTAATAAGTTGCAGTAACAGCTACAATTTTCTTTTTGTCTTCATAAGAAAGCGTTGAATAAATTCCTTTTCGGTTGAAAGTCGCTGTTCCATATGGCAACGCATTGTTGATCGAAGGATTGTAAGCCATGATTCCAGTATTGATGGAACTTGTGTACAAAGTTGGGTCATTGTATAAATCATACATCGACAAAGGTCTCACGATTTGTGCATTGGTATAACGGTCGTAATAATTGTTCACCTGATTGTAATCTACTCTTTTGGATTGCGCACCAGCACTTCTAAAATCGGCACCGTTGTCCATGTAACCCAAATTGAATTTGATCCCCAATTTTTTCGCTTCCACATTCAATTTTGCATTCACAAAATAATCTGACAATTTTCCTTCATTGTCTTGCGATGAAAAACTGTTAGAAAATCCTGTTTCACCATCAATTCCAAATTTGATTTTGTCGAATTCCACACCGGATGCAAATGTTCCAGTTGAAACGCTGTTTCTATAGGCATCGTTGGAAGCTGCAGTTTGTTTCAAATCAAAAACACTGACGTGATTTCCACCGATAGTGAAATATTTACTTTGCACAATCGTGATATTTCCACCGCCGTAAAATCTCTCCAAAATATTGGTCATGTTTGTTGGATTCATTCTTGTGATAAATCCATTGAATTTCATTTCTTGAATCACTTTTGGAAATTTCAACGCAAAATCTGCTGCGGCACCTTGTTGACGCCAAGTGTTGTTTTTGTAGAAAGTTTCATAGTTCACGATGTCTTCTTTGATTTTCAGAGAAGCAGTTGATTGAACCAACATATCTGCATTGTGATTGTAAAAAGTATAAGGCGATAATTTGTAATCAATGTTTCCAATTTGATATCTCAACAC
Organism: Crocinitomicaceae bacterium; assembly: GCA_044361165.1. Classification (GTDB taxonomy): domain Bacteria; phylum Bacteroidota; class Bacteroidia; order Flavobacteriales_D; family Crocinitomicaceae; genus JAQVCM01. The sequence continues at coordinate 31,629 of JBIKJE010000010.1, read as the reverse complement.
ATTGGCTGCAACACCTTTAACATACAATTGTCGAACGTCAAAATTGACGCCACTTCCCCAAAAACCACCAAAGTCATTTTTGATACGAACCATTCCTAAAATCTCGGTTGTTGCATTTGGATTGATTTTAAAACCTAAATCAAGCAAGGCATATCCACCGGTCATTTTTCTTGCAGTAACTGTGTCTTCCACATCTGTTTTGGAAGTGAAATCAGAATGTGATAGCAAAGAACGAGCGCCACCAACAAATTGTACCCTCTTTCCCTCTTGCGCAATTGCTGAAAAACTACTTAAAAGCAATGTTATAAATAATGTAAATCTCATGATTAAAAGAATATTTTTAGTTCAACAGTAGTTTCTGTGCCTGCATATTTGTCCAATGAATAATTGGCGTCATTGTATTTAAACCAACGTTGGCGGACATACAAACCGGTGTTTTTAGCCAATTGAAAATCCAGTCCGATGGCGTAGCTCAATCCAGTTTGGTTTTTTGGAAGATTAGAAACAACATCTAATTGCGTTTGCGTATTGGCAATCATTCTGTCATATCCAAAATAATTTGAAATCACCAATTTTGGGAATAGCAAATAGTAAACCTCCAATTGATTGTTATAGCTTTGTAAATAAGCTTTTTTAGAATATCTTGGAAGTGCTGAAAAATCGCTTTGAACGGTATGAAATCCACCTAAATAGAAGAACATCAATTCACGGTTGAACAATTTGAAATTGGTTTTATAACTCACTTCAACAGAATTAAATCCTTTTGCGGCGATAGAATCCGTGATTTGTAGTGTTTCATAAACGCCTCGGTAAATTTTACTGATGTTGTTGTAAGGGCCAACATTGGCTGGAAATCCCCATCTCCAAAATCTTGACATCGCTAAATTATTCGCTGTATGTCCATAAGTGATTTTGTCTGAAAGTGCGATAATTTCTTTCGCAGCGCTGTATCCAATCGCGATTTTTTGATGTTTGAACGGCATTTCCAAATTCAAAATCAATCCACGACGGTTGTTAGTTAATTGTCCTATAGAAACCAATGAACTTGCAAATGGAATCAATGAAGGTTGACTTCCTGGCGTTTCCGTATTGTTGAGTGCGCTGTTGTATTCCATTATAGAGGAATTCCAGAAAACACCATTGTTGTTAATCACGTAAGGACTGATTTGGTAGTAGCGAACTTCCAAAGGAAAGTAGGTCGCTTTTTTCGAAAATTGAATTTTGATATCCAACGCTTCGCCCCATTTCGATTTGTAAGTTGGACTGTGGTAATTTCCAGCTCCAATTTCCCCTAATAACGTTATTTCTTTGATTTTGAAATTGAATTCAGAAGTAATCAATTCATAACCTATAACGTTTTTAGTTAAACTGTCAGAAAACGTTTTGCTAGCAATGACATTGGCACTAATGAAATTTGAACCGAAATTCTTTTTGATTTTTCCAGCTGTCATCGAATTTGGCAGTGGCAAAGCACCTCCGTTAAATTGAGATTTTCCGTGCATGAACGCGAATGAAAAATCTTTCGGCAAACGCGCACCTTCCAAAATGAAACCTTGAAAAGCTTGTTGTCCCCAACGAATGTCTTGATTCAAAGCGCCATCTGTGTAAAAGCGTTTGTATCTTTCCAACACAGAACTTGTATTTGGATCCCACGGATTTCTTTCAAACAAACTGAACCGATTGTAACCAATGTTAGTCGCAAATGTCATCGGACTCAATGAATACCAATGAATTCCGCCTGTTTTTACAGAAAACATTCCGTATTTAGTAGAATGCGTTCCTGTTAAATTGATCCCTAAATTTAATCCCTTGACGTAATTTTTATCAGAACCTGTCATGGGATTCCACAGGTAAAAATCGGTGCTAATTGAAGTATTTTTAGATGGTCTCAACGCCAAATTCAACAACAATTCTGGAATGTTACTGTCGTCACCCAGAAACACACGTTTATTGACGCCTTGAAATTCTGGGTATTGCGTTTCCATGCTTGAATAGCAAGCCAAAAAACGATAATAACCAGAAACTGAAATATTGTCTAAGGCTTTTGGTGCTTTTTTCGGGAAAAGACCTACTCCAGATTCACTTTGAGATGTATCTGCAGGAGTTTGTGTCAATCCAAAAAAGCTTTGAAATGCAAAACCGACAACAAGTGAAGCGATATGTAGCTTTTTATTCTTCATCAAATGATTTTAAATCTTGCTTTTTAAATTGAATCGATTTCGCATTAGCGCTACCGTTTGCATCGTATTGAACGTAAAAAGGAACATTCAAATAAGCAACTTTTTTTCCATCACTCACCGTTACAAATAAGCGATATCTTCCTTCAGAGTTTGGCGCAACAAGTTGAACCATTGAACTGTTTTTTCCTTTCAGTTTTCCCGGAATCATTGTTGGTTTTGCCTCAGCATCACCCCCAGATTTCAAATCAGTACTTTCGGGATACAATTCCCATTCGTAAGATAATTTGTCTTGATTCAAATCTTTTGCAAAGACTTCAAATTCATATTTTTCCTTTGAATTTAAAATCACATTTTTGACCGAATTTTGACCATTGAAATGAATTGAATCCACCGATGGACATCTGTTTTCAGGATACTTTCCAGTGAAATCAAACTCTAATGCGTCGATTGCTTCTGTTGGCATTCCTGATTCATTGAATAAGCCATACCAAGTATGGGTATATTCTTGTTTCTGTCCCCATAAAAAGGCGAAAGAACCAATACATTGTTTTCCTTGACCTGCGATGCATTTTTGGTATCTGTCTACATAAACTTTTGCTTTTTCTGTGCTAGTTTGTTCAATAGAAGTTCCCCATTTCGTTTTGGGTGATTCCCAATGTCCGTTTGGTCCCCATTCTGTAATCATGTAAGGTCCCTGATAATTTCCGTCTTTCAATACTTTTTCAACGCCTTCAATATCGCCATAAGTATTGATTCCGTATATATCCACGGCTGTCATTACTTCCTTGATAAATTTCAATTTTTCAGGATTTGTTCCAGCTGTAACGGTTGAAGTTGGATGATTTGGGTCTTCTTCCTTCACCATTTTGGCGATGTCGTTCACTGCAGCCCAAACTTTCGTGTTGCTGTATTCCAACTCGTATTCGTTTCCAACGCCCCAGAGTAACAATGCTGGATGATCTTTGTATTTTCTAACTGCCAAACGAAAAGATTCTAGTTGTGCAGCAATTTTTTCTTGATTGTCGTAGTCAAAACCATGACGTTCGTGCTGCACCCACAGACCCAACATTACTTTCATGTTCATTTTTTGTGCGGCGTCCAAAATTTCTTGTGCGTTTTCAATTCCCCAAGTTCGAATGGTATTTCCGCCGCAAGATTTCAAAACATCTAAATGAACAGTTCCACCACCACCTTTGATGTAGTAGTTTTCGTTATTGACTTTCAATTGCCATTGACCAGCATCGTCTGAAACGATTGTGACTTTGTTTACTTGTGCAAAAAGGATTGCAGTGTAACCAACGATAAATTGAAACGAGATGAAAATTAAAATCTTATGCATTCAATTATTTGTTATGGTAATTTGTACAATATTAAATTTTATTTTTAAATTGCGCAACAAATCGACAATTAATGTTAAATAATTTAACAACGTGTAAAGTCGGGAAAAGTTTGAATTTCAGTTTTTACAGACGAAATTCTAAATAATTTAATTAAAAACTAATAGAAAAACTCAACTCCATGTCACAAACAGATAATCAAAAAACAAATTACGGTGCACTTGCTACCCTTTCAACGGTTTTTTTCTTTTGGGGATTTATCGCTGCAGGAAACAGTGTATTCATTCCTTTTTGTAAAAACTACTTTCACCTGGATCAATTTCAGAGTCAGTTGATTGATTTTTCTTTTTACATCGCTTATTACACGGGCGCTTTGGGAATTTTCATTTTCAGCACCACGGTTTCCAAAGACATTGTGGGCACATGGGGCTACAAGAAAAGCATCGTTTACGGATTGTTGTTTTCCGCATTTGGTGCTGCGATTATGATTGTTTCGGTTTATTTCAATGTTTTTGTCGGCATGTTGCTCGGACTTTTCATCGTTGCGTTGGGATTTTCATTGCAACAAACTTCTGCCAATCCATTCATGATTATGCTCGGAGACGAGGCAACTGGTGGAAACAGAATCAGTTTGGGAGGTGGAATCAATAGTTTGGGTACGACAATCGGACCATTGATTGTTGCATTGGCACTTTTCGGAACTGCTTCAGCAATCAGCGATGACATGATTAAATCGCTTCCTTTGACGAAAGTCATTATTCTATATGCTTTTGTAGGAATTTTATTTGTAGGAGTTGCGGCACTTTTTGGATTGTCTAAAAAAGTTCCTGCAGGAAAAATCACACCGATTTTGGAAGAAAATTCTACCATGATTGAAGGTGTAAAGCCCAAAAAAGCAATGTACACATTGTTGATTATTACCGTGCTATTAGCTGCTTGTTTTGCGCCTGTTTTCAATAGTTACAGAACGAAGGAGGCTAAAGACTTGGTGGTTTATGAAGGTTGGATTGATGAAATTCATAAAACCAAAGAACAAATTGATTTTAATCCTATCAAACTAAAAGAAATTAATCAAGATGAGGCAGAAATTCAAGCCAAATTAATTGCAACTAAAATCCCTTTGGAAAAAAACAGACTTTACTGGCTTTCGGGCGGATTGTTGGTCGTTGTTGCTGGACTTTTATTTGCATTCTTAAAAGGCAAAAAACAAAAAGCAGGTTGGGGCGCTATGCAATATCCGCAGTTGACTTTGGGAATGTTGGCGATTTTCGCTTATGTTGGTGTGGAAGTTGCCATAGGAAGTAACTTGGGAGAACTATTGAAACAAAAAGAATTTGGCGGTTACGGTTCTTCTGAAATTGCTCCATTTATCGCGATGTTTTGGGGAAGCTTGATGATTGGTCGTTGGGCTGGGGCTATCAATGCTTTCAATTTTTCTGAGCAAACCAAACAGATTTTAAAAGTAATCGTTCCTTTGGTTGCTTTTGGTTTGGTGCTTGGATTCACCAAATTGGCTGGCTATAACATTGATAAATTATACATGTACACAGGTTGCGTGGTTTTTCAAATTGTTGCTTCATTTTTAACGAAAGACAAACCAGCACTGACTTTAGGCGTTTTTGGATTTTTGGGAATTGCAGCGATTATCGTTGGAATGATGACTACAGGTTTGACCGCAGTTTACGCATTTTTGAGTTGTGGTTTATTTTGTTCCATCATGTGGCCATCGATTTTCTCACTTTCCTTGGCAGGTTTGGGCGGACATCAATCTCAAGGTTCATCCTTTTTGGTCATGATGATTTTAGGCGGTGCCATTTTGCCTCCAATTCAAGGTAAATTGGCAGACATTATTGGAATTCAATTTTCATTTGTGATTGGAGCCGTTTGTTTTGCTTACTTGGTAATTTTTGCTTTTTCAGCGAGAAGAATTTTGAAAAAACAAGGTGTTTCTTTGGATGAAAATGCGATTGCGACGCATTAACTAGCAACCTTTTTCTTCTTCAAAGCACTTTTCAAAGATTGGTAATCCAACCAATAAATCACTTTGATGGAAATGCTATTCAGTGCGCCATTTTCAAAAGTTGAATTCAAATTTCGCATGTAGCTTTCCAGCACGCGCTTGTCGTTAGTGAAAATCGAATTTTTCCAAACCACATTGATTTCACTTCCTGGCTTGAAAACCCAACGGTAAACCATGTCTATCGTAAACGCATTGAAATTGGTGTTGTAGGCTGATTCTCCGTTGACATCCAAGCCGGTGAAAGTATTTCGCGCTAGATTTCCATTGTCCTGTAAATCATAGAAATAATTGTATTTCACGTTGGATCTGTAATGTCTCAATCGAAAAGTAAAGCCCATTGTTTTGGTAAAAGTGTAGCGCAAATTAATCGTGTTGGTCACATTGGTTCTGTCTCGATTTCCAAAGAGAATTGCATTGGTCGTTTCTGCGGGAATTCCAAATGGAACAGCAAAACCTTGAGTTCCTTTATTTAGGGTATGTTCCAATTCATAAACCAGGAATATTTGATTACTGATTCTCCAACGTGGCGAAACGCCGTAACCATATTCTTGCCAATTTTCACGGTCGATGTAAGTCCAAAATGTATTGACATCTAAAGCAAATTTTTTCTGGTAATTCGTCGAAATCCAAGCGCCATAATTAATTGCTTTTGGTCGCGTGAAAAATTTCCCCCAAACCCTCGGTTCGAAATAATCATAATTGGGTGTCACTGTTGCATCGACATTGAATCCCATGGCATGAAATTTTTTTGTGTTGACAAAGCCACTTAGAGAAACAACTGTTGATACGTAAACATCTGGTTTATAGAGACGACTGTAAGAAACATTCAGATTGGTTGTCAATCGATTGAGTCGCCAAAAAGGCTTGAAAATGCGGTAACTGAATAACTGATTGAAAACGCGACTATTGTTGTTCATCAAAAATCCCAAATCGTTAGGGTCATACGTATCCGATTCTTCGTAATAGTTGGATGAAAAGGTAAAATTTCCCGTTTGTTTTCCCAAATTCACTCCACCTGTGTGCCCAAATTGCTTTTTATCATTGTAATATTTCCCTGAAACAGCGCCAAAAAAGCCTACAAAATATCGATTGTCTTTCGTGTTAAATTTACTATCAATTCCTGTCACATTGGCGTCATAAAACGAACCTGAACGGGTTACATTCGTGTTGGTCAAAGTAACGCTGCTGTTGTTCTTCAAGTTTTGATCCAATACCAACACATTGTAATTCGTGAGTGGTGAAACCAATATTTCTCGCGTTGTGCTGTCAGTCAAATTGAAAGCTTTGGCTTTTTGTGGCGCGGTGATTCCATTGAAAACGCCAATTCCAAGTCCTTTTTTCGTGCGACCAGAAATTTTGGAAGCATTGTATAATTGCGAAGATTGAGGAACTTCGCTCAAGATTTCATTCTCGTTCAATAAGGTCGTCAAAACGCTGCTAGGTGCCTGAATTCCGATTCTCCGGCTATAAAACAATCCCGATTTATTGAACAATTCAGTTCCCTCAGTAAAAAATTGCCTGTTTTCGTTGAATTGAATTTCAAAAGGACTCAAATTCAGCACTTGGTTATCAAAAACGACTTGTCCGAAATCAGGCACCAATGTCATGTCCAAAGTAAACGCTTCATTCAATCCCAACTTGATGTCCATTCCACCATTGAGTTGCTCCGAAACATTTTTGACAGTTGGCTCATTGAATGGATAATGACTCACATAACCAGAAAGATAAGGAATCAAAGCCAATCTCAAAGGTGGTGCAATTCCTTCCACGCCTTTCAGTTGACCACATTGCGCCATGTAATTTTCGAAATCAGGTTTCACAGGATTCCAAGATGAAACTTCGCGGTTTCGACTGATGTAGCGCTCAAAGTTTACTCCCCAATTTTGCACCGCCGTTTTCGGAAACCGAATCGCGGAATAAGGTATTCTGATTTCCAATTGCCAACCATTTTCTGTGTGCACAACTTCGCTGTTCCAAACCATATTTAACTCAGGACTTTCCTCGCCTTGATAAATTTTTGCATCGTATTGCACACCCATGCTGCTGACTCCAAAAACGAATCCATTTTGATCGTCGTTGTAAGTGTCGATAAAAAGCTTGAAATTGTCAATATTCGCATGAAAATCATCGCGCAAAGAAAGAATTTTGGAAGCCAAATGCGGTTCGTCGATGCAAGTCACAGCAATATATAAAGCATTGTCGTCATAACTCAAACGCACTTCAGTTTTTTGCGAAGGATTGCTTCCTGGCGCGGGCGTAATTTGCGAAAAATCAGTTGCCAAAACGTTTGTTTTCCAAGTATTTTCGGTAAATTTCCCATCAATTTGAATTCTTTCCGAAGTTTTTGAAATCGCAATTTCCTTTTGAGCATAGGCAAAATTTCCAAAGAGAAAAGTACCTAAGACCATTAAAATGAATTGAAAAACAAGAATAATATTGGGGAATTTTTTCAAAAGATATTCATAACCATTAGCGTTGCAAAAATAGTAAAAAAGAATTTGAGATTAAAATTTACATGCACTGTTAATTCCTTAACTTAGCACTCCAAAAAATTTCGGAGAAAAAATGTCCACAATTGTAGCGCCCAAGAAAAAAATCAAAGTCAAAGTAAAACCGATTGTTTTCGAGGAAAAACAAGTGATTGTGCATTGTGCTATTCCTTGCGAACACGGGATGGGCATGCGCATTTGGAAAACTACTTATTTAGTGACTGAAGATGGCACTGAAATTCCCTTGATGTTTTGGGACGGCATTTCTCTCGCGCCACAATGGACCATCGTGATGCAAAATGGATTTTTCCGATTTACGCTCATTTTCAAAAGTTTGCCAGCCAATTGTAAAGTATTTTCATTGATGGAAAAAATCCCTGAAGCAGGCGGTTTTGAAGCTAAAAATATCAGACGAAATAAAACGGACGTGTACAAAGTGAATTTGTGAAGAGTTTGAAGTTAAATAATTACCACCAATTACTTTGAATTCAAATTTCTATTAAGAGAAAGATCCGGAAAAGGCCCAAAATAATATTTCAACTTTACTGTAAAATCCAAATTTTGTTTAACTAAACCTATATTTGGTCATGTTTTTATTCCCTGTTTTTTCAAGTAGTAGCGAATTTCAAATTTCTACTAGCAGTTGGTGCAGATATATTTTTGAAGTGAACTAAATAGTCTTTTACAGGTGCAATAATTCTCTTATTATCAATCAACGCAGTAACTTGTTCTTCGGTCAAAGAGTTTCCTTCAATTTCCAATGAAAATTTGATTGTTTTGATTCGGTTTTTTTTACGTAATTCAGTTGTTGGCTTATACAAATGCATGGCATTAATTTGTCCTATTGTCTCTGAAATAGCAACAACTAAACTCATTATTTTACTTGTTCTTTGATATGGTGGTTTCATTTGATAGTATCATTTGACACTATCAAAGTTAAGGTTTTCTACTTCCCAATACAAAACTTAGAAAAAATATTACCCAACAAATCATCCGTAGAAATATCTCCTGTAATGCTTCCTAAGTGGAACATCGCTTGGCGAATGTCCATCGCAACGAAATCTCCGGTGACGTTTGTTTCGAGGCCTGTTTGGGCTTGATTGAGGGAAAAAGCAGCTTTTTCTAAGGCTTCAACGTGACGCACATTCGTGACAATTGTTTCTTGACTGCTGTCAAAACCAGATTGGATTTGTGCGACCAACCAGCTTTTAAGGTCTTCAATTCCTAATCCCGTTTTGGCGGAAATGGCTTGTATTTCGATATCTGAATTAGTTTCTATGCTTGAATTTTCACTGCGAATATCTAACTTATTGGCCAAGACCAAGAATTTTTTTGTGGGGAATTCAGCCTGTAATTCGCTTGCCCAACGGATTGTTTCGTCTGTTGACATGGTGTTGTGTCCTTCGGAAGCTGAACCATTTGCAGAAAAGTCGCTCATTAAGAGAACCAATTGTGCTTGGGCGATTTTTTCGTGTGATTTTTCAATTCCAATGGCTTCGATGCGGTCACTGTCAGATTCGTTCAACCCTTCTCGAATTCCTGCGGTGTCAATCAATCGGAACAAAATTCCAGCAATATTCAAGGTTTCTTCAATCACATCGCGCGTGGTTCCAGCAATGTTGCTTACAATCGCTCTGTTTTCACCCACCAATTGGTTCAGCAAAGTACTTTTTCCTGTATTTGGTGCGCCTACAATCGCCACTGGAACACCATTCTTAATGGCATTTCCAAGTTCGAATGATTTCAAAAGACGGTGAATGTAGTTTAAAACTTCTGCCACCAAGGTTTTCAATTGGGAGCGATCAGCAAATTCAACATCTTCTTCCGCAAAATCGAGTTCCAATTCTACCAAGCTGGCAAAATGAATCAATTTTTCACGCAATTCCTTTAATTCCGAAGAAAAGCCACCACGCATTTGATTCATCGCCACTTCATGCGCTTTTTGAGATTGCGAGGAAATCAAATCTGCGACAGCTTCAGCTTGCGACAAATCCATTTTTCCGTTCAAAAAAGCACGCATCGTAAATTCGCCAGGTTCCGCCATGCGACAACCATTTTGAATCAATAATTGTAAAATTTGTTGTTGAATGTAGATTGAACCATGACAAGCAATTTCCACTGTTGCTTCGCCTGTGAAACTTTTTCCTTCGTGTAAAACGGTCAATAAGACCTCATCGATAACAATTCCATCAGCCGTTTTAATTCTACCGAAAAGGGCGGTATGCGAAGTGGTTTCTTCTAAGTTTTTAGAAAAAATAGCACTGCAAATAGAAAAAGTCTTAGGTCCAGAAATTCGAATTATGGCAATTGCTCCCATCCCATTCGCTGTTGATAAAGCACAAATTGTATCGTTGTTTTGACCGTAATAATTCATAAAAAATGGTGTGAATTTGTTTTACAAAGGTAGTTTACAGTTTTGGATAATAATAATCGATTGTATGTAAACTTTCATGCAACAAAAAACTAATTTGATGTCTTCTGTTTTTTTCGATTAAGTTTGCATCTATTCTAAAAATGAAAAAATGAAATTCTACTTAATGCTCACCTTGTTGTTGTTGACAGGAAATCTAGCAGCTCAAAAAGCCTCTAAAATTGTAATTGATAAATCCTGCAATTGTTTGAATAATGAAAAAACTGCTGTGAAAAATTACGATGAATTTATGGGATTGATTGTTAAATGTGTTTCCCCAAACTTAGGCGATAACTTGCAAGATTTAAAAACCGAATTTGGAATTACGGAAAAAGATTTAATGAAATCGATGGAAATGATTGGCGAAAAAATCGGTGAACAAATGGTTTACGATTGTCCAAAATTTGCTGAAATGACGATGAAATTATTGGGTGAAGACCAAGAGTTTCAAGATTTGGCCATTGAAGAATTATCCAAGGAGAGTGCTGCAACTGAACGCTTGGCTGAAGATGGAACGATTACAACGGTTGATATAGCTTCGTTTCCTTGCCAACTAAGCGTTCAAACTGAAGGTGGCGAAACAATAAACGTTTTGTGGCTAGATGAAATCACCATCGATCAAACGTACATTGAATATCCATCGAAATTGAAGGGTAAAAAGATTCAATTTGTTTACGAAATGAGAAAACTATACGATCCGAAATTGAAGAAATATGTTTCTAAAAAAGTGTTGTTGGAAATGAATTTTTGAGGACAGATAAAGATTATTGGATTATTGGAATGTTGGATTTTTAGATAGATTGCATTAAGCTATTTTGAGATAATCTCTTTGTACAATAACCCATGATCTAAATATCCAATAATCGAAACAAAAAAATCCCTGAATGAAGGCTCATTCAGGGATTTTTTTGTAATATAAATTTGCTTATTTCACCATGAACTGAACAACTTGTTTGTTGCTACCGTCACCGATTTGCAATAAGTACATTCCTGAAGCGATTCCTTCTGTTGATAGTATCACAGCATTTGAACCAGTTGCAGCTTGAATGTTTTGTGTTTGAATTCTTTTTCCGAGTACGTCTGTTACAACAAACGTCATTGCTTTTGGCGAAACCACGTTGAAAGTAACGTTCAATTCACCTTCCGTTGGGTTTGGGAAAACAGATAGACCTTCTACAGCAATTTGCTCTTCAATTCCAAGAACATTTACACTTGATGGTGGTCCAGCGTAAATATTGATATCATCTAAGAATACATTGTTTCCACCAGTTGCATCAAATCTAAATTTATATCTGAAATTTTCATTCCAATATTGAGTAGTAACGTTTGTCATATGAACAGTTACCCAATCAGAAGAAGTCGGTGTCCAATCAGCAGTTTCAGTCAAAGAAGATAAACTTGTACCTGTGATTGTTTTTCTTTGTTGCCAAGTATCACCACAATCTGAAGTCAAGAAAACTTTCAAAATTTCACTGTTTGTAGATGCTTTTTTACGGTAAGCATATTTGAATGATAACGTGACGTTTGTAGCTGAAGTGATTGAAGACAAATCAACAGGAGCAGAGATCAATTCATCATAGTTTGTACCTGATTGCGTAAAGTTACCCAATTTCATACTTTTAGATCCCGTTGCTCCAGCAGTATTTGTCAAATTCCATGTTGAAGTTGAAGCTAAAGAATTATCAATTGTATAGCCAGTAATATCAGATGTCTGATTGTAAGATTCAAAACTTTCAAAGAAAGGAATACTAACTCCTGAAGGCAAAACGGTAATATAAGATGTTCTTGTTTCAACATCGGTGCTTGTTCCGTCTGTAGCAGATAATGTAACCGTGTAAGTTCCTGGCGTTGTATAAGTAACTAGCGGATCTTGTGCCGTAGATGTTGCAGGATTTCCACCTTGGAAAGTCCAATTCCAACCAGATGCGGCATTGTATGATTCATCAGAAAACTGTAAAGCTTCACCAACACAAACTACTTGTTTAGGAACAGTAAAATTGGCTTGACACAAATAAACATTTCCGTCTGCACCAACAGCTGCCAAGTTTGAAGCTGTAATTAAATTTGCTCTTCCAGTATTAGAAGTTGTCATTGCTGCACGCATTCTAGCAACTTGGCCAGCAGAGAACATTTTAGAACAGTATGAATAATCCATGTAGTTTTCAACGTTAGCTCTAGGGCCACAGAAATTTTCATTCAATGCACAAGAAGTAACACCTCTTGTTTCAGGAGTATCATTTACTTGGTCAGAACCACAAGCAACACCAGGATTGTTATTTCCTCCCCATGTATGTGAAAGATTTAACCAGTGACCCACCTCATGAGTTAAAGCTCTTGAACCTGTTACTGAACCAGTTCCAATTGAACCTACATAATTGTGAAGAATCCATATTCCATTTTGCATCGCAGTCGCACTCCAACCACCGGGATTGAATGTATAACCAGCTGCACCTCCTATTTCTGCACAAATAAAAATGTTCATGTATCTATTTCCTGGCCATTGACCATTAAAAACATCATTTCCACTAACTATCGCAGCAACTTGATCACCACCATCCGAACCATCATAAGTCAATGCGTTTTGTGTTCTTGTAATACCACTAAAACAAGTACCATTTGGTGCTTTTGTTGCCAAAACAAATTCAATTTCTACATCCGAAGGAACACAAGTTGCTGCAGGATTACTTGCTTTGAAATCTGCATGAACATTCAATGCATCTGAATTTTGCAACCTGTAATCACGATTCAAAATTGCCAAAGCGTCCATGATTTGTTCCTTAGAAATATTTTCAACTCCACCATTGTGCAGTACGTGAAAAACCACTGGAACTTTATAAACCACTCGCTCTTGAGGAGGATTAGCAGCTAAATTTTGTTCAATTTGTTGCATTTGAGCTTGATCAATTGCATACTGAGCAGCGAACTCAGGATTTGACATCAAGGCATGCATTTTTTTGTGAGTAGTACAATATTCTACCGTTTCACCGTCTCTTGTGTTCGACAAGTCGATTGTTTGATTTTGAGCAAACAAAGAAAAAGAGGAGAAAAGGCTAATTCCAATAATTGCAAATCGGAATTTGTCCAAAAGAGTTTTCATAGTTTATTTTTTGAGTTTATTTAAAACGCCACAAGTTACAAAAAGGTTTAAAAATATGAAAGTTTTATTGGTTAAATGCGTTTTTTATTGATTAAACGGTAAAATCATGCTAAATATTAATGTCATTTAAGGCAATTAAAACATGATTCGAATATGGGATGTTTAGCAATTTATCCAATTTCAAAGCAATTCTTTCTGGAGTTTCTAATTTTTGTTCTGACTTCAAATTTTGAAAGTTTTCCAAGCTAGAAAATGAACTTTCTTTTGTCGCACGAATTTGAACTTGCATGTCGGTATCAATCACGCCCGGTGCAACTGAATATACTTTCGTAGTTTTTCCCAATTCAAGTTCTTCCAACAAAAAAGTTTGAGAAAATAAATCAATCGCAGCCTTTGAAGCGCAATATCCTGCCCACGAAGGAATTGGTCTTTTCCCAGCACCGGAACTGATATTGACTAGCGTAAATTGTTTACTATTTCCGCAAAATTCACTTATTTTTCGCGTTAATTTGATTGGAGCAATGACATTGACTTGCATAATTTCATCTATGCAATCTTCCTTCATCGAGGAAATACGTTCAATATTCCCAATAATTCCAGCATTGTTAATCAAAATAATTTCTTCGCTTTGAATTATTGGAAATTGCAAATTTTCAATAGCACTAGAATCTAATAGATCCAATTCAATGAAATGAAAGTTTGGATTTTGAATTGAATTTGTTCGACCAATACCAATGACTGATTGGTTTTTCGAGAGAAAATGTTCCGCCAAAGCTTTTCCAATTCCTCTCGAAATGCCTGTGATGATGTATGTTTTTGACATTTATGCCAAGGCTTGTTCGATATCTGCCAAGATGTCTTCGATGTCCTCCACCCCAACACTCAGGCGCAATAAATTATCTACAACTCCTGCTTTTTCTCTTTCGGCTTTTGGAATCGAAGCATGTGTCATCGTCGCTGGATGATTGATCAAAGATTCAACGCCACCCAATGACTCTGCCAAAGAGAAAACGTGGAAAGATGAAGCAACTTTGAAAGTATTTTCGATTGATGCATCTTTCAAAACAATAGAAATCATTCCACCAAAATCACGCATTTGTTTTTTAGCAATTTCATGATTTGGATGCTCAGGAAAACCAGGCCAATATACTTTTTCAATCTTAGGATGATTTTTCAAATATTCAGCAACTTTTCTTCCATTGAAACAATGTCTTTCCATACGCAAATGCAAAGTTTTGATTCCACGCATCACCAAAAAACTATCCATCGGACCAGGATTTGCCCCACATGAATTCAAGACAAAATACAATTTTTCATGCCATTCGTCGCTGTTTGTAACCAATGCGCCCATCACTACATCACTGTGACCACCCAAATACTTGGTAACTGAATGCATCACTATATCAGCACCTAAATTCAATGGATTTTGCAAATAAGGCGAAGCAAATGTATTGTCAACTACCAAAGTTAAATTATGTGCTTTAGCGATTTTTGAACATGCTTCAATGTCAATAATTTGCATTGTTGGATTGGTTGGCGTTTCTGCCCAAATCATTTTGGTATTCTCGTTGATATATTGCTCAATATTAGAAGCGTCTGTCAAATTCACAAAATGAAATTTGATTCCATAAGGTTCGTAAATTTTAGTAAACAAACGGTAAGAACCACCATACAAATCATCACCGGTAATTACCTCATCGCCAGGACGCAAAGTTCTAATCACTGCATCTGTAGCACCCATTCCGCTAGAAAAACAAACGCAATGTTTACCATTTTCCAACGCGGCAATATTTTCTTGCAAAGCTTCACGAGTAGGATTTTTCCCACGTGCATACCCAAAACCTTTGTTTACACCTGGCGCTTCTTGCACATAAGTAGAAGTTTGGAAAATAGGCGTCATGATTGCACCTGTTGTTGGATCTGGATGCGCGCCAGCATGAATGGCTTTTGTACCGAATTTCATATCTTTTTTCATTGTTTTCTTTTCTAAGTTGAGTGTAAATTTATGGAATTTGTTTTGTTAATTTCCTAATGAAAAAAGAAGTTTATCAGTACTTCCTAAAATTCATTGTAATGCAACATGTTGGAGTAAACTCATTTCAATTGTACTTTTGTACACTTGAATTTATTGATTATGTCAAAAAACACTGTACAAAGCACTTCGATGGCGCACTTCAACTACGATTTGCCCGAAGCAAAAATTGCAAAATATCCTGTTGAGCCGAGAGATACAAGCAAACTGTTGATTTACAAAGATGGAAAAATAGATCAAGCCATTTATTCCGATCTATCTTCTTTTCTGCCTTCAGATACCATGTTGATCATGAATGACACCAAAGTGGTAGAGGCAAGATTGATTTTCAACAAACAATCTGGTGGTAAAATAGAAATATTTTGTCTTGAACCAGCCGATCATTATTCCGATATCACGACCGCCATGTTTCAAAAAGACCTTGTTTTATGGAAATGCATGGTTGGTGGTGCTAAGAAGTGGAAAGAAGAAACACTTGTTTTACAAATAGAAACCGCACAGAAAAAATATACCCTCTCGGCTACTAAAAAAGAACGTTTATCGGATTCTTTCTTGATCGAATTTTCTTGGGACGGAAAGGACATCAGCTTTGCTGAAGTTTTGAGCGATGCTGGAATTGTTCCGCTTCCGCCCTATCTCAATAGAGATACTGAGGAAAAAGACAAGGCCTTGTATCAAACGATTTACGCCAAATATGACGGTTCGGTGGCAGCGCCCACTGCTGGATTGCATTTCACAGACAATGTAATGCAAAGTCTTTCAGCAAAAGGAATTCAGACTTCTTTCGTGACCTTACATGTAGGCGCGGGAACTTTCAAACCGGTAAAAACCGAAACGTTGGGTGAACATGAAATGCATTCAGAATTCATCGATGTTTCGCTGCAAACCATCATTTCCATTGCGCAGCATTTACCGAAGAACCTCATTGCTGTGGGAACTACATCGTTGCGAACGTTGGAAAGTTTGTATTGGATGGGAGTCAAAGTGCATACACATGCGCAATTGGATCTTTCAGAAATTGGCATTCAACAATGGGATGCTTACGATTTACCACAAGAAATTTCCGTCAATGTTGCACTGGAATCTTTGGTTAAATACATGGAAAACAAAAATATAAATCGTTTAATAACCAAAACGCAATTATTGATAGCACCAGGTTACACTTTGAGAATGGTCGATGCCATTTTGACTAATTTTCACCAGCCGCAATCTACTTTGTTGTTGTTGATTCACGCATTCGTGGGTGAAGAATGGAAAACGATTTATCAATTTGCGTTGGAAAATGAGTATCGATTTTTGAGTTATGGTGATGGGAGTTTGTTGTGGAGGGATTTTAAATGAATTAATACCAATAAATGTTTTCAAGGATTTGTTGTTTATTGTGTTCTAAAATGTTACTAAATGCATTTTAGGTTTACTTTAAAAACAAATCTTTACATGCGACCACTTTAATTATATGGTTTTTTTTTGAGTTTAAATCATATTCAATATAATTTGTAAATATTTCTTCTAAATTTTCAGATACTTCCAAGGGAAATGGAATCAATGTTGATGCAGTTAACCAGTCATTTGTAGAATTTATAAAAATTGAATTTTCAACTACGACTTTAATTTGTCCTTCAACTTTTTGCCATCTTTTTCCTCTAGGTAAATACAAACTCATACATGTAAAGTTATAAAAGAAATCTCAAAAGTATAATTTATGTAATCAAAATGAATTTGGTTGAGCATTTTTACCTTTCTAATAAAAAATCTGCTTAAAAAATACTTAAAGTGTTAGTAATTAAAATGTTTTTTTAATTATCTTCATTAACTTAAAAATATTCAACCATAAAAGACATACTTATGTCACGATATAATTGCTAGGATATTTCATTAAAAATATATTTGTTGAATGGGAATCGATTTAAAAGATATTACATGTGCACTTTGGCTAATTAAAGATCAAAATCTGAACTTGATTAAAGAGGTTTTTAGCTCAAAGAAAAGTCACATTATTAACATCACAAGTAAAAATCAAATAACTGGTTTGGATGATGTTGTGGTTTTTGTGGATGAGGAAAATATAGACGAAAATTTTTTTGATAATGATATTCTTCTTGATAAATTAGAAAAATTAAATCTACTATTGATAATTGTCGGTACAACTAAAAAATTGAGAAGAGTATCTCCCCAGACACGTTTTATTTCAAAACCAATTATTAGTAAAAAACAAGTTTCTGTAATTATAGATATATGGCAACACTATCGCAAAAATCTAAATAAAAGAGAACAAGCACTTACTGTTAAATTAAATAGATTGTTTTTTATTTACCATCTTCTTTTTGAAGGTGAATATTTATATATCGAAGATGTAATGAAAATGGCTAACGTTTCCAAACGTACAATTTTAAGGGATTTAAAAACAATTCGAGCGATTTTAGTTTCCAAAGAAATAACCTTCGATGAAGAAAAAAAAGCATACTTAATGGAGGATATTAAAAAATAAAAATGCGCATAGTAAATCACATAGGGGAATCTTTTGAAATTAAAATCCAAGGCAATGTACAAAATTCGATAGGTGAAAAAGTGGATTGGTGGTATCGAAGCTGCATTATAATTACTGAAGCTGGAAAAAAACACAAAACGCACTTGAAATTTTTAACAAGAGAAGATATTAACCTTCTAGCAATTTGGATAGAAAAAATTTATACTGGAAATTTAGAAAGTAAAACTTTCCAATTTACTGATGGACATGTGTGGTTCAAACTTTGGAAAAAGGGCAAAGAACCTATACTACGTTTTTTTATTCAAGGAGATAAATATCGCAGGTTTTATTGGGATTGGCGAATTAAATTGGACAAGGAGCAAAAATTGTTGAATTACACTGATTATTTACTAAACATTACAAAATATACTAATAATTAACGCCCTATATTATTTTTACCTCAATTGGTAAATAGTGGTTGTAAGAATATAGTGGAACAGAATTTCTAATTCCAATTTTTTTAGTATTTTTCCCAATGAAAAAACGTTCGTTTTTATTCATTGTCATATAATTATTGCACTGATTACGCTGATTTTTTATAACCATGAGAGTTTTAATCAAAGATCCTAGCACCATGACGCTAGAAAAGTTTATTCGCCTTTTTGACAAGGAAGGTTGTATTGTTTTGTTGGAGGGGAAGCGAGAGGTTTTGAAAAGTGATGAAAAACGCTTAGTTGAAATAAGTCGTTTGTTGGCTGCAAGCACCAAACATGTTATTTTCAGAAGTGGAAATGCAGGTGGAGCTGATGCTTTCTTCAAAGAAGGAGTTATGTCTGTTGACCCCAAACGTTTTCAGGCAATTGTTCCATTCAACGACCACATGAAAAGTGTAAAAGAAGAGCCCGGTTCATATGAACGTATTTCGTTGGATGATATTAATTTGGCAGTCGAGCCTCAAATTTTATATGAATCAAAGCGCAACAAACAACAAAAAGGTTTGGTGGAATCCTATGAGAAAGGAATTGATCCTAAAAACTCCATTAAAGGCGCATATATCGTTCGAGATACCGTAAAAGTAACAGGAGCACCATCACAAGGTGTTTCGCCCGCGTATTTTGGATTTTTTTATGATGATTTGCGAAATCCGAAAACAGGAGGAACGGGACATACGATGATGGTATGCGACAACCAAATGGTACCATATGTGGATCAGAGGGTTTGGGGGGAGTGGATTTAGAAAATGTATTCCGCCGAGCCGGATAAGAATATTAATAAATGGAAAAACAAGAAAAATGGAATTTTTTTTAACTCGAACTTTTCGAAATAATGAAATAAGCAAAATAAAAAAAACGATTTGGGATGAATTTTATAAAGTGGCTCAAGAAATTATGATTAAACAAGAGTGTGATATTTTGGATGCAAATGAAATAAAAGTAAAATCGAATATTTTCAACATTGAGAGTGATGATAATTGGTTAGGGACCTACCAAGCAATGAGAAGTCCTGGTGTTATTACTTTTAATAAAAAGCTAATCATAGATTTATCAAAAGAGATACTAATACAAAAAAAAATAAAAGCTGAAAAATCATATGATCGGAATCTTGGAATTAATGATGCAAAAAGAATATTGTTTATGGTATTTGATATGGTATTAAATCACGAACTTTTTCATTATTTCTGCGACGTGTTAATTCCTTTTAAATACCACAAGACAATAAAATTTATTCCACAGGAAGAGGCACTAGCAGTGTCCTTTTCATATTTATGTTCTCGGGGTAATAATAACTATTATAACTCATTTAATAAATATGATTTCAGGGAGTGTTTTTTTGATAAATTAAAATCAGTAGGTTATAAGGACTGGATTAATTTTGCAAAATATGAAGATTTTGTATTAGGTACAATTTCACATATTCATGAAGATTCTGATTTCAATTCAGTTGTTAATTATTTTAAATACGTAATCAATCAAGAAGATCAAGAAGAAAAAAATGCTGCTTTTATGAGATTTCAATTATTAATTTTTTCCGTTATTTCAAACCCTAATGTTGTTTTTAAATTGGTTTAACATTATTATAATTAATTGTTTATGAAAAAAAATAGTTTCTTCGGGCCATTTCATTTTAATGATTTTAATGAAACAGGAATATTAAAGAAAAATGCTGCAAATATTTACAAAATTAAAACCGACCTTGGAAATACATTCGAAATTCCAGATCTAAATGAACCTGGTATTTATATCTGGGGAAATTTATTCGACATTGACAATAAAGGGAAGTTATTATTTCCAACAGATTGCACTTCTGAGTATTTCAAATTCAACCCGAAAAAGCACCAATTTATTCCTTACTATGTAGGTAAAACAGAAAGTAGTTTATTTAAAAGATTAACCCAACATAGTGACGTTAGAAATATTTCGGGAAAATCGGATGCAGATAAATATATTCGATTCAGTTTTGATTACTGGAAAAAATTCTTTGTCGACTCCCGATATAAGAGAGACAGCAACAATTTAATGGATATAATTTCCAATACAAAAAACTCAATAATTTACCACAATGACGCTAAGCTTTTAACAACTATTTTCCCTCAGATTAATATCGTTTCTATTGGACGAAACCATCCAATTACAGCTCAATTATTATACGGTAATCCGCTTTATGACACCTTGGATTTAGTTGTTAATGGCGCAAATAATTTTTGGTTTTGTTTTTGTCCAGTAGAAGAAAATATTGTAAAAACGCTTGGACAAATAGAAACTCAAGTATTCTACTCATTGAAAGGAAAAACGACAAGTAAGGCAGATAAATGCCCAAAAGTTGATAAAAATAGCATCGAAGATAAAACAAACGACGCAAAAATTTTCAAAAAGATTGAATTCAATGATGATTCGGAGCTAGTATTTCCAAGCGATATATTTGGGGGGTATTAATCCATAATTGACACACAGCTGTCACCCTACAATTGACATACCCTTTAAATTGCTTTTCCTTTGGTGAAAACTTTAAAATTTACGTCATGGAAAAGCCTGTTTTTACCGAAAAAGATGAACTATTCTTTGCTGAACTGAAAGCAAAAAAAAATAGTAAACTACAATTATTTTTAAATTTTATTTTATATTATATTTTGATGCGGATTAGCTCTCCTATTGGTTATTTCCTTTTCACGCTATCATCTTTTTTTTCTATAGCCATTTTACATTTCATTTTTCAGGGTTTTAATTTATTCCTTTTTTTAATGATGTTAGGTGGGCATTTCGGTCTTTATAAGTTCTACTTAAAAGCAAAATATGAACAAGAATTACTACCTCACTTTTATGTAATGAAGGTTGCTACTAAGATTTTAAAAAAGCGAATAAAATTGAGTAACTAATTTTTTTGTTAGTCTTTAAATTATCAAACCTAAAAAATAAAACATGAAATTTTCTTATGCATCTATTTTAAGTGAAGCGCCATGCTTTGCTTTGATAAAAAACCTCCGATATAAACATGATGATCCATTACTACCTATTAATAAGGGTGAAATCATTAAAATTTCGAAAAACAAAAATGAACTTATCAAATTGATTCCAAAGCCTGATGGCAATTTTACCACTGCCAAACAAATTAAACGTTTTCTTTTTCGAGCTGGTTTTATCCTAGAATATACCGATTTTAAAGGAGAAGAATTATTAAGACAAATCGAACTTGATCCTATTCTTTATGAAGAATTTTCGTATAAACCGGGTAAAAAAATTAGCAATTTATTGGAAGAATTAAAAGAGTATAATTGGATATCAAATGACAAGCTCTATTACAATTATTCAGGTTCGGCATACCACGATGATTGTAAATTGAGAGACTACCAACTTTTTAATGAAACTTATGATATTCGCTTTTTTGCTGGAGAAGACAAAGAGAAAATTTATCAATTTATTTTAGAATTTATAAATGGTCGATTGCACTTGGGCAAACCAATATCTGGCATATTGTCTTTAGTTCAATCAGATTTTTTGGATGCGATGGACAATTATACTGGTGTCGAAAAAATTTCAGGGTATGATTGTTGGGAATATTTAAATGATCGCCTGCGGAAAGAAAAAATCCCTGGAATTAAAAAAAGTAATTATTGGGATTTTACAGATTATTTGGGAGATAAATAATTATTTTAATCACCACAATTAAAAGAACCAGCAAAAATCCCCCAAACAAAAAAGCAATTCCACTTTTCCTTAAAATCTCCTTCGTAGATGGCAATATTGCCTTAAATCTTGCAATTGTTTTCACATCATCTTTGGGCGTCAAAAACGTCACGATAATCCAAGTAATGGTTGTCAAAAGGGTCACGGTTACAATTTGCCAATTGTATTCATTGAAATTGGGCGTTTGAATCGGATGTAGCGAAACATACCAATTAAAGGCTAAAGTGTAAATTCCAGACGCAATCATTGCTGAAAGTTGACTCCAAGCATTGATGCGAAGCCAAAACCAACGCAAGATATACACGGGAGCAACGCCCGCCGAAATTGAGAATACCACTTTTATAACACTTTCTAAACTGCTCATATTTCTCGTGATTATAATCGCAAGAACGCAAATGAATGTCATCGCCAAAAAGGATAGAATGGCATAGTGCTTTTTAGATTGATTTGGTTTCAAATAGGTCTTGTAAAAATCAATGGTCAGGAACGAACCACCCCAATTGAGCATGGATTCTACGGTTGTAATATACATGGCAAAAAATCCAATCAAACAAACAGGATCTAGCCAATCTGGAACTGACTCGAAAATATTTTGAACAAAGGAAATTTCTTCTTTTTGATTGGGATGAATTGAAACAGATAAAATAGCCATTCCAACAAGAATCACCGAAAGAAATAAGTTCAAAATCACTGGCAATAAACCTGTTTTAATGGCATTCCATTTTCCTTTGACAGCGGTATATCTCGCCATTTCTGGTCCACCGCCATCAAAAAGTTGCGTGCTCCACCACAATACACCCAAGTATAAGTAGATTGAATTCCAGTTGGAGGAATCCGTTGATTTGGGGAAAATCGACAATGTTTCAGGATTTTTTTTGGCTAATATCTGAATAGAATGATCCCAGCCGTGGGCCAATTTATAAAGGAAATAAAAAGATATGGCTAGACTAATAACATAGATTACAGAATGATACACATCCAATGTGAATTTTAAGTTCAAACTATTTTTTAAGGTGAAAATAAGTAGGATAATTCCTGTAATTAAGATCGAAGTGTCTAAATCAATCTTGAAATAAAGTTGAATAATTCGGCTAAACGCAAGTGTATGGAAGCTGATTAAAAAAGCAACTACAATTCCTCCTACATAAACAGATCTAAATTGATGCAAAATTTTGGCTGATTTGCCTGAAAATCGAAATAAAATAAACTGATTATCTGTAATGAAATTCAATTTAGACCAAAGTGGCGCCAACACAATTGGCACAAAAGCAGCGCCCAATATACTTGCCCAAAATATCCAAAGACCAGAGATTCCTTTTTGGTGAATGACCCCCGTAATCAATTGACCTTGATCAACAGAAACGTAGTACATAAACAAAGATAAGCCAGAAACAACCCAAGATTTTTGTCCAGAAACCTTGAATACACCCTTGAATATTTCCTTTTTTTGGAGAAAAGTAAATCCTATGATTAATGCAAAATAGAGGAGAAAAAAATACAAATTGACGCGTGTTGTTGATTTTGATTTTCAGAGTTTCTAAATCGAAGTTTATTAAATGTTAAAAATAACATTTTCTGAAATAGCTGCGAAATTGAGATTGATTAAAAACGAAAATCCCCACTTTTTAAATTATAGTGAGGAATTTTCATTTTGGGTTGGTAGTAGGATTAATTTTTTGATAGTTTTATGTTAATAGACCATCTTTGTGTATCTATTTTTGACTAATTAATCAGGAGACTTTATTTTTTTCCTATTCTTAAACATCAAACCAATTAGAATCGAGCATACAGCTACAATTGCCGTTATAGTGTTGGTTGTCCAGATAATTGAATCTTTATCTTTTTCAATTGGATTAGTTTTTGGAATATTAATTAAAACGTAATTAAATTTTCTACCAAAAGTAAATACATCAAACCAACTTGGGGCACCTATACAATAGATGTTTACCCAAATAGCGTCTTGTTGTTTGATTTTTTTAAAATGATTCTGATTTGAATTTGCGTAAATAAAAGAAATATCAGGACCAGTAACAGTAATCTTTCGATTGAAAGGGCCTTCAATGTTATACCAAGCATTGGAAAAAGAACCTTTTTCAATTTTTGTTACAATTACTTTTTGAGTTATCACATCTGGCCAAAGTGTTCTTGTCGTATTCCACAAAAAAACAAATGATAAATAAATAATTATAAGCTTTTTAAATCTCAATTTTCTGCTTAATTGCTTTAACTTTTGCATTTATTCAATTATTTTTAATTTACCCTATATATCAGTTAAAATAGCTTCTGTGAGTAGTTCGAATTATTGAAGTAATCAAATTTCAATAAAAACAAAATTCCCCACTTTTAGATTAGAGTGGGGAATTATTATGTGAGTTAATAGGATTTCTTATTAATTCTTGATAATCCAGCATTTATTTTGAAGTTGTAAACTACAATACTAATCTACCTTAATCTTCAATTATTACTTTGGCAATAAGGTCATTAATAGATTTCCGCTTCCTATCTTAACATGGTACTTATCCCAAGTTACATTTTCTTTTGAATTGTATTCTGCAATTCTGACACGATACTTATCAAACAAAATAGTCGTGTCACCATTTGTTTCCAATATCGCTTGTTGATTGCCATACTTGTCTTTAATTATTTCCTGTTTCATGATATATATTTTATTTTTAGTTATTACGTTGACTTATTTGTTTAAGATCTTTATTGAAAGTTCTCAAAATTGAACCCCTCAAAAGGTTTATGTTGTTTCCTGTTACATTCTTTACTGTAAACTCATTTAATGACATTCTTCCTGTTTCAATTGATTTTTCATTAAATACAAGTAGCATACGATTCCATTCTGTGACATAGAAATCAGTTCCGATTCCGATCAATTGTTCATTTGCTTTAATTGACCGTTGTGACGTTAATTTGCCTTTTTCGTCAAAAACTCTAAATTCTCTTGAGTAAACTTCTTGTACATTTGAAATGTTCATAATCAAATAATTAGAGGCTGGACAGATATTCCTCATAGCATAAGGAACCATATTTACTCATTTTTTCATATGCGTTCGGCAAATCTCTCCGAGGAAAAGAGTGGGGAATTATTGCTTTAAATAAATGACCTTTATGACTGATTTCTATCAGACTGATGTTAACACTGTTTTTTAAACCCTCTATTTTGAAGTTTTTATCACGTTTAAATCTAACTGAATCAGGTTTGTTGTGATTGTGTGCTTGGAATAAAAAATAAAATTGCTTTGCCCCAAAGATTACATATTTTCGCTCAAAAGAACAGATAGTGTCGAGTAATCTATTTAGGTGAGGAACAAACAACTCATAGTTTTTAATGGCAGTTTTCTGATTCATTAATAAACCTTCAAAAGTTGAAGAATGATAAGGTATCAATTCCAATTGGAGTTTATTCATTAGTACAGCTTCTTTAGCTTTTAATTTTAGTTCATGATTCTTCAAATCAATTATAAAATTTGGGATTTTAATTCCTGAATCTTCAAAGTTTAGTAAAAAAGCTGCCTGTTTCAAGTCGAAATTATCTAGTCGAGTAGCGTCATTTTTTCCGTAATTTATATGCTTATCTATATAATTTTGAATAAAATCGTCAACAGAAGAATATTTATATTTTTCATTTTCAGCAAAGGAATAATTTTTATTTATTCCGCTGCCAGGATTAAGCATAACAAAAACGGTTTGGGCTTCAAAATTTCCTGAAAAATACATGGGAATAAAATTATCTGATATGAAATCGAAGCCTAATTTTTTGTTTATTTCAACGGCATTTTCAACTCTATCTGTTTCATATAAACTAGTCAAATCGGTTTGAATAAGCTCCCTTAGTTCTTTCATATTCACATTCATTAATTTATAATTTATAAATGTCTGTATTTGATTCTATTTTCATCGCTTGGAATTTAAAGTTTAAAATCTTGATATCCGAATTTATCCAAAAGACTAACTTTGATATTGTTGACTGTACTTTTAGATTTAATTAAGTTTTCAGTCTCCACAGAGCGATCTAAATTTGATTTTAAATAAATTTGGATACTTTCAAGTTCTTCACTTAATATAAAAGATTTAGAGAAAAGATGTTTCCTAACCGTTGAATCGTCTTCACTGTAATCACCCGCATTTGCAATTTCAACACAACCGTCATCGGTTAGATTATTGTAGATAAAAACAATTAATTCATCAAATAAAAATTTTATAGTAGTGCCTTTGAAAATTTCATTCCCTCTGATTACTTCAAAGGAAGCTACTTCATCTAATTCTAAAACTAGCTTTTTAATTCCCTCTATTTGTTTTATTACATCTGCAATACAATCACAATCGATAAGAGTAATTCTAAAATAAACGGTTGTTTTATGGTCCATATTTACCTTCTTTCAATAAATCCCACCAAAAATATACTTTAATAAAACACCCCTCCATTGCATCTCATTGCATCTTTATTAAATGCAATTAACTAACTTTATAAGATGTTTTCTTTGTGCATGCAAAAAATTACCCATGAAAGTTACGACACTTTGTATGTGCGTGAACTAGCAAAGCGCTTGCAACAAAAAACAGGTATTGATGTCAAAGAATTTGCCGATTGTAAGCTGATTTCAGACAAAATGAATTTGAATGGTTTTCATGTTTCTGCACATACAATTGCACGATTTTTAGGCATTTTGAAAGCAAATCACCGACCTTATACTTCTACTTTAAATCTATTTTGCCACTATTTAGAATTTGAAACCTATGCCGATTTTTGCAGAACAATTCAAAACGAATTAGATACGGCGCTTTATTCACCAATTGATTCATTTCAGACAGGGCCTTTTTCATTGGTGACCTT
The DNA here is from genome assembly GCA_044361165.1 of Crocinitomicaceae bacterium. GTDB lineage: Bacteria > Bacteroidota > Bacteroidia > Flavobacteriales_D > Crocinitomicaceae > JAQVCM01. The sequence continues at coordinate 4,576 of JBIKJE010000010.1, read as the reverse complement.
GGAGATTGCGCTTGCCAACGAAGATTGGAAAAGTGTACAACATTTATTAACCAGTTTTGAAAAAACCAGTCCGCTAAAAAATGAATTGGTAATGTTGTTAGGGAACATTGTGCGCAAACATCCAAAACAAAAAGAATTATTGAATGCACTGATTGAAATTGAAAATGGACGTTGGTTATTTTATGAAAGTTACGTAGATGAGGACGATCCAAATAATTATTATTCAGATGCTTTAAAAACTTTTTATCAATCAAATTTAACTGAATCAAACAATCAAATTTTCTTGCATTGCTTTTTGATTTCAAAAGCCATTTATGAGAAGAAACCGGTCGATGAAAAAATGTTATCATCCATCCTGTTCAATGAAAATATTCCTTTAAAAAATCTTCATTTTCATGAATTATCGAGGTATTTTGAAATTCAAATTTTATTGGATTTTAGAACTAAAAAATTAAAAGATAAATTAACTTTTCATTTAGAGAGGATCATCGAACATTGTCAACGATTCAATCATTACGATACTTGCTGGATTGTTGCAAGATGCATCAAAGCATTGGCTTTTTCTGGTCAATTGAAACGTGCTTTTCAGTATGGATTATATGCAGAAATGGTTTTAAACCTTTACCGTGAAATGGACAATAAAATTGAAAGCATCGCTGAATTAATCATTCAATTTACAGTTCATAGCTTTCAAAAAAAGATTGTGAAAAACGCAACCATTTTTCCTCCCATCAGAATATCAGCGGCGCACGACAACGAAACCAATTCAAGATTAGTCATAGAAGCTTCCACTTCCTTGCTTTATGCTGATGGCGAAATCAAATCCATGCTTGAAAAAAATGTTTATTCCTTCGCCAAAAAAACAGGACATTCTTGGGTGTTCGAATTGTTGAAATAAAATGACTTGCATGAAACTGATTTTTAAATTCGGTACACATTTTATCTGAATTAGAAATAAAAAAAGCAATCTATTCAAATAAAATGCAACCTTTTTACTTTTTTGTCTTTGGGGTTTTTTCTTGCTCTATGCTTTTAAAAACATCTTTTGCATTCAATTCGGATACCACTTTTTTGCCAGTTTTCGCTTCTAATTCCATCCGTGCGACATTGGCAACATTACCTCCTTGTTTGGCTACAATTTTACTTTCTTCAAAATCTTTGGGATTGGTTGCGATGGATATGTCTTTTGTAGAAGCCTCTGCTAACATATTTAAAATCAATTCTGTATTGGTCATGTTGTCCCTTAGATTTTCTTTCTTCAATCCTTTTAGCACTTTATACTCCTTAGTTGTTTTATCGCTCCAAGCTTTGGTAATGATATCCGTAAGCGTGGCAAATTGTAATCCCTCTTTTAAACCACGCTTTTTCCATTCATCTGTTAATTCTTTCCGAATTTCAATGCTTTTCAACCTTTGGTTTATCCAGTTTTCTGAATAACCTAATTTCAGATATTGTTCTAAAGCCCTATCAATACTCAACTCAGGGTCTTGTAATTCATCTAATCTTTCTGCTGCCACTTGCGCCAACCAAAGTTTAAAAGGCTCTGCTTTAGGTGAAGGAATAGATTGAATTAAACGAAAAAGTTGTTCAGTATCAGCTACATCAGTAAATCTCATCTTGCCATCAGTAGCTACCATTTTCAAACCGTGACAATTCGTCACGGTTTCATTTCCTTCTGCTTTAAGTCTTTGTTTTAATTTTCTCCAATAGGCATTTGCATCTCTACTTTCTGTAAGCACAACTATTACATCCACTATAGAAATATACCATTTTTCTTGTTCAGAATCCCAAACAGTACGCAGTTGTTGTTCTTCAAATAAATGAAGACTCGTTATTTTACTTTCGTCTTTTGCTTTGCTGTGTAATACCATTGTCCAATGCATTTTAGTCCAATCAAAAACCGGTATAATGCCGATATAGTTTGACCACGAAGTCTCACCGCAGGTAATATAGTCCTGTTTATTGGACTATATTGAAAACATAATCGGTATAAACTCATTTTGATTAATTTTCCATCATAAATATAGTTATTTTTTAATCAAAAACCATTTTTTCTCGAAAGTTTCAAAAGTTCCTATCAAATGAATTATTCAGAAATGGTCTTAAAACTTTACCATGAAATGGAGAATAAAATTGAAAGCATCGGAGAATTAATTATTCACTTTACAGTTCATAGCTTTCAGAAAAAGATCGTGAAAAACGCAACAATTTTTCCTCCCATAAGAATATCAGCGGCGCACGACAACGAAACCAATTCAAGATTGGTTATCGAAGCTTCCACTTCCTTGCTTTATGCTGATGGCGAAATCAAATCCATGCTTGAAAAAAATGTTTATTCCTTCGCCAAAAAAACAGGACATTCTTGGGTGTTCGAATTGTTGAAATAGTTCAAAAACAAAAATCCCCACTTTTAGATTGAAGTGGGGGATTTTCGTTTGAGTTGGTAATAGGATTAATTTTTTTGATAGTTTTATTTTACGTATTTTATTTTTAACGTGTCTTTTTTTTATGAATCTTACCCATCTTGGGTGCTTGAATTGTTTAAATAAGATATTAGCAATTCGTTAAACTTTGCCCAGTTTTTCTTTTGATATCTCCATTCATACTAAAAGCTACTGGATGAGCAATGATTGCAAAAGTTGTATCAGTTGATCTAAATATGGAAACATTGGTATCAGATGAATTTTGAACAATTTTCTTGCCTCCAACTTGATTGATAATTTGCTCCCAATGTTGAGCAAATGCTAAGCTATAAAACACCACAAATTTTGGTTTATAGATTTCAATCTGCTCAGCAATTAACTGCATTCTTTGACTAGCATATTTATCCCAATAGTCTTTTTTTGATTCGCCAAACAATTCCATCCATTCAGAATCATTGAGCGATTTACTTGCAAATGGAAAAAGTTCGGCCAATAAAGTTTCACCACCTGTTGTTCCTAATTGAGTACTTTGATATTCTTTTTTTGCTTCCAAATCGTTTTCTTTGCCTTGAATACCAAATAGAATTTCAATTAATCCGTTCCATGTTTTTTGCAGTTTTACTTCTCCTTCGAAAAATCGCTCAGTTCCGTTTTTAAAGATTAGATGGAATTTTTTAAGATCGTGAAAATGCTCGTCAGAACCTAGCTCATTCCAAACGTTCATGCGCTCGTGCAGAGACGCTGCGCTGCCTCCTTCTTCCGGACCAATGAACCAAAAATTTCCTTTTGGATTGCCATAGCCTAGTTTCTTTGCTGCAAATTTTTTCATATTATCCTCTTACAATTTCATTAAAAACAAGCTCTCCTTCGTCGTTTAACACACGTATTTCAAACTCATACCAATCCGAATATTCACTTGCATCATTTTCTACATCGTTTTCATATAAAAACTGATAAAACTCTTCCTCTTGCTTCCACCAGTAGTCTTCAATAAGTTCACTTTGGTTTCTCCAATTAATGGATTCATATTCCAAACCTACTAAATCGAATATTTCTGCTGTTTCAGAAACACTATTTTCTGAATAGAAATCAAACTTTTGAACAACTACTCTTATCTCAACTTGATCAGAAGAATTGAAAACAGTTTTAATTTCATCATCAATTGATACTGGATTTTTCTCTAAAACAGATGTGTTTAATACTCCATTCCATCTTCCTCTCATCGGCCCTGGGTTTGTTCCGCCCTTCCATTTCGCTTCAAACGTATCTCCTGCAAAAGTAAATTCTATTAAACCTCTTCCTTTTGATTGTGTGTCTAAAAAAATCCCCTTCAAAACTTCGTAGTGCCATTCTGCATGAATCGTTCCTCTGTTGTAAACAGCTGAAACTTCATTTTCTGCACCTTTTTGAAAAGTGATATTTCCGCTACCATTATTAATAGTATACTCCTCGTTATATCTTATCATGATTTTGATTTTAGTAAATTGATTACTTCACTAACAAATTCAAAAATTACATCAGCATCAATTGATGTTTTGATATTTTCTATACTTATTTCCGAGACCACATCTGGATTGAAAACACTTTTAAGAGACTTATCGTAAAATGAAATATCCCATTTATCTTCTAAAGGAGAAACCAATCCTCTAATGTTCCACAAGCCACGGTATGATTGCATATCAATGGAATATTCATTTAGTGCAATAACCTTTGAATCAAAAAATTGTTCACCAAATGTTTCGGCACCAATTGTGAAATTACTTCTTAAAATGGAACCTGATGGAATATGATAAAATATTGTGTATGACCAATTGCCACCTTCACTCTTGGCACTTTCATCATTATCTAATTCAAAACTTAACACCTCCAAATCGGGAAGTAACTCTTGAAAAAACTTTTTTCCGAGAGGCTCAAGATAAATACTAGGAATCACATCACCATCAAATTCGTCTTTACTTAAAAAGTAAGAGAGATATCTTTTATATGATTCAATTCCTTTACCCGAGAGAATATTTTCATCCTTTGAAATTGAATTCACTATTTTCCCCACCCATTTCCCTTTCATAGGTCCTTCTTCAATACCCGCTTTCCATTTCGCATCAAATCCAGTTTCATTAAAGCTAAATTCAATTAACCCTTTACCGTTCGAGACA